>JAIEPT010000122.1 GCA_019748295.1 Gemmataceae bacterium | reverse complement strand
GGTGGGTGTTGGTTCCGCGGTGCGGGGGGGTTGCCCCGGGGGGGGGGTTGGGGCCCGGTCCCCCTCCGGGCCCCCAACGGCCCGACCGAAGTCTGCATCATCCGTCCGAACGCGTCATCCCGCATCCGCGGTCAAAACCGCAAAGTGACTGCAACCACGGATCTCACGGATGAACACGGATCAGACGGTCTTCATCTGTGCATTCCGTGTGATCCGTGGTTGCTTTTCTTCCTGTCTGGCAACCCGGATCCCGGGAGTTTCGTGAAGACCTTCGTCCGGTTCGTGCGACAGTCGGAGACCGTGCCGCAACGGCCCTAGGTAGCCCTCTCGCTCCGCGAGAGGGTAGCGGCAACGAGCCATGCAACGGCGAGGCATTCCTCCGCTTTCCTCTCGCGGAGCGAGAGGGCTGCATAGCGCGTTACTTCGCGGTGCGGTATTGTTCGGGGATCGATTCCACGAACGACGGTTCCAGCTCCAGCGCTTTCGCGAAATCGGCGCGGGCTTTCACGTTGTCCGCCATCGCATGGTAGGCGTGGCCGCGGTTGCGGTAGGCGGCGGCGAACTCGGGGGCGAGCGTGATCGCCACCGTGAAATCCTCGGCCGCTTCCTTATTCTTGTCCAACGCGCCGAAAACGCTGCCGCGGTTCACGAACAATTGCGGGTCGCGGCTGTTGAGCCTTACGGCTTCGTTCAGATCCTTCAAAGCCAGGTCGTATTTTTCGAGCTTCGTGTACACGTTGCCGCGATTGCCGTAGGCGGTGGCATTGAGCGGGGCGAGTTGGACGGCCTTGGCGAAATCGCGCAGAGCATCGTCCCAGTCGCCTCGCGTATAGAAGCAGAAGCCGCGATTGATCAGGGCTTCGACATGCTCGGGCTCCAGCTCAAGCGTTTTCTTGAAGTCGTCGAACGCCTTGTCGCCCAATCCGATGTCGAGATAGAAGAGCCCGCGATTGAGATAGGCGACGGCATCCTTGGGATTCGCCTCGATCGCCTTGGAGATCGATTCGATGCCTTCCGCCGTCTTGCCGAGCTTATGCAGCACGTAGCCGCGGTTGAACCAAGCGGCGACGTTCTTGGTGTCGATCTTCAGTGCTTCGTCGTAATCCTTCACCGCTTCGTCGAGTTCGCCGCGTGAGGTGCGGGCGACGCCGCGGTTGTAGAACGTTTTCGCGTCGGGCTTGAGGGCGATGGCGGCGGAATAGTTTTCGACCGCGTTGTCCGCGTCCCCCTCCTTGAAGAGCTTGTTCGCCCGCTCAATGAATGCTTCCGCCGTCTTCGGTTCGTCCGTATCACCCGCATCGGCGGGATCAGCCATGCCCTTGCCGTTCTCGGCCACGACGAATTCTTGCTTGTCCGGCTGGGCGTCCTCGGCCGTTTCGTTGCGCGAGCATCCGACGAGAGCGAGGGCGAGCAAGAAGCACGAGAAGTTACGCACGGCCGAAATCCTCCGAAAGCGGTCGCGAGACGACAGTCCGCTATCATCGATTTTCGGCTTGCGGAGGGGGAAAACTTTGCCGAATCGGCGGAGATTGCTGGCTCCGGCCCCCCTCTCCCCCTTGGGGAGAGGGGAGCCGGAGGGACATGACCTTTGCCGTGTGCGGTCGCTATACCAATCCGCGTAGCGCGCGTTCGACTGCGTGACATGGGTACGTCGCTGTGAAGATCCTGATCCTGAGTGCCGAAGTGGCGCCGTTCGCGAAAGCGGGCGGGCTCGCGGACGTGTGCGGGTCGCTGCCGAAGGCGCTCGCATTGCTGGGGCATGACGTCCGCGTCGTGATGCCGGCGTATGGTTCGATCGAGCGCGCGATGCATCAGGGGAAGTGGGACATTCGGCCCCTCTCGCTCACGCTCGAAGTGCCGATGGGGACGGGGGCCGAACCAGCGGGTGTCTTCGAAGGAAAACTGCCCGGCACGGACGTTCCCATCTATTTCATCGCGGAACGCAACCGCTTCGATCGTCCTTTCCTCTATGGCTATGGCGACGACGCGGGGCGGTTTTCGTTCTTCAGCCGCGCGGCACTCGATCTGATGATTGCCGCCCTGGGTTGGCGGCCGGACGTCGTGCATGCTCACGATTGGCACGCCGCTCCCGCCATTCTTTGGCTCGCGACTGCGGGGCAAGCGGATGGGCGCTATGCGAATATTCCGACCGCCTACACCATCCACAACCTTCGCCATCAAGGCACGGCTCCCTGGTCCGTGCTCGATTATCTCGGCGTGCGGACGCAGAACCTGAAAGAGGAGCGCTTCGGCGAAGTCAACTTCATGGCCCGCGGCATTTTCCACGCGACCATGATCAACACCGTGAGTCCAACCTACGCCCGCGAAATCATGGGCTGGGAAGGGGGCAACGGGCTCGATGCCCTGCTCCGCCAGCGCCATTTCGATGTGCACGGCATTCTCAACGGACTCGACGACGATGAGTTCGATCCCGCGACCGATCGTCGGCTCGCTGCGACGTTTTCCGCGGAGAAACTGGATCAACGGTTCCAAAACAAGCGAGCATTGCAGGCACGATTCAATCTGCCGCAGCGCGACGATGTGCCGCTCGTCGGCATGGTGTCGCGTCTCGATGTGCAGAAGGGGCTCGACATCGCGGGGCATGTGTTCCATCTGCTTATGAACGGTCAAGCCGGCGAGGCCCAATGCATCGTCCTCGGGGGCGGCGAGCCCGAATACGAAAACATGCTGCGTCATCTGGCGGGGTATCATCGCGACAAAATGATCGCGTATATCGGATATGAACCCGACCTCGCTCAGCTCATCTACGGCGGCAGCGATATTTTCCTTATGCCGTCGCTTTTCGAGCCGTGCGGCCTGGGGCAGATGATTGCGATGCGATACGGGTCGGTCCCCATCGTGCGGGCGACCGGCGGACTTGCGGACACCGTGCGGCCCGGCGTCACCGGCTTCGCGTTTCACTACTACTCATCCGACGATTGCTGGCACACGTTGCGGAATGCGATCGACATCTATCGCCATGACCCGGACACCTGGCGCGAGATCCAATGCAACGGCATGAAATCCGATTTCTCCTGGCGTTCGTCCGCCCGGGCTTACCAGCAACTCTACGAGTGGGCCATTTCCCGCACCCGCGGCTGGTGAGTTTTCTAAGAAATCCTCATTGTCGCGTTCTACTCTCGCCGCAATGCCGTCAGCAGGGGGGAGCGCAAGGAGGCCCGCACGGCCAGCGATGCGGCGGCCAATCCGACAACCAGCACCCCACCTAATAGAAGTCCCAGACGAAGCCACAACACTTCAGCCCCGCTCCCCATGAAATGCGGGGCGACGGCCAAGATGGCCGCGGCACATCCAGCACCCAAGCCGAGGAGCAGCAGGAACACATTCTCCGCGAGCACCAGCCAGCTGAGCTTACCGCCTGAGAAGCCGAGCGCTCGCAGCAACGCAAGTTCCGCACGCCGTTCCCACACGCCGCGAACAAGGACGATCGCAAGGCCCACGGCTCCCAGCAGCAGCCCGAGTGCTCCGAGGATTTGGAACGTGCCCAGATACGTGTTTTCCACCGCCAGGTACAGTTGCAGTCGATCAAGCGTGGGCCTCACGACCCAACCTTGTTGCGCGAGGGCGGAGGACACCGACTTGCGGACCGCATCGACGTCTTCCGGCGCCGCTTCGATCAGCAGAAACTGGAAACCCTCTCGGCGTGGGAACAGTTTCAGGAAGTGTCTCTCCGCCACCAGCACTTCGCTCTGGAACAGGCTTTCCTGCAAGAGGCCGACGACGCGGACCTTCGCCTTTTGGCCCTGCTCGTCCGGCACATCGATGACGTCGCCCACCCCTACCTTCAGGATCCACTGGGCGGTGTTGCCATCGACAAGACAGGGGATGCCGTCCACGTCCTCCTTTTCGAGCAACAGCAGTGGGCTGACCTCGGGGCCGAAGCCGCCGCGATGAATCAACGACTTCGGCAATCCCACCACGCGGGGTTTGAGCGGCTGATACAGGTTGAGGCAGCTCGCATCGTCCCCCGGTTGCACGCGGAGCGGCCAGAATGTGGCGCGGGCCCAGAGTTTTTGCTGCTCGTCGTTCAGATCGAGATCGTTCCACGTCGCGGGCTGGTTAAGGTCCTGAAACAGCGGCACATTGGATTCGGCGAAGAGCGGAAAGCCGCCGCTGCCCCCTTCTTTCGCGAGGAACGACTTGCCTGCCTCGCGGTGAAACGCCTGCACGGCCACCACGAGAAACGCCGCCGATGCGAGAAGTCCCGCAGTGAGAATGCTGCGGACAGGATAACGGCCCGCGTTGCGCATGCCGAGTCGAGTGAGGCTCGGTTGCGGATCGCTCTGCCGGCCGGTCGCTTTCAGACGTCGCCATGCGAATGCCAGAAAAGCGACGAGCAGCAGAAAGCCGGACCCAAAGAAACTGCCCGCCTTCGCTTCGTGTCCCTGAGCGAACATGCCCGCGACGACGCAGGCGATGGCGCCAAGGGCGGACACGATCATCGTCCACCAGCTTTTGGCTCCAGCGCCCGCGACTCCACCTTCCGCATCGCCGGTCGATTCGCCCATCAGCAAGGCGCGCGGCTGCAGCTTGGAGAGAACGCGGTTCGCCCACCACATCGTACCGACGCCGACCACGATCGCTGACGCCCATCCGATCACCTGGCTCAGCGGCGTCGCATGCAATTTGAGGAAGCTCAGTCCCGCCCCTTCGGGCCACGATAGGGCGAGCAACCGCAGCATGGCGGATGCGTACAGTCGGGCAGCGCCAAGGCCGATGAGGGCGCCGAGCAGCGTCAGCAAGATGCCTTCGCCCAGCAGGAGCCTACGCACCGCGCCCGGCGTCCAACCGGTGGCGAGCAAGAGGCCGATCTCTTTGCCGCGCCGATCGAGATTGAGCCGAACCAGCAGACCCACGAGCAACAAGCTGGCGACGATCAGGAAGAAGCTGAACGAAAGAAACAGCACGCCGAAATCGGTCGATCCCGAACCGGCCCGCAGTCCCTGTTCTTTGACCTTCTGAAAGACGAAGCCGCCTTCGGCTGGATCGAGCTTCGCCAGCAAGTTGCTGGAAATCTGCTTCGCGTCGCCGGTGAGACGGATTGCCGTCACTTTGCCGAATCGGCTTCCCCAGAGTTCCTGGGCCCGCGGCAATGCGATGAACGCACGCGGGGTCGTGCGGTGGCGTTCCCAAAACTTTTCGTCTTCGTTCTTCACTCGCTTGGCGTCGTAGGGGAAAGGCGGATTTTCCCAATCCGACATGCTGAGCTTGTCGGTGATGCCGCGAAACTCGGGCGTCCAGTCGGGGTCGTCGAGCATCCCTTCGAGCGGATACGTTTCCTTCAGGACGAACTTGGCCGACTGCTTCGCGAGATGATTCCGCTCGTCCGGCACGTAGTAATCGACGACAACCTTCTCGCCTGGCTTCGCGTCCTTCCACGGAGTTCCTTCATAGCTCGCGAGCGCGATATCGTCGTTCTTCAGCGACCCTGGCATGCCCTGTAGATCAGACGCCGCGATCACGGCATAAGGGGCCTCGCCCTTGCCCGCCGCAATGCGGTCCGCGAGATAGATGAACGTGCGAGCCGCCTGCTTCCCCTCTGCTTGCATCACGGCCGATACCACGGGCGGATCAATGAACATTTTCTGGCTTTCAAGGCTCAGGTAGTTGCGTTCCCTTTCGTAGAAGGCGACCACGTCTTTGCGATGCAGCAGGTTGTCGTTGCCGATGCGTTCGTGCAGCTTCGGCGGAATGCGGCCCTGCCAGCGCAGCTTCTTGAGTTCGTCCCCCTTCGACCGCGGATCGAGGTGGCGGAAGAAAGGCTGTGCCCGCTGCGCCGGCGTGCGAAGCGAAAGGCCCCAATCTTCGAGCGTCATCGCCTGATGCAGTTTCGCGTCGAGCGTTTCGGCCGGTTTGCCGAGGAGTATTAGGTTCGCCTTGCCTGCAAGGTCGAGCTTCTCCTGCAGGAATCGACGCGGGAAAAACGCATTGCGAGCCGGCTCCGGGCCGGGACGAAGCGCGAAGCGGGCCATGCCTTCGTCGGGAAGCACGACGCGGATTTTCGCCTCGATTGCTTGGACGACCTCCTCGCTTTTGCGACGGCCAAGCAACGTCTCGCGCGGAATGTCCTCTTCCTTGTGCACGAAAAACCGCACGCGGTCGCCGGCTTTGAGGCCCAGCGAATGGGCGAGGCTGCCGTTGAACGCGACCTCTGCCTGGTTCGAGTTCCAGAATTCGCCCCCCTCAATGCCGAACTGCGCATCAATGCCGAGCAGATTCGTCCCGGCGGCCGTAAGCGGGTCGGAGCCGAGCGTCGAGGCGGTTCCGGTCAACAGGAGGACGGAGGATGCTCGCTCCGCGGGCAGTTTGGAGCCGAGTTCGTCGCGGAAGAATCGGCCCGGCGCGAGGGCGACATCGACCCAGCCCAGTTGTTCGAGCGTGAGCGCGCGCAAGCTGCCGCGCAGCGAATCGCCGACAAGCAAGGCGCCGACGAGGACGGCCGTGCCAAGGGCGACGCCGGCGAGGACGGCGAGATTGCCGCGCCAGTGGTAGGAGAGATTACGGAGGAGCAGTCGTGAGAAGGTCATAGCCCCGCCCCCGACCAGGCAGCCAATTTTCCGTCGATCATTTCCGATTGCTTGGGGAGCATCCTCGCCAGCTCCACGCTGTGCGTGACGACGATGAAGATCGTCTGCTCCTGGCGATGCAATTCGAGCAGCAGCTCGGCCACTGCATGGGCCGTCTTGCGATCGAGGTTGCCGGTCGGTTCGTCGGCGAGCAGCAGGGCGGGTTGCAGGATCAGCGAGCGGGCAATGGCGACGCGTTGCCGCTCCCCGCCGGAAAGCTCGGCCGGGCGATGATCGAGCCGTTGCGAAAGGCCGACGCGATCGAGCAGCGTGCGTGCCCGTGCTTCGAGTGCGGGCCGATCGACGTTGTCGTCGGCGAGCGTCGGGATCAGCACATTCTCGAGTACCGAACATTGCGGCAACAAGTGATGATCCTGAAAGACGAAGCCGATCCGCCGATTGCGGAAACGGGCCAGCGCATCGTCGTCCAGCGAAAAAGGTTCCTGATCGCGCAGCCGAAAGGTCCCCGAGGTAGGCCGATCGAGGGCGCCGAGGATTTGCAGGAGGGTGCTTTTGCCCGAGCCCGAGGGGCCGAGGATAGCAAGCGATTCGCCGGGATTCATCTCAAGGTCCAGGTCTCGAAGAACGACCAGTTCCCCCGATCGCGTGGGATAGCTTTTGCCGAGGTTCTGTACGACGAGACTCATGCGGATATCCGAGCGAGGAAGCATCTTCTGCCGCAGCCATCTTACCGGCGGGGCAAGACAGTTCCCAGCGATGGGATCACGGCTCGGGATCCGCAGGCGTTGCATTGTTCAGAACGGGGGCGGCGTCCGGCGTCTTGGCGACGACGGGTTCCGAACAGACCGCCAAGGCAACGACGCCGAGGATCAGCAAGGAGACGCCGAGGATGCGACCCGGGTTGATCGGCCGGCGGTCGAGGCCGAACCAGCCGTAATGATCGATGGCCACGGAACAAAACATCTGACCCGCGAAGCCGAGCGACAGCATCAAGGCAACCCCTACTTTCGGCGTGGCGACCATCGAGGTGCCGACGTAGATGACGCCCAAAAGCCCGCCGATCCAGATCCACCAAGGCTCTTTGCGAATCATGTCCCACGCGGGCCAGGGCGTGCGATGGATCAGGCACATCAATGCCGTGGCGACGGCGCCGATGGCGAAAGAGGCGAGGACCGCTTGGAGCGGGTGATTCATCTTCCCGCGCAGGGCCGCGTTGACGACCGCCTGCACCGCGATCGCGCCCCCGGCCAGAAACGCCACGATATGCCACGTATAGTTCACATTCGCCTCATTTGGTTTCTATGTAGCCCTCTCGCTCCGCGAGAGGATAGCGGCTTGTGGCCCTACGATCGCCTGGCTTTTATCCGCTTTCCTCTCGCGGAGCGAGAGGGCTACATAGATTCGGGAGCAAAGCGCGCTCAAGCCGCCATCTTATTCGGTTCGGATGTGGTGGGCTTCGCTCGGCGGCGTGCCTAGAAATCACATGTCCGCTTCGCCCGCATGCGTTTGGAGCTGTTACGTGGATGCCGCGCTGATCATCGTCATGCTCAAGGTCGCCGTCGTCGCCGTCACGCTGCTGCTGATCGCCTCCCTGACCGCCCTCGCTCGCGGCAACTATCGCTTGCATGGCCGGATCAACTACGTCTTCTTCGTCCTCACCCTCGCCGCACTGCTTGGCCTCGAAATGGTGGCCCGGCTCATTAGCCCGCGGATCTTTCTCGAGCACTTCGAACGACATGGCGCTCGCGATGCCCTTCGCATCCATCTGATGTTTTCGGTCCCTTCCGCCGTGCTTTTGATCGCCATGCTGGGCACCGGCCTTCGCCGTTGGCGCAACGTGCATATCGCCCTCGGCCTGCTCTTTCTCATCCTCTGGACGGGCACGTTCGTCACCGGCATTTTCTACCTGCCGCACACCGCGGCGCCTTGAATTTCGCTCAGTCCGGCTCAAGTCTCCGCGTCCCTTTGCCGCACCTGGGCATGGCCCCGCACAATCGGCGAATGCGTTCCCCCGGCTGCGCGATTCTCTGCCGCATTCGCTCTTATTTTTGGAGGAAGTTGGCCGATACAGCATGGCAGACGGCCACCCTGGAGCCACCCCTCGATGAACCGCATCTTCGTTCCACGTCCGACTTCCATCCGTCCTCCGATCCGGCTTTTTTCGCACCCCATGTTTCGCCTTCGGGACGACTCGGAAACGGCCCTTCGCGAAGTGGCGTATGTGCTCGCCCTGAGCCAACGCCTCGCCGCTGAAGTCCGCAAACCCGCGGCGTGACGGGGCATCTCTTTCACGAGACTAGTGCATCCAAATTGACTGAATTCCGCGGGGAAGCGTGGTCGCCCCCACAGCGCTTCCGCAAGGGAATCGTCGCCCAAATATCGCAACTTGCGATGCAGCGGGCGTCCCCATGAAATCGGCAATCGAAGGGAAAGAAAAATTTTCGCTTGCACTGCGTTCGAGGGTGCGTTTACACTGGGTCAAGTTCACCCCATGCCCACCTGCAATAAGGATTCCACCATGCGTTTGACCGCGTTTCTGCTCGGCGTTCTCTCTCTTTCCCTGATGCTCCTGGCGGGCGCGCAAGCCCAAGACGCCAAGGGCAAGGGCAAGGAAGCGGCTGGCAAAGAAGTGACCCTGAAGGGAAAGATCACCTGCGCCAAGTGCGATCTCGCTACGGAAAAGGCCTGCAAGACCGTCATCGTCACCAAGACTGACGACAAGGAAGTCGTTCTCTATTTCGATCCCGCCGGCCACAAGAAATTCCACAGCAACATCTGCAACGAATCGAAGCCAGGTTCCGTCACCGGCACGGTGAAGGATGAAGGCAAGATGAAGGTCATCACCGTCAAGGACGTGAAGTTCGACTAAGCTTCGCCTAACGCGAGACTTGAAACGCCGCCTGCACCCCAGGCGGCGTTTTCATTTGTCTTCGATGTAGCCCTCTCGCTCCGCGAGAGGAAAGCGGCAGCACACCATGCGACGGCGAGGCAAGCTGCCGCCTACCTCTCGCGGAGCGAGAGGGCTACATCGAAGATGTCTCGCCAGAATCGGGGTTCCAAGGTAGGATACCGTCGTTCAGGAGGATCCGTATGCGTATTGTCTTGGCCAATCCCCGCGGTTTTTGCGCGGGGGTCAATATGGCGATCGACAGCCTGGAACGCGCTCTCGATCTCTTCGGCACCCCGCTCTACGTCTACCACGAAATCGTCCATAACCGCCACGTGGTCGAGCGCTTCCGCAAGCGCGGCGTCGTGTTCGTCGATCGTATCGACGACATCCCCGACGGCAGCCACGTCCTCTACAGCGCCCATGGCGTGGCGCCGGAGATTCGTCAGGCCTCGGCCGAGCGAAATCTGCATGCGATCGACGCCACCTGCCCGCTCGTCACCAAGGTTCATCTGGAAGCGGTGCGATTCGCGAGCGAAGGCTACACGATCCTTCTGATCGGCCACGAAGGGCATGACGAGGTCGTCGGCACCTTGGGAGAAGCGCCGCACGCGATTCGCCTGGTGCAAGATGAAGCCGAGGTCGAGGCGCTCGATTTGGCCGCGGAAACGAAGGTCGCGTTTCTCACGCAGACGACGCTCAGCGTCGATGATGCGGAAATCATCATTCGCGCGATCCGCAAGAAGTATCCGAACGTGGTCGGGCCCTCCCGCGACGACATTTGTTATGCGACCCAGAATCGCCAGGAAGCGGTGAAGGAACTTGTCCCCGAAGTCGATCTCGTCATCGTGCTCGGCAGCCAGAACAGCAGCAACAGCCTCCGTCTCGCCGAACTCGCCGCGACGTTCGATCGCCCGGCCCATCTCATCGACGGTGTCGCCGAGATGCAGGAACGCTGGTTCGATGGAGTCGAGACGGTGCTGATCACGGCCGGGGCGAGTGCGCCGGAGGATGTGGTTCAGGATTGCATCGCGTATCTGCAATCGCGATTCGGCGCCGAGGTGGATAGCCGAACGATCCGCGAGGAGCACGTGTCGTTTCCGTTGCCGCGCGAACTGCGGTCCCTGGCGATGGTGCGGTGAGCCGTGGACATCAAGTGGCACGACGTCGATCCCGAATCGGGGGAACGACGATACCTTTGCGCCGAGCGATTTGCGGGCGTGTGGGCTTTTAAGTGGAAGCTGCAGCGCCGAGGCGACTGGACGAAGAACCTTTCGCCGACGCGCGAGATGTGGGAACACATTCTGGATACCCTGCAACGCCGCTTCTGGCGCCGCCAAGGCGTGGAGGAAGCGGATATCACGCAGGTAAAGAGGATCCTCGCCGACGTGATCCGCGACGAAGAACGCCGCGCGGGCGACGATTGAGCCTTGCACCTGCTTCGGCGTTTCGCGCCGCGAGGATCGCATTTTTCTCGGGCGAGCCTACCAATGAGAGCAGCTCAAGATTTGTGAGTTCCCTCGAATTCAGGTAGGCCCGCCATGATCGCCCGCAGCTTTCTCGCCGTCGTGGGCGCCGCATACGCTTTGCTCGCCGTCTGGTGTGCTCTGCTGCCGCGAAACACGTCCCGTTCGATCGGCTACGATTTGCAGCCCGGCGGCGGACAGTCGGAGTATTTCGTCGTCTACGGCGGCTTGCAGATCGCCCTCGGCCTGATCTTTCTCGCCCCCCTCGTCCGCCCCGAGTACACGATGCCGTCGCTAGACGCCTGTCTTCTCATCCACGGGATCCTGGTCCTGATGCGGACGATCAGCTTTTTCCTCTACCCCGGCATCGGCTCGACGACCTACTTCCTCGCCGCGTCGGAATGGGTTATCTTCCTGGGGTCGGCGCTGGTTTGGTGGCGCGCGGCGTAATGCTTTCGGCTTTCTCTAGTTGCCATACCCATGCCCAAGGCCGAATCTTTTCGCGAGATGCTTCGGCGGTACGTAACCGGCGAAAGGGATTTCGCCGGATCCAAACTGGACTTTGATCTTGACAACGATCTATAAGGCGACCGGCAGGAAATAGTCTTCCTCTCCCGAAGGGAGAGGGCTGGGGCGAGGACGCCTTTTCTCGCGCAAGGCCACGTCGCACGCTCTCACCCCCGCCCCTCTCCCGGAGGGAGAGGGAAGACTTGCACTTCGAAAGGGCGAATCTCACGGACACCAAGTTTGATGGAGCAACATATCATTCCCACGTGTTCGCGCCAGGCGAGAAGCCGAAGGATTAAGCATGGAGACGTCAACCCCGGATACGGAGGCGCCCAACCCCGCCTCGAGCAACCTCCCGCGTAATGTACGCGTATTGGGGGTAGTCAGCCTCGTCAACGACGTCGCCAGCGAGATGGTCTTTCCGCTGCTGCCCAACTTCCTCCTCGTCTTCCTCGGCGGCAACAAGATTTGGCTTGGGCTGATTGAGGGGCTTGCCGACACTACCGGGAGTTTGCTCAAGCTTGTCGCAGGCGGCTGGTCGGATCGGGCGGGGAAGCGGAAGGGGTTCGTTCTTTTCGGCTATTCGCTTGCCGTCTTCGCCCGACCGCTGATTGGGATCCTGACGGCGCCGTGGCAATTGCTTCTCGTGCGTTTCAGCGATCGCATCGGCAAAGGCGTGCGAACGGCGCCCCGCGATGCGCTCATCGCGGACTCCGTCCCTGCAGGTCAGCGGGGACGGGCCTTCGGCTTTCATCAGGCAATGGATCACCTCGGCGCCGCCCTCGGCCCGCTCCTTGCATTTGCCTTTCTGTGGGCATGGCCCGACTCGCTTAGGACGCTCTTTCTCTGGACCATCGTGCCCGGAATCATCGTGCTGGTTCTTCTTCTTTTCGGCTTGCGCGAGCCGCCGGCCAAGGAACCCGCGAAGGAGCCGATGCAATGGACGCTGAAGCCTTTCAGCCGCGGCTTTCGTTGGCTTCTGCTGTCCTTGGTCGTCTTCACGCTCGGCAACTCTTCGGATGCGTTCCTGTTGATCCGTGCTCAGGAATTGGGAGTCGAAATCCATTGGTTGCCGATCCTTTGGTGCGTCTACCATCTGGCGAAGAGCGGCGGCAACTGGCTCCTCGGACGAGCGGTCGATCGCTTCGGGGCACGCCGATTCATCCTAGGGGGCTGGTTCGTCTACGCGGGCCTATACCTCGCCTTCGGGCTGGCGACGCAAGCCTGGCATGCTTGGGCCTTCTTTTTGGCCTATGCGATCTTCTATTCGCTCACCGAGCCCGCCGAAAAAACGCTCATCGCAAGCCTCGCCGGCAAAGAGCGAAAGGGACTCGCCTTCGGCTGGTACAACGCCGCCATCGGCATCGCCGCCTTGCCCTCGAGCATTCTGTTTGGGACGATCTACCAGCAATGGGGCGCCTTCGCCGCTTTTGCATGGGGAGCATCCCTAGGTCTTATTGCCGCAGCGATTTTGGCGTGCATCCCGATGCACCCGCCTACCGACTGAGAGTGATTTGCCATGGCTTTCGATGACGCGCTGGGCGAGCGCATCCGCACGCTGCTGCGAAAAACTGCTGACATCGCCGAGAAAAAGATGTTCGGCAGCCTTGTGTTTCTGCATCGCGGAAACATGATCGTCGGCATCTGGAAGAAAAGCCTCATCGCCCGCCCGGGCCCCCAAGCAGGCGAGCAATCGCTCCTCATGCCGCATGTCCGGCCGTTCGATGTGACCGGTAAGCCAATGAAGGGCTGGGTGATGGTGCATCCCGAGGGGCTCGCCACGGACGCGGATCTCGCGCTGTGGATCGAGCAATCACTGGCGTTCGTCGAGACGCTCGACGCGAAAACCGGATGAATGCGGCTACAATGCTCGTGGAGGATTAGAAGATGAGTCAAGCTTTCGAGCAACTGAAACACGCTGTTTCCGAACTGCCGACCAGCGAGCGGGCAGAGTTGGCGGAACTCTTGCTTCGTTCTCTCGGGATGGCGAGCCGAAGGATCTCGATCAGCGGCTCGACATTGCCGCAGACTGCATGGCTGACGTCAAAGCAGGCAGGGTTGTGGGAATTCCCGAAGAGGACGTTCCGCGAAATCTGCCTGCTGGTTGATTCCGCAACTTGTACTGCAACACCTATGAGGAATGCGCCGGCAATCGCCTTGCGGCAATGCCAAGGGTGTCGCCTTTACCCCATGTCGCCAACTCAGCGGGATACGAAACGACCGTTCTCACTCGCCGCCCCACTGCTCGATCACCAGTCCAGGAACCGCAGAAAGGTCCGAGTCTAATGTGACGACGACGCATTGAAGAAGCGTTCGCGCCGTCGCTGCGATCCATATGTCGTTATGACCAATCGGCCGGCCCAGCTTTTTCAGTTCGAATGCGATTCGGCCATATTCGAAGGAAGTGTCGGCTGATGGCAACCAGAGCTTCCAGACTTGAAGTGCTTGGCGAAGACGACGAAGGTTTTGTTCTCGCCATGGACTTCCCTCCGCCCGAAGGGCAAGTTCAGCAAGAACAGGGCCGGCAATTCCGATAGCATGGCCCCTCTTTACTTCCTCTTGAGATCGCTCGAACACGCCGCGTTTTCGGTCGAGATAGAGTCCTGCAACTCCCGTATCGAGCAAGAATCTGGTCATTGGAAGGCGTCCTCAGGAGTCGCCTCATGATGGAGGGACCGCTGATTCAGCGAATTTTCCCAATATTCAAGTTCGCGGGCCACGCCTTCCGGAATGTCTAGTGGTTCAAGCATCTCCATTGCAGCCAAGATACGGGTGATTTCCTCGGGCGACGTCGGCACATCGTCGCCTATCTCAGACCGCTCCACGGTTACATCGACCTCGGCGCCATCCGGCAATTCGCT
The DNA here is from genome assembly GCA_019748295.1 of Gemmataceae bacterium. Classification (GTDB taxonomy): domain Bacteria; phylum Planctomycetota; class Planctomycetia; order Gemmatales; family Gemmataceae; genus JAIEPT01. The sequence goes on along the minus strand of JAIEPT010000122.1, from coordinate 13,440 downwards.
GGGCGCGGGCACTTCGATTTTTCGATTGCGAATGATGGTTCGGATCGTCGTCATTTGCACTCCTCTCGGCTGCTTCATTCTATCGTTATTGCATTCGAAACCACGTCGCTGCTAAGTCTGCAGAACCCCGGTCCGAAACGGCCGCCCATCGTCATGGCGCAACGCGATCGCTAGCGCATTGAGCAACGTCGCTCTCGTATCGCGCGGCAGGATGATGCCGTCTACCCAGAGGCGAGCGGCGCCGTAGCGGATGTCCATTTGCTCGTGATACGAGGATTCGATCTTCCGGCGAAGCTCGGCCAACTCGCCGGCTTCGGGTTCTTTGCCCTCGCGTTTGAGGGCGCCGATGGTGATGTCGAGAAGCGTCCCCGCGGCCTGTTCTCCGCCCATCACCGCGTACTTGGCAGTGGGCCAGGCGAAGAGGAAACGCGGGTCGAATGCTTTGCCGCACAGGGCGTAGTTGCCGGCGCCGTAGGAACCGCCGGTGATGACGGTGATCTTGGGCACCACGCTGTTGCTGATCGCGTTGACGAGCTTGGCGCCCGAGCGGATGATGCCCGCCTGTTCCGAATCGCGGCCGACCATGAAGCCGTTCACGTCTTGCAGGAACAGGATCGGCACGCGGGATTGGTTGCAGTCCATGACGAAGCGGGCGGCCTTGTCCGCGGAATCGACGTAGATGACGCCGCCGAACTGCATCTCTCCCTTCGCCGTTTTGCACCGCTTCTTTTGATTCGCAACCACGCCGATGGGAACGCCGCCGAGCCGGCCGTAGCCGCAGACGAGCGATTGGCCGAAGTCCGCCTTGTACTCGTCGAAGGGGGCGTCGTCGAGGATGCAGGGGAGCAGTCCGCGGACGTCGTATTCCTTGCGTGGGTCGCCCGGATGGCGTCGTTCGATTTCGTCGGGAGAGACGGATGCTCCAACGGATGGATTCACGCGGACGGCATCCGCGGGGAACGCTTCGACGAGCCGGCGCAAGCGATCGAGACATGCGGTTTCGTCCTTCTCGCGGAAGTCGATGGTGCCGCTGACGGCGGCGTGCATCTGGGCTCCGCCGAGGTCTTCATGGCTGACGACCTGCCCGATGGCGGCTTTGACGAGGGCAGGCCCGGCGAGGTAGAGGCCGCTGCCTTCAGTCATCAGCAGCTTGTCGCACATCACCGGCAGATAGCCGCCGCCGGCGACGCAGTTGCCCATAATGGCCGCGAGTTGCGGGATGCCTTCGGCGGAGATCACTGCGTTGTTGCGAAAGATCCGGCCAAAATCGTCCTCATCCGGGAACACTTCATCCTGCAAGGGGAGAAACACGCCCGCGCTGTCCACGAGGTAGACCAGCGGCAAGCGATTCTCCATCGCGATGCGTTGCGCCCGCAGCACCTTCTTGGCGGTGATGGGAAAGAACGCTCCGGCTTTGACCGTGGCGTCATTCGCGATGATCATCACACGTCGGCCGGACACGATTCCGATGCCCGTGAAGACTCCGCCGGAAGGCGCCCCGCCCCACTCGGCATACATCTTCCACCCCGCCCACAGGCCGACTTCGAGCCAGGGCGAACTCGAATCGATGAGGCGATCGATCCGTTCGCGAGCGGTAAGGCGATTCTTGTCGTGCTGTCGCTGAATCGCTTGCGCCCCGCCCCCTTGGCGGAGTTGCGATTCCTGAGCGTGGAGTTCGGAGAAGAGCGACGCGAGATCGGCCATGCGACGAGTCTCGAAGAGGACATTGCCGCCTCGATTGTACCACGCGCCGACGCGTCCAAGCCCAGGGGCGAACGAAGTGAGCTCCTGGGATCGGAGTGTCGGAAGCGTGATATGTCTTCGTTCTGAATCCCAGGAGTTCGCTGCGCTCGCCCCTGGGCTGGGGCTAAAGAACCCAGTCGGCTTCCACGGGGACGGGGATCGCCTGCACGGGGTCCATCACCTTGTAGAGCGTCTTCAGCGATCGGAAGCCGAACTTGCGGTAGAGACGGATGGCAGCGTCGTTTTGCGAGGTGACTTCGAGCACGGCCCTTTGCAGCCCGGTGCTGCGGAAACCATGGAGGGCCTGGATCAAGAGTGCCGCCCCAAGTCCCCGGCCTCGATGCTCGGCGACAACGCCGAGATTCTGAATCGCGCCTGACATGGTACGATCGCCGACGCCTTGCACCGTCGCCACGCCTTCGCCGTGATAGGTGATGAGCCAAGTGGCCTGGGGCCGGAACCCGTTGCGACCGCGGATTTGCCGCATCAAGCGAACGCAGCCTTCGAAGTAGCTGAGGTTCGGGAAGACGAGGGCGTCCACTTCGCCTTCGAAGCAGCGGACCTTCGCTCTGGCATGGGTTTCAAGAAGCGAATCGTCCCAAGCGACCCATGCGTAACCATCCGGCAACGACGGCACTGCGGGCAACGCCGAAGCGAGCAGATCCCGCTCCATGCGGAATCGCTTGAAGTAGCTGAGTTCGTGCTGAATATCGGTGCGAGGCATGCGACTCTCGGAAGGACTTCCATCGTCCAGAGCGGAGAGCAGATGATGGAATCCTACCAAGCGGAAACGAGGTGGTCAAAGGCACACGAAACGGCGAAACGGAACGCAAGCGGAGAATAGGGGGTGGATCGCGGCCTATTCCAAGAGACGTGCAGAGCGACGCAACTATTTGGAGCAAATCCAAAGCCCAGGGGCGAGCGCAGCGAACTCCTGGGATCCAGACCGAAGACATATCCCGCGTCCGACGCACCGATCCCAGGAGCTCGCTGCGCTCGCGCCTGGGCTTTGAGATGAACTGCAAATTGCGATAATGTCCCCATGCCCTTTTCCATGCAACGCACGGCTTCGGTCGCTCGCAAGGAGATGCTCCACATCCTCCGCGACCCGGCCACGCTGTTCTTTGCTCTGTTCATCCCCGTGCTTGAGCTCTTCATGCTCGGCTACGCGATCGATACGAACGTCCGCAATGTCCGCACCGTCGTTTGCGATTGGGCTCGCACGCAGGAAAGCGAACGACTCGTGCGGGCTTTCGAAAACTCGGAGACCTTCCGCGTCGTCGAGATCGTTCCCACTGAGGAGGAACTGCATCAGCGAATCGTGGCGGGCAAAGCACGCGTCGGCATCCTGATCCCGGCCGACTTTTCGCGGAAGATCGAAGCCCGCGAGCCGGCCAGTTACCTCGTGCTCGTCGATGGTTCCGAATCGAGCATTGCGGGGGAAGCACTCAATGTCAGCAATGCGCTCGCCCTCCGCGATTCGCTGACGCGCATCCTGACTCAGAGCGAGATGCCGGTCGATGTTCGCCCGCAGATCTTGTTCAACCCGACGACGCGCTCGGCCAACTTTTTCATCCCAGGATTGATGGTCGTCATCTGTCAAATGATGGCGATCATGCTGTCTGCGAATGCCATCGTGCGCGAAAAGGAAAACGGCACGCTTGAGCAACTCTTCATGACGCCGGTCCATGGGGCCGAACTGATCCTCGGCAAACTGATCCCCTACTTGGTACTCGCTCTCGCCGAGTTCGGCGCCATCCTGATGCTGATGAACGTGGCCTTCCGAGTGCCGATCCATGGGTCGGTGCTGACGTTGTTCTTCCTCACGCTCCCCTTCATGTTCACGTTCTTGGGCCTGGGCCTGCTGATTTCCACGCGCGTTTCCACACGTGAGGCCGCGGGGCAGATGGCGATGGGGACGATGATGCCTTCGATCTTCCTTTCGGGCTACGTCTTCCCGCTCGATTCGATGCCCGCGGTCTTCTGGTACGTGGCCCAGGTGTTTCCCACCACCTGGCTCATCGACGGCGCCCGCGGCGTCATTCTGCGAGGGGCCGGGATGAGGGAACTGTGGATCCATGCCGCCGTGTTATGGGCCATGGGCATCGCCCTGTTCGCCCTCGCCATGTCGAAATTCCGCAAACGCCTCAGCTAAATCAGCGTGCGCAAATCGGCAGCGGGTTAGCGGCCTGTTGAATAAGAGTGGGCATCGCGATTCCGATCAAAACATGCCAGTGGCCCGCACTAGCCCGAAGCGTCATGACGCTTCGGGTTCATGCGAAAGGTGCTGCTGCGAAATCGCGCACGCTGATTTAGGTCCGCAGCGGCTTTAGGCTCCCACTCCCTCCGGGAGAGGGTTGGGGTGAGGGCGCCTTTCTCGGGCAGCCCCACGTCGCACGCCCTCACCCCCGGCCCCTCTCCCGGAGGGCGAGGGGAGACAAGCAGCCGGATTCCAAGCCAAAAACCAACTGGCTTACCTCCCGCCGCGGCCGCGCCGCCGTCGCGAAACGCTAAAGCGGCCGCGTCCCTACAATACCCTTTTCGGCATGCCGCCGAGTTCGGATGGAGAAGGGATTTCATGGCGGAAACGCATCTCGCGTCGATCGTGGAGGAAACCCGACGACGCTACCTCACCTACGCCCTCTCGGTCATCACATCCCGTGCCTTGCCCGACGTTCGCGACGGCCTCAAGCCGGTGCAGCGGCGCATTCTCTATTGCATGCACGCGGAACTGAATCTCTATTTCGACCGCCGACCCAGCAAGTGCGCCCGCATCACCGGCGAGGTCACGGGCAAGTATCATCCGCACGGCACCGTCTCGGTCTACGATGCCCTGGTCCGCCTCGCCCAAGACTTCGTCATGCGGCAGCCGCTCGTCGATGGCCACGGCAACTTCGGCTCCGTCGATGGCGATCCCCCGGCGGCCGAGCGTTATACCGAAGCGAAGCTGACCGCTGTGGCGGATCATCTGCTCGCCGAATTGAAGCAGCAGACCGTGCCGATGCGACCCAGCTACGACGGCACGCGCGACGAACCGATCGTGCTCCCGGCCCAGTTTCCGCATCTGCTCGTCAACGGCACGGCGGGCATCGCAGTCGGCATGGCGACCAACATCCCGCCGCATAATCTCGGCGAAGTAGTCCGTGCCGCCGTGTACCTGATCGACAATCCGGAAGCCTCAGTCGCCCAATTGCTCGACCGCGTGAAGGGCCCCGATTTCCCGCTCGGCGGCAAGGTCATCACCGACCGGGCAACGCTTCGCAAGATCTACGAGGAAGGCGCCGGCAGCATCAAAGTGCAGGCGGAGTGGAAGGTCGAGGAGTTGCCGAAGAAACGGCAAATCGTCATCACCTCCATCCCTTTCGGCCTCAACAAGAGCACGCTGGAAGCGGAGATCGGCGAGATCATCGCCAACCGCAAGCTGCCGCAACTCGTCGATCTCACCAATGAATCGAACGAGAAGGAAGGCCTACGCATCGCCCTGGAGATGAAGGGGGATGCCGACCCGAATCTGGTGATGGCGTACCTTTACAAGCACACGAAACTGCAGGACAATTTCGCCGTCAACATGACGTGCTTGATCCCCGACGCCGAGGGGAAGCCGCAACCGGCTCGCCTCAGTCTCAAGGAGGTGCTGCGCCACTTCCTCGACTTCCGCCTGGAAACGGTCCGCAAGCGGTTTCAATTCGAACTCGAACAATTGCAGAAGCGGATCCACATCCTCGAAGGTTTCGCGATCGTCTTCGATGCGCTCGACAGGGCCATCAAGCTCATCCGCGAATCGAACGGCAAGCCGGACGCGGCCGAGAAGCTCGTCAAGGCGTTCAAGCTGAGCGAGATCCAGGTCGATGCGATCCTCGATGCGCAGCTCTACAAAATCGCTCAGATGGAAATCAAGAAGATCATGGACGAGTTGGCCGAGAAGCGGGCCATCGCCTCCAAGATCGAGGCGATCCTTCGCAGCGAAAAGAAGCTGTGGGGCGTGGTAAAGGACGAGATGGAAGCTCTCGGCGAGAAGTACGGCGAACGCCGGCGAACGAAGATTTCCGCCGGCGACGATCTGCCGGAGTTCGACGAGAAGGCGTACATCGTCAAGGAAAACACGAACGTCGTGCTGACGCGCGACGGCTGGATCAAGCGCGTCAATCGCCTTGCGTCGGTCGAAGGGACGCGCGTCCGCGAGGGCGATTCGGTGCTGTCCGTCGTCCCGGCCAATACGCTCGACAACGTCGTCTTCTTCGCCGACGACGGCACTGCTTACACGATGCCGATCAACGAAGTGCCCGTCAGTTCCGGGTACGGCGATCCGATCACCAAGTTTTTCAAGCTGGACGACAAGGTCCGCGTCGTGGCGGCCGTTACTACGGATCCGCGGTTCATTCCCGCGGAAATCAAGGCCGGCAAGGATGAGGCCGCGGGGCCGTTCGTTTTCGTCGCCACGCAAAACGGCTTCACGCTCCGAATCCCCTTCGCCCCCTTCCGAGTGCCGTCCACGAAGGTGGGCCGCAAATACGTGAAGCTTGGCGAGAAGGATAAGGTCGTGATCGCGGCCGTGCTGCAAGAGGAGCGAAGCGTCTTCCTCGCGTCGCAATCGGGCCATGTGATCCATTTCGCGATCGACGAAGTCAACATCCTCTCGGGCGTCGGCAAGGGCGTGATCGGCATCAAGCTCGAAGACGAGGACATCTGCATCGGCGGCGTCCTCGTATCGCGTTCCACCGACATGCTGCAGGTGGAAACGACGGGCGGCCGCAACATGGAATTCACCGGCCGGCATGAGACGGTAGGTCGCGGCGGCAAGGGCTTCGAAGCCGTGAAACGCACCTCCTTCATCCGCGTCATCCCGCCGGCAATCACGCTGGTCAACTGGGACGAGATCGAAGGCAAAGCGGACGGCAAACCGGCAAAGAACGGCTCGAACAAAGAGTCGCTCGAATAACTCACATGAGGCGTCTGAACGAACATCATTGTGCTGCTCGTCCATGGTTCCAAAGCTTCGTAGCATAGGCGCGACGACTCATCTACGGAGGATTGCTCCATGACGCCCTCGAATACGCCGAAGGATCAAAGCCCAGGGGCGAGCGCAGCGAGCTCCTGGGTTCATGCATCCGCCTGGGTTCATGCATCCGGAACCCAGGAGCTCGCTGCGCTCGCCCCTGGGCTTTGAAATCCCCACATCTACCCGTCGTATCGCATCAAAATCTCATCCCGCGGAACGCCCGCCAAATCCTCGAACCCGCCCGCATACACCGCATCCGCAAGCTCCGCGAGTTCGCGGAAGCAGCGGTCGCTGGGGCGTTCGCCGGTCATCTTGCGTCGCAAATCTTCGCACAAAACATGGGCCGCGAGGCGAATCGTGTCGTTGCCATGCCGCTGGGCCCACTGCGTCACGACGAGCATCGTGATCGTGTCCTGCACCTGTTGCGAAAGCTCCGCCATCCGGCATTGGCGATCGGCGAGGCTGACCTGATGCGTTCGCATCGCGGAACTTAGTTCCAGCGCCAGCTTCTGGCACATGTCGAGCGCGAACTGCAGATGACCCGCGAGCCGCGGGTCCATCCCCGCGGGCTGCTGACGATCCCGGCCCAAAAACGTCCGACTCGTGCGCCAGCGGCTGTACACGGCAAGTTCCTTACGGAGCTTCCAGAGATGCACGGGATTGCTGGGCCGAAAGTCCTTGATGCCATTCGCCTGCAGCGCTTTGCCGATCGGCTCGAAGTATTGCTGGCCATGCGTTTTCACGATGGATTTGAAGAACGCCATGCCGAGCATCTCGCCTTCGCCCTCGTAGATGCACGGCGCGAGATACTCGTGAAGGTTGTCGCCGAACGGATGGCCATGCAGGAACGATCGGCCGCCATGCGTCTTCATGAACAGCTCGATGGCCGCTTCTTTCTGGGCTTCGCTGCCGAAGATCTTGGCGAGGATGCATTCCAATTCGCCGCGATAACCCTGGTCGATGAGCCAGGCGCCCCATGCCACCAGGGCATCGGCGCCGACGATGAGGGCAGCGAGTCGCGCGATGCGGCGCTGCACCAGCTCGCGCGTTTGGATCGGCTTGCCGTACGTCCGGCGATAGCCGATCCAGGGGAGCAGATTGGCCAGGAAAAACCGCATGTTGGCGGCGGCCCCGGCGCACAGGGCCAGGCGGCCGAGGTTCAGCCCGTGATAGGCGATGGTGAGCCCGTCGCCGACTTTCGGCTTCAACAGGTTCTCGACGGGCACGCGGAATTTGCGGAAGCGAATGCCTTGGTTCCACGTCTGCTTGAGTGCATAGAGGCCGTAAGGAACCAGTTGAAATTCGTCGTTCTCCTCGCTCGGCAAATCAGCGATCAGCACCGCCGGCTTGCCTTCCAGCTTCACCACGAGCCCCACCGTTCGCCCCGGGACGACATTCGTGATGAACAGCTTCTCGCCCGTCACCTCAAAGTGATCGCCCACCCGCTCGGCCATCGTCTTCAAGGCGGTAAGGTCGGAACCCGCTCTCGGCTCCGTCAGAGCAAAAGCCGAGAGCCGTTCGCCGCTCGCCAGCGTCGGCAGAAGCCGGGACTTTTGCTCGGCGGTTCCGAAGGTCCGCACCGGATCGACGGCGCCGATGCAGCCATGCACCGACGCGAGTGCCGAGACGGTGGAATCGTAAACAGCGACTTTCGTGAGAAACGGCGCGAAGCGAGCGAAGGGCGCTCCCTGGCCGCCGTACTTCGGATCAATGAGCATCCCCCAATAGCCGGCCTCTGCCAACTCGCGAAGCGTCTCGTCCGAAATTTTGCGGCGATCATCGAGCAGCGTCTTCGATCGACGCCGCCGGCGAACCACATCAAGGCACTTGTTCATGGCCGTATCGCAAGGAGCGGACGGCGCCAGCGGCGGCGGATCGAACAGATCAAGCGGGACTTTGCCGTCCCAAATCGCGCGATGCACGGGGCTGCTCGACGTCTGATATTGCGGCAGAAAAAGCGTTTCGACCTGATCGTCCGCCTTATCGACGGCCCCGAGGCTGCGAACCTCTTCCTCCGATTTTCCGCCCAGACGAAGGGCCTGTTCGGCGAAACTAGGCGTCGGCGTTTCCGACGATGTGTTGGGCGTCATGCAGCGACTCCATCGAAGGGCGGGACACACGTGTATCCTAACCGATAGCGGCAACAAGCCGCCAACGCCCCGGAGGTTCGTCATGGCGGTCTGCGACGAAGGCTATGTATGCGACGTGTGCGGCCAGGAAGTGGAAGCGATCGTCGATTCGGATCTCTACCTTCGCTACATCCTCGGCGAAGTGCATCCCATGCATCTCGCGAACACGCCCGAACGCCACATCCGCTGCAACCCCGCCATTGCCCAATACATCGTCGATCCCGCGTTCACCCCGCCGATCGTGTGCGAGGGCCCGTTCGCGAAAGCGGCATTCGACGAGGAATTCGTCCGCGACGAAGAACAACGCATCACGCGCGGGTGGCGCCGTTTGCAGGAAGCAGCAACGCAAGGATTGGCGATCCCGGAGTATCCGCTGCCGGAAGTGCGCGAACGCTGGGGTTTGCCGACGGGCTAAAGCGGAGGGCAGATTGATGCAGGGCGAATGTCGCGGTTCTGTAGGGAACGCCCTCCGCGGCGTTCCGCCGGACTGGGCGCGTCCGATTGTTCGTCATCCATGTCGCAATCGTCTCCCCCGCTTGCGGCTTAGCGATCCGACGCCTCGGGTCGCGAAGAGGCAAGCGGGGATCACGGATGGTGGACGCGGCTACTCGGACGCGTCCGGTTCGGCGGAACGCCACGGAGGGCGTTCCCTACAGAACGCGACGTCGCGGCATAGCAGGGGCGACATGCAGCCGCTCAGGCCGCCCCAAGCGAGGCTACTTCGCCGCTTGCTTGCTATCCGACTGCTGGCGGACATAGTCGGCGAACTCGCGAGTCTCTTCCTCATAAGCAAGCAGGAAGCGGCGGAGGATGGCTTCCGTCGTGCCGGCTTCGCAGTCGAGATAGGCTTCGAGGCTGGTCGATTCGTTCCCCTTCGCGGCGCTAACCACCACGCGGACGAACTTGCGGTCCAGGTTGTACTGGTTGGCGGCCTCCGCGGCGATCTTGGGATACTTGCTTTCCAGGATCAGGTCCTTGCCGCCGAAATTGATGAGCCGCATCGGAATCTTGCCGATCGTCAGTTCATAAAGCGTGACGTTCTTCTGCGGGATCTCCTGCTTCTTGAAGAGAATCGCCTGCGCTTTGAAGACGTTCTCCAGCCGATCAGCAACTGCCCCCTGAAAGATGTCGTCATCGCCCAGCGAGGCGCCGCCGATGAAGCGGTCGAAGGATTTCAGCTCCGCCTCGAAGCCGAGCACGAAGTTCTTCACCGTCGTCTCGGTCACGCCGCCGGCAACGTCGAGGTTCGATTCCAGCGTCGCGTAGGGGCCCTTCGAGTCCTTGTGCAGGCACGCCCGGCTGAACTTCGCCCGCGTGTTCCAGTCGTTCAGCTTCTCCAGCGGCAGAGGCCGAAAAACCGAATCGAGCATCAGGTCTTTCCCCTGGAAGTTGTAAAGGCGAACGTCGAACGGACCTCGCTTGAAGTCGAAGAACATTCCTTCGTCGGCCTTCCTCGCTTCGACCTTCTTGAAATCCAGGCCGATGCTCTTGAGCAGCGACTCGGTATGCGGAACGGTCAATTCCTTGATCGCCTTCTCAGGCCGTTCCGAGATCTTCTCGTCAGCGGCGGATGCGATTTGGGCAAAAGCGGCGAGCAGCAGGGCGAGCGCGGCAGTACGCATGGCGGATCCTTCCGGGGATGCAGTTACTTGGAGATGAACTTCACGAAGTTCTTCAGTTCCTTCTCGTAGCGCGTGACGAACTGACGCACGATGGCGTCGCTCGCTCCGGCATCGCAATCCAGCTGGGCTTCCAGCGAAACCGTCGCCTTGTCGCCCGTGCCGAGCAGCACTGCCCGCGTGGCCCGCGCCTTCACGTTCCATTTGTTGACTTCGTCCAGATCGAGCTTGTCGGTGAAGTGGGCATCGAGCCAGAGGTCCTTGCCTTCGTAGTTGTGCAGGCGGACCTTCATCGATTCGGCTTCGAAATCGTAGAAAAAGATGCCTTCCTTCTTCCCGGCCGTCTTCTTGAAATCGACTTTCATCGACTTGAGAATCGCCTCGAGCTGATCGCTGGAGACGTTGCGATACGCCTTGGCCGCATCCTCGGCCGAGGCGGAGAACACGACGACGGAGGCGATCAGGAGCGAGAAAGTCGCGAGGCGCATCATGGCGGCGCATCCTTGCCGTGGTTGAGATGGGGATCGAATTTCGGAAGGCGGAACGCAGTCGAATCTCGCTTCGCGCCAACTCCCCAGGGCGAGCGCGGTCTCGCCCTGGGGCCGGTGCGGTGGGATTCGAGGGAGCAGAGCCTAAAGGTTGCTTCGAAACCCGAGTATTCCGCTTGCGGCTTAGCGTTCCGAGAAAGCCCTGAAATCGCTAAGCCGCAAGCGGAATTCTCGGGGTTCGAAACAAGTTAGCAGCTTAGCGAGCCCAGTAGTAGGGCATGTAGTTGACCGGGGTGACGTAGTTCTGCGGAGCGTAGGCCGGCATCTGGTAGCCCGCGTTCACGGGGTAACCGTAGTAGCCGTAGTACGCGACGGGGACCGTCTGGGGCATTCCGTAGCCGTAGCCATAACCGTAGCCGTAGGCCATGTTCATCGGCATGCCGCGGTAGGCGCTGGTGCAGGCGTCGGCGCCGGGGAGGCAACTCGGGGCGCAGGGCATGGCGCACGGTTGAGGGCAAGGCATGGGGCAAGGTTGCGGGCAGCTCGGAGCACAGCCATTGCCGTAGGAGATGCCGCTGCAGAACGGAGTGAACGCGTTGTACGGCTTGCAGATCATGATGTTCGCGTATTTGTTGCAGCCCAAGCCCCAGAGGCCGAAGCCGGGGAGCAGGCAAAACGCCTGAGCGTTCGCGGACGTCGCCGCCAGCAGGGAAAGGACGGCGCCGAAGCGGAGCAGGGACTTCTTCATCTCGAACCCACCTGTGAAAGACGTACCGGGAGAACTCCCTTCCCCCGAGCATGGAGGTCCATGCGGGGGAAGTCTAACCGACGCGTCGGTTCCTGGCGGTTCGCGGATGGGTTTTCCGGGACAAATCAACGGCAGCGAAAGCGCACAACAATCAGAACGGATGCGATCGGCAGCATGTGCAGAGCTTGCCGAGGAAATGAAATGCGCGGGGTAGATTCGCTCAAGTTTAGGGAGATGGACGCCGACCACTCCGCGTTTAGCGGGGAGCCGTAGGCGACCGGCTTTCGCGCGATAGGTCGCCTACAGTTCCCCGCTAAACGGTTCATGCCATGAACTTCCAATCCTTCATCTGTTGCAGCATGCCCGCATGCGTGAGGTCGAACTGCAACGGCGTGATCGTAATCCAGCCTTCCGCAAGCGAAGTGACGTCCGTATCCGGATGCGGATCGGGGCAGCAGAAGTCGGGCTTCGTCCAAAAGTACATGCGGCCACGCGGATCGATACGGCGATCGAATCGCTCGATATAGGGGGCCACATTCTGCGGCACCACGCGAACGCCTTGCACGGGGCCCTTTTCGAGCGCCGGGATATTGATGTTGAACAAGGCGCCTTGCGAAAGCGGGTGCTCGAGCACTTGCCGGATCGTCTGCACCGCGTGTTCCGCCGCCTTCTTGAAATCGGGCGGATTGGGTTTCGAGGTTTCCAGCGACACGGCAATGCTGGTGTGTTTGTAGAACGAGCCTTCGATCGCCGCGGCGACGGTCCCCGAATAGAGGACATTGATCCCCGCGTTCGACCCCGCGTTGAGTCCGCTGACGATCACGTCCGGCGGTTCGGGCAACAGCTCCAGCAGCGCCAATTTCACGCAATCCGCGGGGCGGCCTTCCACGGCCCAACCTATAATTTCGTTGCTCTCGTCCATGACTTCTTGGACAAGCAACGGCGTCAGCAGCGTAATGGAATGGCCCACCGCGCTCTGCTCGCTGGCGGGGGCAACGACCGTGACGTCGCCGAGCTTTTGGAGTTCCGTCCGCAAGGCCCGCAAACCGGGAGCGTAGATTCCGTCGTCATTCGTCAGAAGGATGCGCATACCCCCATGATATGCGAACCAAGGAAGGCGAGCGGCCGGCGTCAGTAGTTCTGTGCCGTCCCTCAGAAGAACCTCCAGGTCGCCCCCTCCCGTTGGATTGTGACCTCAGGAATGGCGATCTGCCGGGCCACTTCCTCCCCGGTCATGCCGATGGTGATTTTTCGGACAGCGTCCTTGGACAAAGAATCGCTCCGCGAACAACTGAGCGAGATCAATGCCAAGCTAAGCACTATGCCGTTCAGACGCATCCAGATACTCCACTTATAAATCCATAAAAGAGGGAATGATTCACTTAACGGGACAGACATGATTGCCGATGCCGTTCCAGTCGTCCTCTCCGTTGCCGCCCGTTTTAGTCCAATCGGAATGTCATCGTATAAAGACTCAGGTGGCCGAACGACCCGACCACAACTGCAGCGGACACGTCAATCGTTTCTGGATTTGCGCCGGGTGGCGTTCCAGTTAAGCGAACCCGAAAAACAACTACGAAGTTGGCCATTCCCGATCGACGCCCTACCTGGAGCTGAGCGCCCTCCACGCTGAATCGGATAACTGCGCCAAGTTTTGTGCTGACATTGGTGAATCCCCTTGTTTGATGACGGAAGAAAAAAAAAAAGGGGGGGG
>JAIEPT010000028.1 GCA_019748295.1 Gemmataceae bacterium | reverse complement strand
GCTTCTGGTCGGAACGATAAGATACCAGCATGGGTCTCGCACCCACAGGATCATCAACACCTACACGACGCACAGCCTCGCACGAAGTAAGCGGTTTCGCGTGAGACCATGCCGAACCGCTTACTACGTGCGCGGCTCCTTACGTCTCAAGAGGGAGTTAGACCATCTCCTGCCGCATGCTTACTCGAACGAAAGCAGTTTCAGCGCGTAGCTGTCGGTGAACAGCTTCTGCATCTCGAAGAACGCCTTGATCAGCGTTTTCGTCGAACCCGGACGATGGAGCACGATGCTGAATGCGGCCGGGGTCGCTCGGATCGTTGCGGGGAGATGTGCGACCAGGATCTCGCACCATTGCAAGTCCATGTCGTAGCGAACCGTGAGGTCGCTCCCCTTCATCGCTTCGATCTGGTCGATCAGGGCCTCGATGCTCACGGGTTTGCCGGTGGAAAACTCAAGCGTGTCGAAGATGCCCTTGAACGCGCTGTCGAACTCGTCGGCCATCACTTGCTGCGGATCGCGGATGTGGGCCACCTGCCGGCGCCAAACAACTTCGGAAGGATCGTCGGCGTTGATCGAAATCGAGACGTCGTAGTCGAAGAACGGCGTGATGATGCTTCCGCCGGAATCGCCTCGCTTCACCTTCATGTCCTTGCGGCCAAAGCCGAACGCATCGCGGAGTTTGCCGAACGCGGCGTTGAGATCGTCCTCGATATCGTTGGTCGCCAAGTTCGCAACGAAGATTTCCGCATAAGGCGTGCGAGCGGTTGGGATCTTGTGATGCTTGGCGTAGCCGGACAGGGAGCGAACGCTCATCGTTTTCTCGAGCCGCAGGCTGACCGTCATCAACTGATCGACCGAAAACCGCTCGGCGGCTTTCCGCTGATCGAGGATCGGCTGCATATCCGCGATGAGGACCGAACTGCCGACGGCGCCGTAACAAGCGGGGGTTTGTGCGGCCGTGCCGGCAAGCGATGCTCGCAAGGTGCGCGGCACCTCGGCGGCGAGATAGTTTTGCAGCGATGCCCTCGTGAGCAATCGCTTCCTCTCAAGGGCGGCGGGCGCGGCGCCGGTCAGAGCCTCGAGGAGATGGTGGACCCAGATGCCGTGCTTCAACGCATGGCTGCGATGCGAGGATTCGCCTTCGCCGCATGCGGTGAAGCAGATGCGGTTTTTCGATCCTGCGACAAACTCCTCGAACTCGTCGTGCGACCATCGCTTGCAAATGCCTTGGGCATCGGAGGAGCTTTCGCCGGGATCGAGGAACAGCAACGTTTGCTTGCAGGCAGATTTTTTGACTTGGCCGAACAGCCATTCCAGCGCGACGGAAGTTGGTTCGAGATCATCCAGATCGGTATCGCGGCACGCGAGGAAATTGTTGTCGCCGTGAGCGAAGCCGTGACCCGTGTAGAAGAGACAGCATTGATCGGCGGACGAGAGAGCCGCCAGGGTGCGGCGAATGGCCGATTCCACCGCGGTCTTGGTCGCCTTCGGGCTCAAGAGCACGATCTGACTCGCAGGCTCGAAGCCGAGCGGCTTCAGCGCCTCCGCAATGCCCGCCGCGTCCGCTTCGGCGAACGGCACATCGGGGATGCGTTCGTCCGAATACTTTTCGATTCCAAAACAGAGCAAGACGCGTCGCATGATGTGGGTATTGTATGGTCGCGCTTCGTGCGATGGGGTCTTCCGCTTGCGGCTTGGCGATTCGGATCGTTCACGCGAATGCTAGGCCGCAAGCGGATCGCGGAATGTGGATGCTATGAGATGTACGTGCCTACTCATGCGGAACGCCACGGAGGGCGTTCCCTACAGCGCAAACGAGTTTGCGGGCGCTCGACAATAAAGAAGGCCGCCGCGTGGGAACGCGGCGGCTTTCGATTGTTCGACGGTTGTTTAGGCGACCGGCAGGAGCTAGCCTCCCTCTCCCTCCGGCAGAGGGTTGGGGTGAGGGCGCCTTTTCTCGCGTAACGCCACGTCGCATGCCTTCACCCCCGGCCCCTCTCGCGGACTCTCGCGGAGGGAGAGGGGAGAAATGCAGGCGCCGCTCGCCTTACACCAAGTCGCTGATCGGGCGGCCGCCGACGACCATCGGCACGGGGCGACCGGTCGGGTCGTTGAAATGCAGGCCTTGCGGCAGGCCGAGGACGTGGAACACGGTGGCCATGAGGTCTTGCGGCGTGATCGGCGTGGACTTCGGCACTTCGGCGCGGGAGTTCGATTCGCCCACGACTTTGCCCATCCTCAAACCGCCGCCGGCGAGGGCGAGCGTCGAGAGAGGGGCCCAGTGATCGCGGCCCGCGTTCTGGTTGATGCGCGGCGTGCGGCCGAACTCGCCGGTGACGACGAGGAGGATGTCGTTTTCCATGCCGCGGTCGTTTACGTCGGCGACAAACGCGGAGACGGCGCGATCGACGATCGGTCCGAGCCGGTTCATCCCTTCCGAGATGTTGCCGTGCATGTCCCAGCCGCCGAAGTTCAGCGTGACGAAGCCGACGCCTGCTTCGCACAATCGGCGAGCGAGCAGCAGTTGTTGGCCAAGCGGATTCGAGCCGTACATGTCGCGGACGCGCGGTTCTTCCCGAGTGACGTCGAACGTTTCGCGAGCCCGGCTCAGCAGCAAATCGAAGGCCTGCGTCTCGAACGCATCAAGTCCTTGCATGAGGCCCGTGCGATCGATTTCTCTGCTGACGCCGTCAAATGAATGAAGCAGATTGCGTCGATCGGTGAGGCGATCGAGGGCGACTTGCAGGTTCATGTTGCTGCGAGCGTTGCCGGCCATATCGAACGGCGCATACGACGAACCAAGCCAGCTGGGGCCGTCGCCGAGGATGTTGTTCATGCGGACGTAGTTGGGCAGACCGGTCGTCGGATTGTTCGCGCCGCGATGGCGGGCGAGGATCGAGCCGAGGCCGGGCTTCACCTGGCCCTGTCCGTTGTCGGCGGGCGGGAAGTTGTAACCCGTCATGACCCAGTGCGTGCCGCCGCCGTGGCCTGAGTTGCTGTGGGCGAAGGAGCGGACAAACGCCATCTTGTCGGCCACGCGCCCCATGCGAGGGAAGACGCCGCCGAGTTCGATGCCCGGGACATTGGTTTGGACGGCGCCGACGGTGGAGCGGAACTCCGCCGGGGCGGTCATCTTCGGGTCGAAGGTTTCGACATGGGTCGGCCCGCCGCCCAGCCACAGCCAGACGACGGAGGTATTGCGAGTCGGTTGGCCGGCAGCGCTGGCCTGGGCGCGGGCGCGAAGGAGATCGGAGAGCATGACGCCCCCCATCCCGAGCGCGCCGACTTTCAGAAAGTCGCGGCGGGAACTGCCGGCGCAGTCGGCTGCGCGGCGATTGCTGGATAGCTGCAACATGGACAGACCCCCCTGAAGACGCGTGATACGGATCGGATTCTCGGGTACGAAATTCCGACCGAAGGTAGGCAGGTAGCGAGGCGGGATACTCGACGCGCGGCAAGCGCCGCCAGGAATGCTTGTCTGAACCCTAACGGAAAGGAGCGTAACTGTCAATCAACTCCCGGATCGGTCGAAGAATTTTTTAGCACGCTGCGCAAGCAAGTGATCGCAAGTACCCTGTGAAGAATTTATCCCCATCGGGGAGCCTGCGAACACTTGCTTGCGCAGCGTGCTAAAAACTCATTGCGGTTCGCCTTTCACTCGCATTTGCAGCCCGTAGATCGCTTTGCTGGCGGTGATGAACAGCATCAGCCGATCTCTGCCGCCGAAACAGACGTTCGCGGTCCAGGGTTGAGGCACGGCGATCGTTTCGATCTTTTTGCCGGCCTTGTCGTAGATGATGACGCCCTTGCCAGCGAGATAAAGATTCCCCTCGGCGTCGAGCGTCAGGCCGTCCGCGCTGTCGCTGCAGAACTTCCGCTGTTTGGCGAGCGATCCGTCCGGTTGGATGTCGAACGCTTGGATGCCCCCCGCGGCGACATAGAGCGTCTTGCCGTCGGGCGTGCCGACCACGCCGTTGGGAAAAAAATCTTTCGTCACGCGCTGAAGCGGTTTGCCGTCCGCAGGAAGAAAGTAGACGGCTTTCGCATCCTGCTCGACAGGGCCGCGTTTCCAATAGGACCGCTTGAAGTACGGGGCGGTGAAGTAAATGCCGCCGTCGGGCCGAACCCAGACGTCGTTGGGTCCGTTGAGCAACTTGCCGTCGAAATCCTTGACGAGCACCTCGTGCTTCTTGGTCTTCACATCGATGCGCCACAGTTCGTTCTTCTCGTCGGCACATGCGAGCAAGCGTCCTTTCGTGTCGAAGCAAAGGCCATTCGATCGGCCCGCGGGTTCGAGAAAAGTCGAGAGTTTGCCGTCGACGCTCCAGACATGGATGCGATCGTTGGGCTGATCGGTGAAGTAGACGTTCCCGTCAGCATCGCACGATGGGCCTTCGGTGAATTTGAATCCGTCGGCGAGCAATTGCAGCTTCGCTCCCGAGGCCACCGGACTTTGAGCATGCACGACCGAGGCAAAAGCAACGCACAAAGTGGCGAGAAGCAGCAATCGCATCGAGAGTTCTCATTGAAGGTGCAGGAGACGGCCACATTGCAACATGGCGAATCGCAACCGAATTCCGGAACTTCGCGGCTGATTGTCGCGTCCAATGGTTGTGCTGTGAGGGTTAGGCGGGAAATCTGGCTGGTTCATTTGACACGCTGGAATTCCCAACCTAACCTTCGCTCGACAAGCGATGCATCGCCCTCTCGATCGTCCCCGCAACGTTCTTGTTCAGTTGAATTGCGTGTACCGACGAAACGGTCGGCGCGAACCACGACAAAGGCAAACCATCGGCAACGATGGGACGCAAAGCCATGGGTCCTTTTTCGAGAAGGATCGCCAGGCTTCCGAACGGTGGGTCCTCGCGCTGATGCCGTCCTTCCCTTTTGGAAGATGCGGCCCTTTTCGTCCGGCGGATCGCGGCCAATAGAGGCTTGCGATCCCGAGTCGTCGATCCCAGAGTCGGCGGCGCGGATACCTTTCTGGGACCGAAAGGACAGTTTTCATGGCTCGTCTCAAGCATTTCGTCGTCGATTTCATGAAGCGCGAAGATGGCCCGACCGCGGTCGAATATGCCGTCATGCTCGCTCTCATCATCGTGGTGTGCATCACCACGATCGGAACCCTCGGCACCAACGCCAACGCCACCTTCAGCAGCGTCGCCAGCTCCATCGGCGGCACGTCCAGCTGATGCGGCGAAAGATGCCTGCAGAACATTCGCGCCTTTCTCGACCTCATTCCCAGCGTGGGGGTCGAGAAGGGCGTGCTTGCGTTGGCGCCCTTGCGGACCTACGATCCAATGTTGGTTGCGCGCCAAACAAGCGGCGGGAGACCTTCTTCGCTGCCTCTCCCTTTGGGAGAGGGGAGAAATGGAATGGGGAAATGCAATGCGCGATTTCCGGGTATTCTTCGCCGGCGTTCTCTTCGGGCTGGGCCTCGCGGTCCTCGGCTATCTTGTCGCCGAACAGATGCGCGGCACTGGCTTGAAGGCGCGCGTCGTGAGCCGAATTGCGGATGCAGTTCGCCCTGCTCCGGAACCGGAAACGCTGCCGCCGCCGAAGACGAAGGACACGGCTGAAATCGTCGATCCGGGCCCGAAGGTGGATCTTCCGCCGTTCGTGGCTCCCAAGCCGACGGAGGAGCCGAAGGTCGCCAAGACGCCCGAGCGTGAGCCGCCGAAATACGGCCCGAATGTGCTGATCGAGAAACGGCTCCTGCCCGACGACAATCCTTGGAATCAAGACATCTCGGGCGAACCCGTCGATCCTCTGTCGGATCGCATCATCGCCCGCATCGGTGCGAACAAGCCGCTTCATCCGGAATATGGCGCCCCCTATCGCGGCGCTCCCAACGGCATCCCCTATTTGGTCGTGAAGGGGAACCAAACCAAAGTCCCGGTCGAGTTTCGCTACGCCGAGGAGAGCGATCCGGGCCCGTACCCGGTGCCGGCGAATGCTCCCATTGAAGGGGGGCCGAACGGTACGGGGGATCGCCATGTGGTGGTCTTGGACCGCGACAACTGGATGCTCTACGAGTTGTTCAACGCGTTTCCCGCGCAAGGCGGATGGCGTGCGGGAAGCGGGGCCATCTTCAATCTGAAAACCAATTCGTTGCGACGAGCTGGATATACATCCGCCGACGCGGCTGGGCTGCCCATTCTGCCCGGCCTGGTGCGATACGACGAAGTGATGGTCAAAGGCGAGATCAACCACGCGTTGCGTTTCACGGTCGGGCGGACGCGTCGCGCGTTCGTGTTGCCCGCGACCCATTTCGCCTCGGACCGCGACGATGCCGATCTGCCGCCCATGGGCATGCGCGTTCGGTTGAAAGCGGACTATGACATTTCGGGTTTCCCCAAGGAATCGCAAGTCGTGCTCCGGGCGCTGAAGAAATACGGCATGTTTCTGGCCGACAACGGCGCGGATTGGTTCATCAGCGGCGCTCCCGACGGGCGCTGGAACGACGAGCGGACCCATGAGATCAAGAAGGTTCTTGGCCGGGACCTCGAAGTGGTCCGCATGGGGCGAGTGTTTGTCCCGTGATCGACCGTTTTGCAGCCGCGCATTTCCCGTGATTTTGCTTGTTTCCGGGCACTCCGTCTGCTTTCATTCGTGCTTCGCGTCGTCGCGTCCGGTAGGGTGCCGGCGAGGCGATCCCACATGGAGATTTGCCGCATGCGTTGGACTATTCCGCTCTTCGTCGTCGGCGCCGTTGTGCTCAGCGGTTGCGGCCGGCCGGAGCTTCGCGAGTTTTCCGCTCCGCAAGACAAGTTCAAGATGCTCTTTCCTGGCACGCCGACGAACAAGAAACAAAACTCTCCAGGTGGGGTCGTAAATAGCTACACCACCGAATTCCGGCAGGGCGCTTATTCCGTCAATTCGATTCGAATGCCGCCCATTCCCGGGGTTCCCGTGAAGGAACTTTTGAAACTGTCTTCCGAAGAAGGAATGAAGGCATTGAAGGGAACGATCACTGCAACGAAGGATGTGAAATCTGGAAATGCCGATGGCTTGGAGATCACGGGCAATGGAAGCCTCGAAGGAAAGTCGGTTTCCCTCCGGATGCGGACCTATTTCTCCGGCGACCGGCTGTTCCAAGTGATCGCCATGGGTAAGGATGCCGGCTTCGTCAACACGGACGAGGCCAACAAGGTGTTCGACTCGTTCCAGATTCTCCCTTAAGCAGGCGGATTCATCATGCCTCGGCGTTCGCTGCTTTGTTCCGGATTGCTTGTTCTCAGCTGGGCGTGTCTCACGTTCGGCCAGGGCGGCGAACTGAAAAAGTACGCGAATGCCGAGGGGAAGTTCGAGTTGCTTCTGCCCGATACGCCGAAGGTCCGCAAAACGGGAGAACTCACGACCGTCTCCTGGGAAAAGGATGGTCAGGGTCTCTCCGTGAGCTTCGGCCCGCTGCCCGTGATGTCCGACAAGAACCCCGCCAATCGGGACAAGATGCTTGCCGCAATGGTGGAGGAATCCGCGAAGGCGCTGAAGGCGGAGGTGACCGAGCGACGCAAGCTCGCCATCTTCGGCAACCCAGGCATGGAGTGGACGGGCACGCTCAAGGAGACCGGCTCCGAGGGACTCGTCCGCACCTATTTGGTGAACCAACGCTTCTATCAGATCGTGGCGATCGGCAAATCGGGGTTTCTCAAATCCGATACCGCGAAGAAGTCGCTCGAATCCTTTAAGCTCACCAAATAAAACATCCGAACCCAAGCGCCAGCGAGGGTTTCTATGTAGCCCTCTCGCTCCGCGAGAGGTAAGCGGATGAATGCCACGCCGCCGCACGGCACTTTGCCGCTTTCCTCTCGCGGAGCGAGAGGGCTACATAGAAACCCTTCGCTGGCGCTTGGGCTCTGACCAATCGCCTCCTCAGCAGTCATCTTCATGCACATCGGCATCACCTTCGATCTGAAATCCGCCACGCCTCTCGATCCGAATTTGTCGGACGATCAGCAGGAAGAATTCGACAGCCCGCATACGATCGAAGCGATCGCCAAGGTGCTTCGAGGCATGGGGCACGAGGTCACTCTGCTTGGCGACAATCGCGAGTTCGTCGAGAAGGCTCTGAACGCCAAGCTCGATCTCGTCTTCAACTTTGCGGAAGGGACGGGCGTCAGCCGTTCGCGCGAAGCTCGGGTTCCCGCCGCGCTCGAATTGCTGGGCATTCCGTATACGGGTTCCGACCCGTTCACGATGGCGGCCACGCTCGACAAGAACTGCGCCAAGCTGATCGTCGCTCAAGCCGGCGTCGCGGTGCCGCGATCGTTCGCGTTGGAACCCGACATGGCCGTCGCCGACATTCCGAGCGATCGCCTGATTTTTCCGCTGGTCGTGAAGCCCGCTTGGGAAGGATCCAGCAAAGGCATTCGCAACACGTGCCTCGTTGATCGTTTGGAAGAAATGGTTGGCGTCGTCGAACCCTTGAGGCAGAGCCAAAGGCAGACGCTGCTCCTTGAAGAGTACATCCGGGGCGACGAGATCACGATCGGGCTCTACGGCAACGCGGACCCGCAAGTCATCGGCATCATGCAAGTCGTACCGAACCAGCCGAACGATCGCTTCGTCTACACGTTGGAAGTGAAACGCGAGTATCAGCAGCATGTGACGTATCGTTGCCCGCCCGATTGGCCGGAAGAGAAGCTGCGGCGTGCGGAGGCGGCGGCGAAGACGGCGTTTCGCGCTCTGGGTTGCCGTGATGTGGCCCGCGTCGATTTCCGCGTCCGCGACGGCGTGCCGTATTTCCTTGAGGTGAATCCGCTGCCGGGGCTCAACCCGATCGACAGCGATCTCGTCATCATGGCCAAGCTCGCGGGATGGACCTATCCTCAACTCATCGAGACGATCGTCCAAACCGCTCTCGCTCGCTCGGGCAGTTTTGGGTGTGGGTTGTTTTCGTTCGGCCCCCCTGTTAGCCGCTCCGCGCCGCGGCGCGCGGACTGCGTGCCATGCAATTCGAAGGTTTACTGTCCGCGCTCCGCTGCGCGTCGCGGCTAACCCGATTCCGCGAGATCCCATGCCCAAGCCGCTGATCCTCGCTCTGTATAACCAACCGCTTTTGCCGCTCGATCATCCCGATGCGGAGTCGGAGCATTCGGTCGTGCAAATCGCGGCCAAGGCGGCTTCCATCGTTGAAAAGGCCGGCTATCGCACCGCGCTGTTGCCGCTCGGTTTGGATCCCACGGTCTTGTGGAAGGAACTCAAAAAACGCAAGCCGGCGGCAGTGCTCAACTTCTTCGAAGGCAATTACGACCGGACCGAAACCGAGTCGTATGTCGCCGGATTGTTGGAGTGGAAGTGCGTTCCTTTCACCGGTTCGCCGCTCCAGGCATTGTCCGTGGGGCGGGCGAAGCATCTCACCAAACATCTGCTGCGTGGGGCGGGCCTGCCGACGTCGGAATACCGCATCGTCGAGCGACTGCCGGTTGGCGATCTGCAGATGCCGTGGCCCGTCATCGTGAAGCCGGCAACGCAGGATGCCAGTGTCGGCATGGCGCAGGATTCGGTCTGCACCAATGCATTCCAACTCGAACAGCGCGTCGCCTATCTGCTGGAAACCTTTGGGCCGCCGGTGCTGATCGAAGAGTATGTCGCCGGGCGCGAGTTCAACGTCGGCGTCATCGAGTTGCCGGAACTGCAGGCGCTGCCCCCTGCCGAGATTCTGTTCAACGAGACGAAAGAGGGCTATTGGCCCATCCTGACTTACGAGGGGAAATGGATCGAAACCTCGCCCGACTACCACGCCCCGGCGCCGAAGTATCCCGCGGAGATTTCGCGGGAATTGGCCGAGAGGCTAGGCGACATTGCGAAGCGGGCGTTTCGCGTGCTCGGTTGCCGGGATTACGCTCGCATCGATTTTCGCATGAATGCGGCCGGCGAACCGTATGTGCTCGAAATCAACCCCAACCCCGAAATCTGCGATTACGCCTGCTTTGGCCTCATCTTGAAAAGTGCGGACATCAGCTACGAATCCTTCCTGATCCGCCTGGTGGAACAAGCGATCCTGCGCGGGAAGGCGGGGATGCCCGACACCGCGGCCAAGACGGCCGCGCGCCCGCAGTCGCCCGTTTCGTCCGTCCCTACCGCATGACCGGCCCCACCACGAATCGCTGGGAACGCCGGCTGACCCTGTTTCTACGCGGGTCAGCCGTCATCCTCGCGTCGGCGATTGTCGCCACTGCTATGCCCATCTCACTCATGGCTCGCCTGCATGAGGGCGTGGGTCTCGGCGAGATGCAAGAGTCGCCGATCGTCTCCTACCTCGCCCGCTCCGGTTCCGCCATGTACGCGATGCTCGGCCTGCTTTACTGGCGAGTATCGTGCGATCTGCCTCGCTGCCTGGACCTGATCCGCTTCCTCGCACTCTGCAAACTAGCCTTCGGTTTCGGCATCCTCGCACTCGACTACGCCATCGGCATGCCCACTTGGTGGACATGGCTCGAAGGGCCCTTCATCATCGTCTGGTCGCTGACGCTGCTTCTTCTCACCGCGAAAGCGAAGGGCGCGGATCATGCCGCAAGTTCCTGACGTCGCCGCCACGTTTCGCCTTCTCGCCGACTTGCTGACTTCGGCGTGCGGCATCGATGTCCTGGCATGGCAATCCAGCGACTTGCTGTTTGTTTGGCCCGAATCTCAGCGATCCGGATTCGACGAAGCGGCTCGGACTTCCCCTCCGGGCGGCAAGCGAACCGCACGCTTCGATTCGGAAGCGGGATGTCTCACCGCGATTCGAAACGCCAACATGCCGCTTGAGGAGGCGACGCTCCAAAGACTGCGCGAAGCGTCGGAGGTGCTTGCCCGAGAAACCCTCCAGCGCCGCGCCGGCGATCGGCAGCAGGCGGAGCGAAACTATCGGCGCGACGAAGATCTCGCCGACCGCGACTTGCGCGAACTTGCCGGCGAAAGCCCCTCCATGCGAGGCGTTCGCCAAGCGATTCGTCAAGCGGCTCCCACGGATGCGACCGTGCTGATCCTTGGGGAAACCGGGACCGGAAAGGAACTGGTTGCCCGCGCCATCCATCAACTCAGTCCCCGCCGAAATCAATTGCTGGTGCAGGTGAACTGCGGGGCATTGTCGCCTGCCTTGGTGACGAGCGAGTTGTTCGGCCATGAACAAGGTGCGTTCACCGGGGCCGCGAAGCAACGCATCGGCCGACTCGAATTGGCCGACGGCGGGACGCTCTTCCTCGATGAGATCGGCGAGATGCCGCCCGATGCTCAGGTGCTGCTGCTGCGGGCGCTGCAGCAGCGCACTTTGGAACGCGTGGGCGGAACCAAGTCGATCGCCATCGATGTCCGCATCGTGGCGGCCACCCACCGGGATCTGGAATCGGCCGTCGAAGCGAAAGCGTTTCGGGCCGATCTCTACTATCGGCTCAATGTCGTCCCCCTTCGCGTGCCGCCGTTGCGGGAAAGGCGTGAGGACATCCCGCTGCTGATTCGCCACTTTCTGCAACAGACGACTCGCAAACTTGGGCGAACCTTCGCGCCGCTGACGAGCGAGACGATACGCTTGCTTACGCAATACGAGTGGCCAGGAAACGTCCGCGAGCTTCAAAACGTCATCGAGCGCGCCGCAGTGCTGTCGCCGGAGGAACGGCTGCTCGTCGATCCGGCTTGGTTTCGATCGCCTGCGTCAACTTTGAATCCGGACGGAACCTGGCAAGAGCGCGAGCGTGCGGCGATCGTTGAGGCTCTTTCGCGAGCAAAGGGCCGAATCTACGGCGTCGGCGGAGCGGCAGCGATTCTCGGCCTTCGGCCGACGACGCTTTACGGGAAGATGAAAAAACTCGGCATCCCGCGCGACGCGGAGTGACGCCCTGTCGTCGCGCCAACGACCCTTCGTCGCGCGTCAGCGAATGTCCTATCGAAGCGTCGATCTAAAGCTTGCGAAAACATGCATGGCGAGTTGAACTTGCGCCCGCCCGCTGCGGAGTTGGCGTTTCGGCATCTTCAGTGCGTTGACATGCGGCGATCGCCCAACTTCCGTCTTGAGGTGTCCCATGTCGTACGTCGTTTGCGAGCCATGTCGCGAGTGCAAGTACACCGATTGCGTCGTCGTTTGTCCGTGCGAGTGCTTTTACCAAGATTCGCAGATGCTCTACATCGATCCGGAATCATGCATCGATTGCGATGCATGTCTGCCGGAGTGTCCTGTGGATGCGATTTTCCAAGACCGCGCCGTGCCGACGAAATGGCAATCGTTCATTGAGCTGAACGCAACCCGCGTGGCCGAACTACGCGATACCGGTTGGATCCGCGAGAAGCAAGAGCCGCTTCCGGGATGTCCGTCACGAGGCAAGTAGCGATGTAGGTTCGGAACATTGGGGGTTCGCTCGGAACCGTCTGTGCGTTTTTTCCGCTTGCGGCTTAGCGTGAGCAGGCCTTTCTCCGAACGCTAAGCCGCAAGCGGAAAACAGCGGTCTCGAAACAATTTCTTAGCTGACGGCGCTGGCCGGGATGAAGGGCAGCGTCTTCGATTTGCCCGGAGCCCAGGCGTTGCGGGTATTGAGGATCGCGTGGCGGAAGCCTTCGGGTTCGGGGATGCCCGTGAGCGTCAGGACCGTTTTGCCCTGGCTGATGATCTCAAGATTGCCGGCCCGGAAGAAATCGCTGTTTCCGTCCACCACCATCTTCACTTCGTCGATGTCGGCGAGCGCGACCTCGCCCGCGGGGGTTCCCTTCCAGCCGGCGCGGATCATCACGCGGCGGTTCGTCAGCGTGTAACGACGCATGGCGAACGGCATCAGCTTCACGAAATACGCGAAGGACATGATGATCCACGCGAGCGGCGCGAGAATAATGGTGGCCGTGAAAGCGCGACCCAGCGATGCGATGCCGCCGCTGCGGGCGACGCTCGGATACGCTTCGCGAACTCGGGCCTCGCTCAATTCCGGAGGCGTGATGCCGGCGACCGATTGCACGAACGCTGCCATATATAACCTCAACGCGACGACGAGATGGGGATAGTCTTATCGACCAGGCGCCGCGTGTGTAGGCCGGGTTACATGTTGAAGCGTTTCGGGTGGCACGCCCTGAACGTAGTGAAGGGCGTGGTGAAGCTTCCGTCCACGTCATGCAAGTTGGATGCTGCGTCAGCACCGTTTCCACGCCCTTCACCACGTTCAGGGCGTGCCACCCGAAACGTCTGCAGTTTTGAAACGCGACGTCAGCCAGGCGTCAATGGCGGCCCATGCGTCCCCGCGTTTGCCGCTGTAGAAGTGATCCGCTTCGGGCACGATGGCGAACTCCAAATTCGTCTGCTTCGTTTGGCGTTCTTCGATCGCTTGAGGCACGCCCTTGAACGCGGGGTTCGCTCGGATTTCGTTGCCGCCGTAGAGGAAGAACGTCGGCGTTCGCACGAGACGCAGGAAGTTCAGAAACGCATAGCGTTCGTCGGGGCCGTACTTCTCGACGTATCCGGCGGCGGAAATCACCATCGGCAGCGGCATGCGAACTTCGATCAGCGTGTGTCCTTGCCCGGCCGCCACGAGTTCCTCCGCGCGGCGATACGTCTCGATGAAGTCGTCCTTCAGGTCGCTTGCACAGAACTTTTCGTAGGAGAGCATGGGAGGCGAAATCGCCAGAATCGCGGATGGTTCGATGCCGCTTTCATGGGCCGTCGCGTACAGACATTTGACGGCGCCCAGGCTATGGCCGCCGAGAAGGATGCGTGGGCCGAACGTTTGCTTGAGAAACTCGAACCAACCTTTCAGATCATGCCGGCAATCATCGACGACCTCGAACGCGGCTCCAAGGCGAACGCCGCCGCGGGGGAAGCCGCTGTGGCTGATGCCGTCATGGCCCCGCGTGTTGCCGCGAACCGTCGGCACCCCGCGATCGACCAAGCCTTGAGCAATCGTTTCGAGCAGCGAGGACGAGTAGAAGTTGCTCCCCGTGCCATGAATCAGACAGGCCGCATCGAATGGGAGCGTTCGCTCGGCAGATGGGCGCTGCAGGGCGCCATGCAGCACGCATCCGTCGGGGGCGGTGATGGAGATCAGATCGACAAACATGAGTTCAATCGTCCTCTTCGTCGTCCGACTCGTCTTCCAGATCGAGTACGTCGTCGAGTTCCGATGCTTTGACGATGTCGTGCGTCGTCGCGGCTCGGTCGATCGTCAGGATGCCTTCGAGATGATCGAACTCATGCTGCACGATGCGAGCGAGCCAGCCGCTCAGTTCGACCCGCTTCGGCTCGCCTTTGCCGTCGAGGTAATCGAGTACGACTTGCCTGGAGCGCGGGACTTTGACGACGAGTTCCGAAAAGCTGAGGCATCCTTCCCAGCCGTTCACGCGCTCGTCCGACATTTCGACGAAGCGGGGATTGACGAACGTCTCGACGCCGGTTGGGGAACCAGATTCGGCGGGGGGCAGCACGGCAGCGAGAAAGACGCGTCGCGAGTCGAAGACTTGCGGAGCCGCCAGGCCGACGCCGCCCGATTCGACGAGGGTCGCGTGCATGTCGGCGAGGAACTTTTGGAAGGCTTCGCTGCCGATCTCCGCGAGGGGCACTTCCTTGGCTCGCGCCCGCAACACGGGTTGACCCAATTGAGCGATCCGCATCGAACGACTCCTCGGCGCCAGGACAGCTTGTCGCGTCCTCTCGTTATAGCCGACGCCTTTCGCCTGAAAACGGGTCGCGGCTTAGCGAGATCAGGGCTTTCTCCGAACGCTAAGCCGCAAGCGGAAGACGGAGGATTCGAAACAAGTTCGTAGCTTAGCGAATGGCGGGGGTGATCGGATTGCTCTTTGCGCCGAATGGCCGATGGGATATGCACGTAAGGGGGAGCGGCGCTTGCATTTCTCCCCTCTCCCTCCGGGAGAGGAGCCGGGGGTGAGGGCGTGCGACATGGCGTTGGGCGAGAAAAGACACCCTCACCCCAACCCTCTCCCGGAGGGAGAGGGAGTCAAAAGCACAGCGGCGACGCTTCGTGCGTCGCCGCTGTTATCCTCAGGTTGGTCCGCTCAAATCCGCTGTTCGGCAAGGTGAGACGGCATCCTGCCTCGCATGCTTGGGTCAGACCACCCCTTGGCAACATCGTTTTCATCGACCGGGGAACCGGCGAATCTTGACGAAAAGCGGCGAAAACGCGGGGCCTGGCAAACGGGGCGATCGCGGGATTCTCGCAAGAAACGCTGGGAAAAGGACTTCCCGATGGCCGGCCGAACCACCTCCTGGCGCAAGGCGATCACGCTTTCGTTCGTCGTCCACGGCGGCCTTCTTGCCTCGCTTCTCCTGTTCCTTGCATCCGCACAATCGACAACGATTCCGCAGCCTGCCCCGCTCGCCCAAGGCGTCACCGGCGATCCGCTTCCCTTGGAACCGGAGGGAGGCGGTATGTTGTTCGTCGCTCCACGCCGAACGGGGCCGAAGGAATCGCGTTTTCATGGGCCGGACTTCACGGCGGCCTCATCCGATTTCAAGCCGAAGATTGACCCAAACGTCCTGCCCGCAGTCGCCCTGCAACGCCGCGATGCGCTGAGCCAACTGCTGCCGCCACGTAAACTTCCTGATCTGAACGCGACGCCATTGGACGCAGGTTTCGGCCAATCCGGAGGGTCAGGCGTCGGCAGCGGCCAAGGGACTGTTGGCGGTCAAGGAACAATGGGAACCGAAACGGCAGCAACCTTTTTCGCGGTCCCCATGGCGGCGAAACGGGTCGTGTTCGTCCTGGACGCATCGGCGAGCATGGGCCAATCGGACGCATGGAACATTGCTCGCGCCGAGTTGTTCGCCGCGCTCGAAGGGATGAAAGCGGACGCTCGCTGCAAGGTGATCGTCTATGCCGGAACCCCCCGATTGCTGTTGCCCGCTCGCACCGATT
Organism: Gemmataceae bacterium; assembly: GCA_019748295.1. Lineage (GTDB taxonomy): Bacteria > Planctomycetota > Planctomycetia > Gemmatales > Gemmataceae > JAIEPT01. The sequence goes on along the minus strand of JAIEPT010000028.1, from coordinate 11,742 downwards.
GGCTTGACCCTGCAGCAGATCGCACCGCGATGCTCGAAGCCATGAAGGAACTGGCGCCCGAAGGGCGAACGGAACATGGGCCCGCTCTAAAGATGGCAATCACGCTTCGGCCCGACGCGATCTACTTCCTCACGGATGCCGACGACTTGACGCAGGATCATCTTCGCGACATCCAGCGACTCAACCGCGACGGCATTCCGATCCACGCCATCGAACTCACCCAGCGGCATCGAGGGCAGGCCGGCATGCCGATGCAGGTGCTTGCCCGTCAGTGGAACGGCATCTTCCAAGCGATCGACCTCGCTTCGTGGAAGCAACGGCAGCCATGATTTCGTTTCATGCCGCGATGCCCCTTGCGTACACTGGGATCGTCCTTTCTTCTTCGAGGATGCCCCGCCATGCGTTACATGACGATCCCTTCCCCCATCGGCACGCTGATGCTCGTCGGCGACGAAACGGCCCTCAAGCAAATCCGCTTCGGCAGGGAGGCGGAGACCGTCCCCGCCGATTGGGTTCGCGACGACGAAGCATTGCGCGAAGCACGCCGGCAACTCGAAGAGTACTTCCGCGGCGAACGAACCGAGTTCGATCTGCCGCTGGCGCCCGAAGGGACCGTGTTTCAGAAACGCGTTTGGCAAGCCCTGCTCGCGGTCGAGTACGGCGCCTCCGCGTGTTATCAGGAAATCGCGCACGCCCTCGGCAACCCAACCGGCGCCCGTGCCGTCGGCCTGGCCAATTCGCGAAATCCCCTTCCCATCGTCATCCCCTGCCATCGCATCATCGGCAAATCGGGGACGCTCGTCGGCTACGCGGGTGGACTCGAAATCAAGAAGTTCCTCCTTGCTCATGAGGGCATCGGCTCACGTGAGCGGACGCTGGAATTTGCGAGCTGATATTGGGTTCTACCGCTTGCGGCTTCGCGGGCCCGGATCGCTAAGCCGCAAGCGGCGGACAAAAAACTCGTCTGGATCGCGTCCGCGGTTTTCGCTATCATCGGCCTCCTTTGCTGGAGGCCGTATGCGCCGAACGCTCGTTTCCCTCGCTTGCCTCGTCTTCTTCGCCGGTTGTGCTCCGGTGGAGAACATGGTGCTTTACCGCCCTGCGGCCGCGATCGACGAGAAGGAACCGCTGCCGCCCGGCTTCGAGGACGTCGCCCTCACGACCGCATCCGGCCAAACGATCCACGCACGCTGGGCCCCGCATCCCGAAGCGCGTGGCGCCATCCTCTATTGCCACGGCAATGGCGGCAATCTGCAGAACCGCGGAGCACCGGTTTACGATCTCTGGCGGTCGCAGAAGGAATCGGTCCTCATCTTCGATTATCCCGGCTACGGAAAAAGCCAGGGAACCCCGACCGAGAAGGGCTGCTACGAGGCGGCCGAGGCGGGCTACGATTGGCTGACCAAGAACAAGAATATCTCGGCCGACAAGCTGATCCTCTATGGCGAATCGCTCGGCGGCGGCCCGGCCGTCGATCTCGCGTTCCGCCGGCCGCACCGGGCGTTGGTGCTCGTTCGCACGTTCACGTCGATTCCGGAAGTCGCCGACTACCAAATGCCGCTCTTCCCCGCGGATTTGGTGATGACGAATCGCTTCGAGAACCTCACCAAGATGCCGCGCTGCAAGCAACCGACCTTCATCGCCCAAGCCGATGAGGATTCGCTCATCCCGTTCAAGCACGGTCAACGGCTCTTCAACGCCGCCGGCGGTCCGAAAGAGTTATGCGTCCTCCGCGGCCGCGGGCACAACGATCCGCTTCCGCCGGAGTTCTACTCGCATCTGCACCAGTTTTTGGAACGGCAGGGTCAAGGCGAGGGCGCAGCGGCTGTTCCGAAGCGAACGGGTTCGTGACCGGAAACCGTATCTGCGGAAAAGGCCTCTCGCCGTTTGACGAACTATCCGTCTCTAGGCCCGCCATACCACGCTTCGCGGGTGAGCGGCAGCCCGGTGACGCCGGTCGTTTCGGGCTTCACGAAGAGCGTCTGGTAGAGATTGTAAAGTCCCGTTCGATACCCACGTGCGGCGCCGGCCAAGTAGATGCGGAAAATCCTGTACGTCACGTCGTCCGTCAGCTTTACGGCCGCTTCCCGATGAGATTCAAGGTTTTTCACCCAGTTCTCAAGGGTCAGGACGTAGTGCTCGCGAAGGCTTTCCACGTCGCGAATTTCGAACCCGACCGATTCCCCCGCCTTGAGCGCGCTCACGATCGGCCGAAGCTCCCCGTCGGGAAAAACATAGCGGCGGGCGAATGCCGTCCATTTCGGGTAAGGCGTGTTGGCCCGTAGGGTGATGCCATGGTGCAGATAGTGGCCGCGTGGTTTCAAGGCGCCCCATGCCGCCTTCATCAGCTCCGTCATCATTTGTTCGCCGATGTGTTCGGCGAGCCCGATGCAAGAGACCTTATCGTATTCGCCGGTCTTGGGCACCTCGCGGTAGTCTTGGTATTCGACCCGGCATCGGCCTTCCAACCCTTCTGCTTTGATCCGCTCCCGCGAGTAGGCGACCATCTCCCGACTCAGCGTGACGCCCACGCCTTCGACTCCATAGTGCTTCACCGCATGAACGAGCAAACCGCCCCAACCGCAACCGATGTCGAGCAGCTTTTCGCCGGGTTTGAGGCGTAGCTTGCGGCAGATCAGGTCGATCTTTCGCTCTTGGGCCGTATCGAGCGGCTCATCCGGGGAGTGGAAGTAGGCGCAGGTGTAGAGCATGTTCCTGTCAAGGAACAGTTTGTAGAACTCGTTGGAAGTGTTGTAGGAGAACTCGATGGCAGCTCGGTCGCGTTCCAGGCTTCGCTTGGGGCCCGAAAGCGCCGCCCCGGCCGGTCCGCCGATGCGCGGTTGCGGAGTGTTCGGCAACCGCATGAGCCGGTAAAGGAAGCGAAGGTTTTTGAGCGTTCCCCAGCCTCGCTCGATCAGGCAGTGAACCCAACCGAAAAAGGCATGGATATCCCCCTCCACATCGAAGTCGTTGAAGATGTAGGCTTCGCCGAAGCCCTTGTCGTTGAAGGGCCAAAACATCGCCCTGAGCGCGCCGGCGTGTTGGAGAACCAGAGTGAATCGGGCGGGTTGGCCGGGGTCGGGAGCAAGCGTCGTCCCATCCCAAAAACGCACCGCGAAATCACGTGGGCCGTAGCCGGCAGACAGCGTTGCGAGCATGTCGCTGCTCGTCGCAACGCCAGCGTTGGCGTCGATGATACGCACGTTTCCCATCGGAACTCCGCAGTATGGACCGAGAGAAGGCGCGTAGGTGTTTCAGCCTTGCTCAGGCTCGCGCCATGAACCCGCGGCCTAGTATAACACAATGAACGCTCAAGCAACGCGCGAAGAGGGAGCACGCAACGTTTGCCGCCGAATGGCTAAGAGGCTGTCTCGAGACCGTCAGATAGAGTTTTCCGCTTGCGGCTTAGGGAGTCCAGGGATTCTCCGAACGCTAAGCCGCAAGCGGAAGACACAGGTTTCGAAGCGACCTCTAAGACTAAGCTAAGCTAAGCCTAAGTCTAAGCTAAGCGAAGAGGAGCAATATCCCGTCACGGAGGCGTCTTCGCCTTCGGCATGGCGCCCATGGCCTCCTCGGCCGTCAACAGCTCATCGGAGTTGCGATCAAGCCGGCGAAATTCCTCCCTTGTGCCCACGAATTCTTCCGGCGAAAGGGAGCCGTCGTTGTTGGTGTCCATGGCGAGGAACCAATCCGGCGCCCCGGCATTCGAGCGGACGTTGCGAGCATAATTCGGCCGACCGGGGCTGACGACAACTTGGAAGACGTGCGGCGGGCGTCCGTCCCGCATCAACTCTTTCAGCTTGCGAAGCTCCATCAGCGACAAAGCGCCGTCTCGATCTTCGTCCATGGCGGCGAAGATGCTTTCGCCGTGGTCCAAGACGCTGACAAGGACATGCCCGCGAATCCAAGCTTCCTGAGCGTCGAAAAATGGTCGGACTTTGCGGTTGCTCAGGCCTCCCTTATCGGCGGCGTCTTCGGTTCGCATGAGAAACGAGAGAATGCCGGCCGGCAGGTTTCTCGACTCCGCGCCAAGGACGACGCCATCCTCATTCGCGTCGGCGTTGCGGAATGCTTGCATCTGCTCCGCACGGAAGCGATGGAACGACGCCCTGAGATCGCTGGGTGCGGCGCGAACATCCCATCGAATCGTCTTGCCCGCAAGCACCAACGAGGACCGCGCACCTTGCTTGGCCAAGTCCTGCGTTCCGAAGTCGAATCGAACCGACAGATCGGGCTTGGCAAGTCGTTCAAGGGAAACGGGAATTGCATCGTGGCGGTTCGGACCGACCTTCTTGGCGGCGTAAGGGTAGACGCTCCGGAAGCCCCGCAAGATTTCGTCCGATGCGATCAAGCCATCGTTATCGACGTCCAGAATGCGGAGGCGCTGCTCCGCTTGCGTCATTTCCTTTGGCGACAGAAGCCCATCCTTGTCGAGGTCGATGCGCTTCATCAACTCCGCATCCAGCGAAGCCATCGAGAGCACTTTGCCGTACGCCACGGTGGGTTCGAGCGAGCCAAGCTTCGCCATCGATACGGCATACGCGTCGAAGGTAGTGAATTCCTCCTGCGGAACATGACCGCCTTGCGGCTCGGCAGCCGAGGCGTGGAAAATGCCCCATTCGTAAAGACGAAGCGTAAGGGGACTGGGCAAAGCAGCCGCTTCAGACCGGGTAAGCTTGCCGTCGTGATCGCGGTCTGCCCAGTCGAAAAGCTTCCGCAGCGCATCGCGCCGTTGGTCGGCGACGCGCTTGCCTTCGAGCGAGATGCGAAGCTCGAGGCCGGCGACATGATGGTTCAAGCGGATGGCCAGATCGACCTGGCTGCCCGAATCTCCATCGGCCCGAGCATGAGCCGTGAAGCTTATCGCCGCGATGCAGAGCGACGTCGCGATTCTCATGCGTTCACCAGGGATCGGATGGGACGGGCCGTTCCGTCCACGACGCGTATGGGTCGCCCCACGTTCGAGAGGTTCTGTTTTTGCGGATCGATGCCGAGAGCGAGGCATAAGGTTGCCAGATAGTCCGCATGACTGACGGGGTCGCGCGTGACCGCCGAGCCGTCGGCGGAGGTGGCTCCGTATGCCTGCCCGCCCTGGATGCCGCCTCCCGCGAGCACCATCGACCATGCCGCGGGGAAGTGATCGCGGCCGGTGTTGGAATTGATCCGCGGCGTTCGGCCGAATTCTCCCATCCACACGATGGTGGTCGTTTCGAGCATGCCGCGAACCTTGAGATCGGTCAATAGCGCCGCAAAACCCGCGTCAAGCATGTCCGATAGATTGCGGACCTGATCGAAGTTGTTTTGGTGCGTGTCCCAACCGTTCGGAGTTCGGATCGAGCGGCCCAAGTTGACTTCGACCATCGAAACGCCGGACGCCACCAGTCTTCGTGCAAGCAGGCAGCTTCGACCGAACGCGGAGTCGCCATATTGGCGGCGAAGCGCAATCGGCTCCTTTTCGAGATCGAAGGCACGGGCCACGGGAGAATGCATGAGACCCATCGCGCGTTCGTAGGCCGTCTGCCTCGCCTCGACCACGGCTGCATTGGGATGAGGCGTCCGTCCCCGCGTCGCGGCGACTCGGTCCGAGAATCGCTCTTCCATCTCCGCCAGGAGCGAACGCCGACGTTCGACAGTCCCATCGGAGATTCCGGGCGGATGCTCGAGATCGGCGACGCGCAGCGATTCGGTTCCCGTTTCGTAAGGGTTCGATGCGCCGATGCGGAGCGGGGCGTACAGAGGCCCCAAGAATCCGCCTCCCGCACCTTCCTCGGCCGCGAACCCCGAGCCGATGCTTACGAACGGCACGTGGGTCGAATCAGCCGGCGCCAACTCCTTCGCAAGCAGAGAGCCCATCAAGGGAAACTGAATCGGCGGCTGCGGGGAATAGCCCGTACGAAGAACGACTGTCGCGCGGCCATGGTCCCCTTCGCGCGTCCGCATCGAACGAACAACCGCGAGGTCGTTGGCGAGCCCCGCCAGACGCGGCAGATGTTCGCTCCAGCGCAGACCGGGCGCCTGGGTCATGATCTCGCGAAACGGTCCGCCGTGCGCGTGTCCCGGCTTGAGGTCCCACAGATCGATCGTGCTCGGTCCCCCCGCCATCCAAAGCAGGATGCACGATCGCTTGCGGTTGGCGTTTCCTTCGCCCGCCGCTGCGATGCGAGGCGCCCACCACGACGAGGACAGCCCGGCAGTTGCCGCAGCCAACGTGCGGACGCATTCTCGACGGCTGATTCCGACGTTCAGCAGCGACATGGATCGGCCCTCCCGCGACGGCGAACGCCGCGAATTAATGGTTGACGGAAAACTCCGCAGTATTCGCCAGGACCCACAGCAGGTCGGCCAAAGCCTGCGTTTCCCCATGCATCCGAACCAATTCCCTGGCCCGATTCATTTCTCGCTCGACCGGGAAACGAGCGAGCGTCGCCAAGTACAGCGTCTCGATCTTCGACTCGAGCGACAGGAAGGGAGCCCCGAGCAAGCTGCGGAGCATGCGGCTTTTCTCAGGCGACACGCCCCGCGCGGTCATGCTGCCGTTCATCAGCGAGAGCGCCTGAAGTACGGACGTTCGGGCGTCCGCGGCCCGATCCGGACCCGCGAAACGGGTTAAAAATGCCTCACGCTCTTTCGCCCGCGCCCGCTCTTCGGCGAAGTTTCGATCCGACTCGCCGATCGCCTGAGCGAAGCTGTCGAAAAGTTGTTCGGCACTCAACGGCCGCAAGGACATGCGAGCGAACAACCGCGGGTCTGCGGGGACGTCCTCAGTTGCCGCACTCGAACGTTGATAGGTCCGGCTGTTCAGCATGGCGCGAAGCAGCAGCTTTCGATCGAATCCTTCCTTGACGAACGCGTCTGCAAGTTCGTCGAGCAATTGGGGATGGCTGGCGGCATTCCCATCGTCGAAATCATCGATTGGATCCACAAGCCCCCGGCCAAAGACTTGAGCCCAGAGGCGATTGACGGAAGCGCGAGCGAACTGGCGGTTGTCCGAGCGGGTCATCCATTCGGCAAATCGAACCCGCGCGGACTTCCCGCTTGTCCATCGCAAAGGGGCGCCGTCGACGAACCGGGGTTCCGCGGATCGCTTGCCGTCCATGTATGCGATCGGAGCATATCCCGATCGCGGTTCTTTCGGAGCGGGCACAAAGAACGCGGCGGTGCTCCAGAAGTCAGCCTGTTTCCATTTGGCGAACGGATGGTCGTGGCATTGGGCGCACTCCAGGCGAATTCCCAGGAAGGTCCGGGTCGAAGCCGCGGCCAGCAATTCGGGTTGAAACTCGTTGGCCATGTGGAAGGCATAGGGGGAATTGTCGTCTGCTCCCGGCCTCCGTTCCGTGGCGCATGCCAGTATCTCGCGGACGAAGCGATCGTGTGCCATGTTCGACCGCATGGCCTCGCGCGCCCATGCTTCGAGCGATTCGGCCATGCTCGATTTCCGATTCGCCGGTTCGGAAACCAGCACCTCGCGCCACAGGCGGCCGAAATAGCGATAGTGCTCCGGGTGCGACAGCAAGTCGTGGATCAGCTTGGAGCGGCGTGCGTGGGTACGATCCTCGAGAAAGTCCCTTGCCTCTCGAACCTTCGGCGTCCGTCCGAGAAGGTCGAGAAAGATTCGCCGCAGGAACTCGTCATCGCTGCAAATAGGTGCGGGCTTCGCGTCGGCGGCGTGGATCGCTTTCTCGATGCTCTCATCGATGCGAACGGAAATCGCGCTCGCGGGGCCTTGGGCGAGAGCGACCTTTGGGGCAACAAGAACGAACGCCACGACGGAAGGAACGAATCGCATCGGCCGCCCCTAAGGCTTCAGGCTGATCTCGCCGAGATGGTTCTTCTCGGGATGAATCGAAATCTCCGCAGCCGGTTTCTTCGGGTCGGCGTATTTCCCGCGAAGCTGATCCGGTCCCTCGACCGCATCGGGATCGTTTTTCGACGGCGGGCCCGGCCAAGTGACGGTGACGGCGTAGCTGCCCGCCGGGGCGCCATCCCCAGCCGTGAAGGTTTGAAGCGAGAAACTGCCGTCTCCGCCGACCTTTCCGAACGGCTTGAGCGCGAATGGCTGCTTCTCGTCCGTTCGATGCAAAACGATCCACGCCCCCGCGGGCGTTTTCCCGCCGATCGAAAGCTTTCCTTCCGTCGCATAGACGGGCGGGCGGCCCTTTCCCGATCCGCATCCGGAAATCGCGACGAAGACCGCCGAGCAGGCCCAAGCACCGACGATTCCCATCCAAGAATCAGAAGTCGCCATCGCTGACCACCTCGCCGCCGCTCCGAGTGGCAATGGCGTAGTAAAGATACTTATTCACGCCCTTGCTCAGAAATCGGACCGAGCCGTCGGCGAAAAGGTGATTGGCGCCGCCGGTATGGAAGGCGTACGCGCCGTACTCGTTGCAGCAGTTGATGACGCAAGGCCCGTTCACGACGTCGCCCGCGTCGTCGAAGCTCTGAATCACCGCGGTCTGGTACGAAGCCCAAGCCCCGATCGAGGAAACGCCGTCCGCATACGCCGTCTTCAGGCCCGCGGCGTTGTAACGATCCGGGCGGGCGCACACTTCGCGAATCAACATCGTGTTGGAGGTTCCGTCGGCGATCTCGGCGAAACGCCGTACCTTGGAGCCTTGGCTTAGCGTCATGTCGTCATTCGTCGCACCCGTGTTGCCGCTCGGCATGGCGAACGTCGGATCTTGGATGATGTTGTGCGCGTAATAGTCCCCCGCCGCTCCATACATGCCGTTGGCGTTCATCTTGATCAAGCGTCCCGAGTTGGGCGACGACGGGCACTGAAAGATCGGCAACGGCTTCTTGACGACGTCGTTGTTCTCCGGCGCGAAGAAGCTCTTATCCATCTTCATCGCTTTCTGCACCGTCTCCAATTCCAGGTACGGCAACAGATGCACGGGCCAACCGATGTTCGGTTCGGGAAGCGGGTAGGACCGCCGCGGAGGGAAGCCCTTGTAAACGCCTGCATAGTTGTGAAAGGCAAGACCGATTTGCTTGAGATTGTTTTGGCACTGAACTCGCGAAGCCGCCTCGCGGACCTTCTGCACCGCAGGAACCAAGAGCGCGATCAAGACAGCGATGATCGCAATGACGACAAGCAACTCGATCAGCGTGAATCCGCGACGTTTCATCGGCGTCTCCCAGACGAGGTTGCCGAGAGCAAGGCAAAACGAATGCCGCTGACGAGCATGGGGAGGCAAGTGCCGACTTCGCAAGGCTATGGGCAAATAACGACGTGAGAGTCGCTGAAGCAACGGCTGAACATCTCTGGCGGCATCGTAACCACGAGCGGCAATGGTTTCGCCGACGCCTCGAAAACACATCGTGTTGCCGCCCTGGCCCGTCGTCCTCAATTCGAAACGGCTACGGGCATTCCGCTCTTCCGACAGTGGGCTGCGATCCGTGGCGACTCCGTCCGAAAGAGGGATCGCTTGGGCCGATCTTCCGAATGCGGCGGGTTGTATGCGCCTAGGTACTATGTAGGCAGAGAAACATTGTGGTAAATCTCCTGCACGTCTTCGCAGTCGTGCAGCATGTTCAGGAATTTTCCGAACGAGGCCAATTCGTCGCTGCTGAGCGTCTTGGTCGTCTGCGGAAGGAACGTGATTTCTTGAACGTCGAACTCCAGGTCCGGAAATGCCTCGTGCAAGGCTTTCTTCGCTTTGTAGAACTCGGCCGGAGGAGCGAAGATCGTGATCGAGCCATCCTTGCTTTCGACCTCTTCCACGGCCACATCCGCAGCGAACATCGCTTCCAGCACCTTCTCCTCGTTGTCGCCGGCGAATGAAATGACCGCGACGTGATCGAAGGACATCACCACGGATCCGCTGGCAGCCAATTTGGACCCGGACTTGGTGAAGCAACTGCGAACTTCGGAGATGGTCCGCGTATTGTTGTCGGTCAGGCAATCGATGATGACCAGCGAACCGCCGGGACCAAACCCCTCATAGCGTGCGGGCAGAAAATCCTCGCCCCCCGTGCCGGCCGCCTTCTGGATCGCCTTTTCGATGACATGGCTCGGAACGTTGTCGCGCTTGGCTTTCTCGACCATGGAACGCAGAATCGGGTTGGCATCCGGGTCGGGCACGCCGTTCTTCGCCGCCATGTACAATTGCTTACTGTACTTGGAGTAGAGCTTCGAATTCGTGGCGGCGGTCTTGAAGATGGAGTGTTTGCGCTTCTCGAAAATTCTTCCCATACGAATTCCGCCTCTTTGCCTTTCCAAGGGAGCCAAGCTGCGAGTGGTTCGGTCCCCGATATTGTATTTCAGTTGCCCGCAGTCGCGCAAGTCGAAAGATCGCGAGAACACCGTGGCATGTCGGCTGGTTTGCTGACGGCGAACCAACCCGCAAAACACCGTTTGCTCACGGCGAACGGCCTACGGCCGTTCGACGGAATCCACTCAGTATGACCGATCCCGCCGATTTTTCAAAGTCAGCACCAATGCTTCCGCACTTGTCCCGCCGAATCGGAACTCACGTCGTTTCGCCCCCCGGAACTCTTATCACGCAGCCGCAGGACGAACGGGGACACTTCACGCGTTTGCCCGCCTGAGCCGTTCCTGCTTTGACCACCTTGCCGCATCCTGGGCATGGAAAGCGAACCACCGCCTCCTTGGCCGACGGCGATTCGGTCGCTCCCCCCAGCTGCTTTGCCGGTTCGTTACCAGCACGAGTTGCAGGAGCGCGGCTGACCGTTTGCGGAACTTCAACCTTGTGCGCGATCCGGAATGTCACTCGTTTGCAAGTCGTAGCCCCGCGGTCGATGATGACCAGGGTAGGAAAAGTTACCCGGCGCAACGGCCTGTCGCGAAGCACCTGAAGGCCGGCCTTCCCTTTTGCCGACGAATCGGCGCCAAGCTCCACCTCATGACCGCAAAAAGGCACTCCGCAAACTCCGCCGCCGGCGAGGGGACATCCCACTCCCGCCGAAGGACAGCCTCCGTAAGAAACTGCTCGGCAATGATCGTCGTTTGCAGGCAGACAATGCCGCCGCCCATGGCCCGTCCGCGTTTTCCGCCGGCAAGAGCTGCACCCCCGCTAAAGCCTTTCAGGCAACAAGGGCACGCGGCCAAGTCGTCCGTCTCCAGTTGCTCGGCCACCAGCGCCGCTTCGCAGTGAGGGCAGGCGAACCGCACGCCCTCGAAAGCATCGTCGGCGTCCCGCGCTGCCGCGACGGCAACCAAATCGCGCCGCCGCATCTGGCGAAGGTCGTTCCAACGCATGCAGAGAACGAACCCGGCGACCGCTGCCAAGGCGGGCAGCGCCGTTCGGATCAGAATAAATCCCATGGCCCCCGAACCAAGACGGTCCGACATGACCATCGATGACAGCAACACGAATAAGCCGATTACCGTGGCCAAGGCAGTGCCGACGAATGCAGCCCAAGTCAGGCGAATGCAGGCGAACAGCCCGAACAGAGCCAGCAACCCGCCCACTGCAGCGGCCGCAATCTGAGCCGGACCTTGCTCGCGGGACAGAAGCAGAACGACGACCTGCACCAACCCGTAGAAGATCCACAGCGAACCGGTCCAAACGAAGGACAAACCAAGGCGGCTTTCCACCTTGGCGACCAGCGGATCCATAGAAAAGATGAATGTCCCCTTTTCCTCTTCCGCAAAACACCGTTTGGTGAAGTGACGGCGGTCGAACCCGCAAAACACCGTTTGGTGACGGCGGTCGAACCCGCAAAACACCGTTTGGTGACGGCGGTCGAACCCGCAAAACACCGTTTGGTGACGGCGGT
>JAIEPT010000185.1 GCA_019748295.1 Gemmataceae bacterium | reverse complement strand
GCCGGGCCCATAGCTCAACGGTTAGAGCAGGGGACTCATAATCCCTTGGTTCCTGGTTCGAATCCAGGTGGGCCCAATTCTCACTTTCGACGCGGCTGAAGGGCTGCCTGTCCCCAAGAATTACCTTGCGAGCGGTGTTGCTGGCGTACCCAAAAGAAACCTAACCACAGAGCCACAGAGCCACAGAGCCACAGAGCCGCAGAGCCACAGAGCCGCAGAGGACACAGGGAAAGAGAAGATCGGAGAATGATGATCGGAGATCGGAGAATGAAGAATGAAAAGGAGATCGCTGCTTTCATTCTTCATCTGCGATCTCCGATCTTCTGCCTCTCTCTGGGTCTGTGCGGTTAGCAATTCCCGACTTCGACGAGCAAGCCATGAATATCATCGATATCCGAGTGACCGGACTGAAGGGCGCCACCGTCGAGGGCGGGTGGGCGGATGAGTTGAAGCCGGAGGACGATGTTCACACCATCGTCGAAGTCATCGCCGAGGATGGCCTGATCGGCGTCGGCAGCGTCTTCACCAGCAAAGCCCTCGTACTCGGCGCGGTGCAATTGCTGCGGCCGTTTCTCATCGGCGAGCGAGCCGACGAACCGGCTCGCGTTTCGGAACGGCTGCGGCAATCAAGCTTTTGGCAGGGTCGCGGCGGGTCGGTCGAGCATGCGATCAGCGGCATCGACATCGCCCTTTGGGATTTGATGGGCAAGATCTGCGGCCAGCCCGTATCGCGGCTTTTGGGCGGCAACTACCGAACGCGCATCAAGCCTTACGGGTCCATTCTCTTCGACGAAGCGGGTCCCTTGCGGGAAAAGCTTCAGGGAACGGTGGCCCGCGGCTTCAAAGCCATCAAACTCGGTTGGCGCCCCTTCGGCCGGCGTGACGCTCGCACTGACGAACTTCTCATTCAGACAGCTCGCGACGCGGTGGGGCCGAATGTGGAACTAATGGTCGATGCCGGGGGGAGCGAGCAGTTTTGGCCGCACGGTTACAAGTGGGCGCTCAATGCCGCGAAGATGCTCGCTAACTACGACATCGTCTGGTTCGAGGAGGCGCTGCCGCCGGACGATCTGGAAGGATTCATTGAGTTGCGCCGACATAGTCCGGTGCCGATTGCAACCGGCGAAGTATTGACGCGTCGGCAGAGCTTTCGGCCGTTTCTGGAACAGCATGCAGTGGACGTCATCCAGCCCGACTGCACCAAATGCGGTGGCATCACCGAGGCGATCCGCATCGCGTGGATGGCGTACGACCGAAATATCCTTTACGTGCCGCACGGATGGAACACCGCGATTGGCCTGGCCGCCGACTTGCATCTGACTGCGGCGGTCCCGGTCGCACGCTATGTGGAATTTCTGACTCCGTCGCCGTACATCGACGAACTGATCCTCGAGCCGTTTCGGCCCGACGCGGAGGGGTACCTGAATGTGCCGGACAAGCCAGGGTTGGGCTTCGAGTTGAATCGCGAGGCGCTGAAGCGCTACGGCTTCTGATTTCTATGTAGCCCTCTCGCTCCGCGAGAGGTAAGCGGATAAATACCATGCCGTCGCATGCTTCGCTGCCGCTTACCTCTCGCGGAGCGAGAGGGCTACATAGATCTCAGCAGCCCCGGAATGGGCTCCGCTCGATGCACAGGGTGAGGCCGCTCCTGCGGGTCAAGCCAGACCGCATCGCGTGGGATGCCCAGTGCGGCGAAGAGGGTGGCCGACAGGTTCTCCGGCGTCTGCGCGAAGGTGGCGGGGTAGCCGCCATTCTTATCGGAAGAACCGAGCACCGTGCCGCCGGGGATGCCGCCGCCGGCGAAGAACACGCTTTGGACGGCGCCCCAGTGGTCGCGGCCGGGCAGGGCGTAGTGTTGCGGCAGATGGCTGATCCGCGGCGTGCGGCCGAATTCGCCTGCCATCACCACGAGCGTCGATTCGAGCAGGCCGCGTGCTTCCAGATCGTCGAGCAACGCGGAAACGCAGCGGTCCATCGGCGGCAGCAGCTTGTCCTTCAGATGCGGAAACGCGTTTCCATGCGTGTCCCACGTCTCATTGCGGCCCAGATTCACCTGCACCAAACGCACTCCCGATTCGACCAGCCGGCGAGCGAGCAAGCAGGACCAGCCGAAGAGATTCTGTCCATAAGCATCCAGCACTTGAGGCGTTTCGCGCGACAGGTCGAAGGCGTCGCGCACCTCGGAGGAACCGAGAAGCGACCACGCCATGGATCGATGCCGATCAAGGGAAGCGTGCGTCGCCTGGCGTTCGATTTCTCGCCGTTGCGGTTCGAGGGTTTCCAGCAAGCCGCGACGCGAAGTGAGGCGGGCCAGGTTCATGTCTTGCGGCAATCCCAAGTTGGGCTGCTGCATGGTGGGATCGCCGACGTGCCGCATCGTGGCCCGTTGCTGGTGATCGAAGCAATCGGGACAGGCTCCGTATCGGGAGCAATACTTGGCGGCATGCACGATCCAGGGATCATTCCGCCGTCCCATTTCGCCGGCATATTGCCCGGGAATCACACGGCCCGAGTTGTGGATCAGGTGATATGGAAGCACAGCCGATGACGGTAGCGGATCCTTGCCCGGAATCAGTCGGCCCACCAGCGAGGCGATGGCCGGGAAGTCGCTGGGGCGCGGCGCGGAGGGATCGAAGCCAACGGGCCGTTCGCTGCGGCCGGTCAACATGATGTGATGGCCGAGCGAATGGTCGTTGACTGGATGAGTGAGCGAGCGAAGTACCGCCCACTTGTCGCTGCGAGCGGCCAAGCGCGGCAGATGTTCGCAGATCTGCAGGCCAGGCGTGCGAGTGCGGATCGGCGAAAACTCGCCGCGCACCATGTCGGGAGCGTCCGGTTTGGGATCGAAGCTCTCGTGCTGGGCAAGGCCGCCCGAGAGGAAGAGGTAGATGACCGACTTCACTTCGCGGGGCGACGATGCGGCATGAGCGCGCGCGGCAAGCACGTCGGGCAGGGAGAGGCCCAGGAGGCCGATCGAACCGGCCTGCAGCAAATCGCGGCGAGTGAAACGCGGATGCCGCCACCTCGCGGATTCGTTCGTCATGGTTCCCACCTGGCACGTCCGTCAGTTCGGGCTGTAGAACGCTTTCTTTTCGATCCCGGTCTCATGACCCACGGGGTGCTGCACGAACGTTTCGACGCAGTCGCCGCACAGATCGCGGCGGAGCGAACGAGTTTTCGGAACTTCCGCGGCGGCGACGTTCGGGTCCGCTTCGATCGCCTTGATCAGGTCGCCGACCTCCTTGAGATGATCGGCATCCAGATCTTCCTCGCTCAATTCGTTCGGGTCGAAAGCGGCGGTCACTTCGATGCGAACGACGTGATGCCGGTCGCCTTGCCCAATGAGTTTGCCGCAGCGGTCGCACGTGAAGTGCATCATGGCAGCCATCCGGGAGAGTTCGGCTGTCGTTTGGGCGAAACGGCAGCGAAAGAGCGGTCGTCCGCGGGGTTCCTTCCACAACTCGCAGGTGGAGCGGGCTCTGTCAAGCGAAAGACCGGGAAATTGCCGATGCGAACGCTAGTGCGAGCAGCCCTGCATTTCTTCCCTCTCCCTCCGGGAGAGGGGCCGAGGGCGAGGGCGTGCGACGCGGCGTTGCGCAAGAAAAAGGCGCCCTCACCCCAACCCTCTCCCGGAGGCAGAAGGAGGTAGACTATCTCCTCGCGGCGACTCGGCACGAGAGCGCCATCTGCGAATCGCTTCCGCATCCGCGGCCCCGTGTTCGGCCATCTGCGACTTCACGAGGCGAAGCTGATCCGGAGCGGCCGTGCGGATCATCCGCTGCACGGTGAGTGCAGGCCCTGGCCCAATCCATTGGCCTTCCACGATCTCGACCACATAAAGCGTCCGGTCGCCCAGGTCGAGCGACGTTTCGACGACGCCGTCGAGCCATCCCGCGGCATCCGTCAAACGCGGCCCGCATGGTCCTGCCTCAAAGGCAAGCTCCGCGAACTTGTCGCCGTGATGGCCGGTGGTGGTCGCGAATTGCCAGGCAAGTTCGAGTTGATCGTCGCGCAGCAAATGGAGCACGAACTTTAGGCTCGATTCGACGAGCTTCCAAGTATGGTGCTGCTTGCCGAGGCTGAGGACGATGCGCGGCAAATCGGAGACGATCGACGCGGAAGCGACGGATGTTGCAATTAGCCCGCCCCGCCGTTCGCCGTCGGTCGCGGCGAGCAGCCAAACCTCGCGATCGGTTTGCGCGAACACGGTCGAAACGGCGACGGGGTCGAATGTCATAGGTACGTCACTTGCCGCCATGTCCGATCCGATCTCGCCAGCGAACGGGCAGATCGTCCCAGGCTTGCATATACGTCCCTTCCAATGGAACGAGCACATGACGGCGAGGAGCGAGGAAGATCGGCATCTCCGGAAGCAATCCGCCCACGGCCATCGGTTCGATCCACGCCTTGACGATTTCGCCCGCTTCGTAGGCTACCGACGTCAACGGGCGGTCAGGCGGGAGCACGAATTCCTCAGCTTCGATCTCGCTCCAGATGGCTCCGTGAATGCCTTCCGGATCGCGCCGACTTGGCGGAAAAACATCGACCACCAGCAGATGCACGTTACCTTCAATCAACTCCGCCGCCTTGCGAACGAAGGATTCAAGCCCACGTCTGCTCGACTTGTTGCCCGGCGAGACGAGTTCGATGACAGCAACAACACGGTCGCCGCTTGTGTGTCGGATGGCAATCCGATTGCTCTTTCCTGCGTAATGACGAAGGTCCGCCTCGGCTGTGAGAGTTGTCTTTGGGAGAGCGGTCGCAACCGCGATTCCGCCGTCGCCGGCATGATCCAATTCGTTCTGATCGCTTTCCGCTCCAGCATTTTCGAGTGTGAGAACATCGGGGCCAAGACCGCCCGCAATTTGTTCGGCTAAAGCGTAGTACGTCTTCGGCAGACGTCCGCGATTCAAGGCGCGAGCCAAGGCGTTGATCCACGCCTGATGGAAGTGGTGAAAAATTCCTGCATCGACTGTCGTCCAATCATGTATCGGCATTGATGGGCTCTCCATCGATCGGCTCATTTTAGCAGACGCTGGTCAGGCGGACCGGGCGATTTTTGCGTTGCATCCGTCTTGCGTTCGCCAACAATAGGGGGGCCCGCGGCGGGCGGCGATTCGTATACTGACTTCACCCGTCTTGACTGGGCCGACTACCCCAAGGTTCTGACCCCCGCGAGCATCGTGCCTGACTTCCTGGTGCAGTGGCTGGATCGCAACAAGTGGACCCTCAGCGGGGTTCTCGGCGGCTTCGTCTTTCTCATCGTCCTGCTCTTCTGGCTCGCCTTCGGCAGCGGGCCGCGACGCAAACGCGAGATGCGGCGACTCCGCAAAATCACCTCCGACGGCAAATGGCAGGAAGCCCTCGACGGCATCCGCGCGCTTCGCACCCTGGGCCGGCCTTCCGCGAGCGCCAAGAAGGAACTTGACAACATGGAGGCGGAATGCCTTCGCAAGGCGGCCGCCGAGGCGATGAAGGGGAAGCAATACGAGAACGGCCTTGACCATCTGCTCCGCGTGATCGCCCTCGTGGGCGGGTCGGAAGTCGAAGTTCGATCGAAGGTGCAGAACGCGATTCTCGACGAGTCGCGCAAGCAGTTCGCCCTTTCCGGCGCCTCGTCCACGCGTCCCGTGCAGGAACTGCTCGCTCGCGCCCTTCAGGTGCAGGCGCCGTGTCGCGAAGCGATCTTCTGGATCGGCATGTGCCAGCTTCGCGAGAATCAGCCCGAGTTGGCGATCGTCTCCTTGCAGGAAGCTCGCACTGGCCAAGCAATTTCGATTATGGACGAACGCATCGATCCCTCCGCCGCGCCGCCTTCGCCCGTCATCGACCCGGCGTTCTACATTGGGGCGATCCTGCTGCGGCAGAATCGGCCCAAGGATGCGTTGCGTTTTCTTACCGAAGCGAATCGCCTCGATCCGAACTGCCCGCTTGTGCCCCTGCATCTTGGCGCCGCCATGATCGCGGCCGGGGGCGACGCCTCCATGGCGCTTCGCGCGATCCAGCGCGCGATCGGCCCGCGCGGGTTGGGGCAGTGGAGCGAAAAGGCCTCCAAGTTTTGGGCGGAGGCGTTTCCCGGCGACGGCAAATCGTATGTTCGCCGGCTCGCCGAAAAGCATCCTTATTCCTGCCCCCTCTATGGTTCCGATCTGGCGGGGCTGCTGCGGCTCGCATTCCAGGCGCAGGCTCAGGCGTACTTCCGCCAGGGCGAGTATCAGCAGGCGGCCGACTGGTACGAAAAGCTGCTGAAAGAGTCGGCTCCGACGATCGAGATGCTCCGCTCGCTCGGCATCTCGCTGGCCAAATTGGGCAAATACGACGAAGCGTTTCGCCATCTGAAATTGGCTTACGAGCAGGAGATCGCCAAGGACCGCAACACCGTCGGCTGGTTCGCCCTCTCCGCGGCCATGGGAGCGACGCCGAGCGACGAGGATCGCCAGGTCAATCTGCGTTGGGCGATTCAGATGGTGTCGGCCATCAACGCGCCCCGGAATGCGGAGTGGGTCGATCTCATCAGCAAGATCTTCGCCGAGGCACGCAAGGCGAATGTGGGGCTGACGCTCGACGAACAGCTCTTCCTCTGCGAGCATCTCACTTCCGTCGATGCGATCGATGCGAACGCGGCCGAGGCATACGCCTACCTGATGGCGACACATCCTGATTCGGTCACGCACGAATACGCCTGGCTCTTCGCTCGCGCTGCCCAGGATCATCCGGTCGAAGGTTCCGCATCGGTCGCCCTATTCGCCATCGCGTTTGCGGATGCGGAAGGCTCGCGGGCATTTTTCGCGCAGCGGAAATGGGACTTCGATGCCCTCGAACGCGTCTTCCTCGAACGGGCCGCCAACGGCGATCCGGGCAATTTTCCCTCCGTGCTCGGGACTAATTACGCCCCGCGCGGCATCCGCCTTCTGCTCGACCACTCGACCGAACGCGACAAGGCGGGGGACAAGGAAGGCGCCCTGCGTTCCGCCATCACGCTGCTGCAACTCGATCCGGCCAACACCCATGCGATGGATCGCGTCGCCTGCCTGCAGCATCGGCTTGGCCAAGACGACGCTTCCGCGGCCACTCTCGCTCGATGGGCGCAGACGCAGCCGCATGATCCCTTGCCGATCGTCCGCCAGGCATTGATTCGCCAAGGGCAGAAGCACTACGACGAAGCGATGCAGCTTTTGCGAACCGCCCTGAACCGTTCGCAAGGCAGGCGCCGCGCAGGCATCGCATTCCTCGCGGGGAAACTGACGCTCCAGGGCTTCGCGGAATCGCCGGAGCCCAACGCCACGGCGTTGCAGACGGCCCAGGAATTTCTCGAAGACGGATTGCGGACGATCCCCGACGATCGCGAAGGCCTCGCTCAACTTGCGGCCGTGCGGGCATCGCGCGGCGATCATGCGGGATTGGCGGCTCTGGCGCCGGCGATGAGGTCGCTCGATGGCCCGCCGCGCTTCCGCTACTTTGCAGCAATTGCCGCCCATGCCGCCCAAGATCGCGATGCGGTGCTCGATATCGTCGCCAAGCTGAAGGCCGAGATCGATCGGACCAAGGACGCTTCCGCCGCCGAACTGATGGCGGAAGCGGCATTCGTTGCGGGGTTGGCGGCGTTCGAGAAGGGGGATCGTCCCACCGCGCTCGGCTACTTCGAGCGGGCAGCCCAGGCGAAATCGACCGTCGGTTCGCTCGCTCAAGCATGGGCGGGGCGCGTGGCCTTTGAGGAAGGCCGGCACGACGATGCGGCCCAATTTTGGCAGAAGCTCGATGCGGTTAAGCGTGCGGAGTGGAAGCTTGTCGAGCCGCTCGCGGGAACGACATTCCTCGCAGCGCTCGACGATTACCACGCTCATCGTTTCGAGATCGCGTCGGAAAAACTTCGGCAGGCGGGCAAGCTCGGTTGGCGCGATCGCCGGCTGGGGCAGCTTCTCTTCCTCAGCCTGTTCGAGGGGGGCAAGCACGCCATCTACGGCAACGGCAAACCGAAAGCCGCTGCGCCGGCGGAGGAGCGGCGATGACCGAAGCAGCCGTCAATCCCGCGGGCCCCAACTGGGCCGAGGCCCTTCGGCTCCTCGAGCAGGCCCAGCGTGCAAGCAGCCAGGATCCGCAAACGCTCTACCTCCTTGCCGTCGCATGCCGGAAGCTGGGACGCAGCGCGGAGGCACGCCAGTACCTGCAAAAGATCTCGCAGCCCGATGCTTCCGTCCTCCTGCAGCGCGGATTGCTTTCATTTCAGGAGAAGGACTATCCGCGTGCCGCGGAGGAATTCGCCGCGGCGTGGGAGAAAACTCCGGAATCGTATTCCGCTGGCTACAATCTTTTCCTTGCGCGCCTTTACGCGGGCCAGTTTGAGCTATGCCGCGACGTGCTGATGCCGCTCGCGCCCCTTGCCCCCACCGAGGGGGAACGTCGCTTCCTCACGCTGCTCCGGGCGCTCTTCCTCGGCATCGGCCCCAATCCGCCGGCCGAGGCACAAGATGCACCCAAGCTGCTCGCCGCGATGACGGCGGACGAAGAGGCCAGATTGCTCGAAGTATTCGCTGGGCTCGGGCAATTCGAGATCGCGTACCAATTGCTGTCGCGGCTTGTATCGGTCCGATCCGCAAGTCCGCAGGCGTTTGCCGTGTGGTTCGGCGCCGTCCTAGTTCAAGCGAAGCAACTCGTCGAAAAGAACCAGTGGGAAGAGGCGAAGCTGCTGCTGACGCCGTTGCGTCGCCGCCTCGAAAGCTCCCGCGTCACCATCGATCCCTACTGCCTCATCTCCCTCTATCAGATGCTCGGCGTGTGCAATGCGATGCTGCAGGATTTCGATCAGGCCGCGTCGTGGTTTCGGCTCGCCCAGGAAATCTGTGCTCGGGACGCGGCAGGCGGCAGCCGATCGATCAACGCGCAGGGCGTGCCCCTGATGGCGTGGATCGAGCAGAACATCGCACTCGTCATGGAATGGCTCGATCGCTCCGATCAGGCGGAAGCCCATTGGCTGCGCTATGTCGATCTGCTGGAACGCCACCAGGGTTCGTCACGGCCCGGCGATTATCTGCCGATCCTCGCGTTCGAGGCTCTCATCCGCCTTGGGGACCAAGCTCAAAAGAAGGAGCGTTGGTCGCTGACGCTGGAGCATTTGCAGAAGGCCCACCGCTTCCGGCCCACCGACTACGAAACGCTCGAACGCCTTTTCAATCTCTTCACGCAACTTCGCCGCCATGACGACGCTCGCCGCGTGCTGCAGCGGATGCGCGACGTTCGGCCCAACGATCCGCAGGTGGACCTTTTCGAGTTGGAAGCGCGCGATCTTCGCAGCATCGCCGATGTGGATAAAGCCCTCAACGAACTAAAGAAGACCGCCCAAAAGAACCCCAGCGATCTCAACGTCAACGATCGCATGCGTGCCGCCGCCAGCAAGCTATTCCAAACGCTGGAGCGATTCGCGGACCAGAACACGGCTCAGGTCAACAAGGTCGTCGATCAGATGCGTCGGCTGCCGAGCTACCAGGTCAATTGGCCCGTGGTCCGCGATGTGATGCGCGACCTGGAAGATCAATTCGCGGATTTGCGCGACGCCGCCAGCAAGATGCTGACGATCGCCACCGACGACCTCCGCCGCGACCTGCAGCGGTTGATTTCGCACTGCGACCGCAAGATGGACCAATGCCGCACGCTGGGGAGATAATCGGACGTGACGCCGGACCAACGGTCGTTGATTCGCAAGCTCAAGAAGGCCGCGGAACAGCGACTTGAAGCCGCTGTCTATCTCATGGAAGGCCGCCGTTTCAATCGGGACGCGTTTGATCTCAGCGGGTATTCGGTTGAGCTTTCCTTGAGGGCAGCGATCCTGAGCGCGACTCCGCTGAAGAAATACAGCATGGTCTGGGACCTTCTTGCCAAACAGGGCGCCAAGGGGCATGACTTCGAATATCTCAAGGACCTGTTTCAGAGGATTCGATTCGGCCTGCGTCTTCGAGGCGAGGTCAAACTACCCAAGGACCGAGTTGTCTTCGAGCGGACGGTGCGCGAGAATTGGATGAGAGTCGCTACATGGAGCACTTCGTTTCGTTACGAGGTAGGGTATGTAGCGACGGAGGATGCCGAGGCGTTTCTAACTGCGGCACGCTCCATCATGGAGTCGCTGGCGAGGACATGACATGGCCGATTGGAAGAAGAACCGCACGAACGAGACCGACGCTGTCGAGGCGGCTTTGCGCGATGGCTTTCCGCAATATGCGAAGAAGCACCCGCCCGCGGCCTACCGGTATAACCCTTCGTCCATTCGGATCCGTCTGGTCTCGGACGTGTTCGAGGGTTTGTCGCAAAGCGAACGCGAGCGGCTGGTTCTTCCCCTGCTACGAACCTTGCCCGAGACGGTTCAGGAAGACGTCACGCTCTTGCTCCTCCTCACGCCTCGCGAGATGACGAGTTCGATGATCAACCAAGAGTTCGTGGCCCCCTCGCCGCCCCTGGGAATCCACTCATGAGCCAAGATTCGCCGTTAGTTTTGAAGCTCGCCGCGTTGCCGCGGGCGCAGGCGGGGCCCTTCCTCATTCTGGGCGTCGATAAGGACGCGGACAAGGATGCGATCGAATCGGCGTGGGCTCAGCGGCTCATTTGGGCGCGGAAGGGCATCATTCCGACGCCGCTCGAAGACATCAACTGGGCTCGCGAACTGCTCACCGATCCGGCTCGACGCTGGCGGGCGGATGCTCAGAGCATGAACGTCGATACTACCGATGGCGTGCTTCGCAAGCTCAAGGAGCGGTTTCAGGGGAAGGCCAAGGATGTGGCCGCCTGCAAGCCGATTGAAGACGAGAAGTCGCTGGCCGACTATGTGCCGAACATCGCGGTCCCCGAGCGGGATGAGGTGCGTGCCGCGGTGACGTTGCCGGACTTGCCGCGCGAATTGCCGCTGACCCCTGCGACGTTGGTCGCCGCCGAGAAGCCGCTCGATCCCTGGGAATTTTCGCTACCTGAAGAATAGACGCGAGAGATGCATCCCTCATGAACGAAGATCGACCTCTGTTCCCCCCCGTTCAGGAATCGGATCCCACGGTGGGCATGTCTTCGGTGTACCGCCTGCTCGAAGCGTTCATCGCCTTGCGCGAAAAGAATGGCCGCGAACATCGGCTCTTCGAAACGACGCTCAACCGCACCCGCGATACGCTGCAGACGAATTTCAACAGCTTTGCCGGCGAAACGCAGAAGGCGTTTCAGGCTTTGCGAACCGAAATCCACGGCGAAAAACGTTTCAGCCTGGTGCTGCTCAACGAACTGGTGGATATCGCACTCGAACTGGACACCGTCCTCTCGTCGCGACCCGAACTGGTGGGCACGCTTCCCGAAATGGACGCCTGCCGTCGTTGGTTCGGAGCGGTGGAGGTGCAGAACCGCAAGCTCCACGCGGCGCTCGAGAAGTTCGGCGTGCACGCCTACGACGCGGTGGTCGGCGCCGCGTACAACCCTGCCCTGCATGAACGCATCGGCGGCAAACGCATCGAAGGCATGGGCCCCCTCCTCGTCGCCGAACAATCCCAACGCGGCTACGCCAGCCAGCAACCGGAATTCGTCCTGCGTCGGCCCAAGGTGTATGTAACGGAGTAAACGCAAAACGTCGCTACAGTTTGGGTGGCACGCTCTGAGTATAGCGAAGGGCGTGGAAGCGGTGCTGACGCAGCATCCAACTTGGGCTGCGTTTTCGGAAGCTTCACCACGCCCTTCACTACGTTCAGGGCGTGCCACCCAGACTGGCGACCTTAACGCCTCGTCTATTTGCTGCGGTCGTCGTAACCCTTCGGGTTCTTGACGTGCCAGTTCCAGGCCGTGGAGACGATCGAGTCTAAATCCAAATACTTCGGCTTCCATCCCAATTCGCGGCGAATCTTCGCCGCGGACGCAACCAGCACCGGCGGATCGCCAGGCCGGCGCGGGCCTTCTTGCACCGGCACTTTTTTGCCCGACACCTTCTCGACCGCTTTCACCACCTCGCGGACGCTATTGCCCACGCCGGTGCCGAGGTTGTACTTGAGGGACTGGCCGGGCTTGAGGTTCTCCAGCGCCAGCAAGTGCGCTTCAGCCAAGTCATCGACATGGATGTAGTCGCGGACGCAGGTGCCGTCGTCCGTCGGGTAGTCCGTGCCGAAGATCTGCAAGTTCGCCCGCTGCCCCATTGCGGCCTGGATTGCGATCGGGATGAGATGCGTTTCCGGATCGTGGTCCTCGCCCAGCGTGCCATCGGGCCGACAACCGGAAGCGTTGAAGTATCGCAATGCAGCGTAGCCCAAACCATACGCGGTGCGGTAATCCTCGAGCACCATCTCCACCATCAGCTTGCTGCGGCCATACGGATTGATCGGATTCTGCGGCGTCTCCTCGACGATCGGCACCTTGTCCGGCGTCCCATAGGTTGCGCACGTGCTGGAGAAAACGAACTTCTGGATGCCATGCCGATGCAGCAGGTCGAGCAAGTTGACGGTTGCGATGGTGTTGTTGCGGTAGTACTTCGCCGGGTTCGTCACGGATTCGCCGACAAACGCATGGGCCGCGAAATGGACGATCGCCTCGATGCGATTCTCGACAAGGACCTGATCGACGCGATCGATGTTCTCCAGATCGGCGACGATAAGCCGATCCGGCCGGGCCGCGGCGCGGTGTCCCATCGCCAAATTGTCGAGCACCCAGACGTCGTGCCCCCGTTCCGCGAACAGGCGAACCGAATGGCTGCCGATATACCCCGCTCCGCCCGTGACAAGGATGCGCATCAGTGTTTCTCAGGTCCGCCCGCCGGTCGGCGATTTCAGGGTGCGATCAACGCCCGCGCCTCCGGCGCCGCGCGAGTCGAGACAAGCATATCACGAAGGCAGTCCTCACGCTTCCGCGTGAATTTTGCCAGAAGCTGTGCTATTACTGTGCCTGCAAAATGGAAATCGCGCTCTGAACCAAAGTCAAAGCCCAGGGGCGAGCGCAGCGAGCTCCTGGGTTCCCGCGAGAGATGCCATGCCAACTCCAGGACGCATGTGGCGCCACGTCATCATCTCCACATACGGCAGTTGGCTTCAAGGGGATGCCCGTGGCTTTCGCACGCGGAATCATAAAATCCACAGCTCGGGCGATTACAGAACGCCGCCCCCGCCTGATGAACACGAAGGGCTACGTATTTACCAACAGACGCGAGACCATGAACGAATTGTCCTGCCGGTTGAACTGAAATCGATCGTTGGAGAAGCGATCAGGGTCAAGCTGCAAAAGCTTGGTTATCGCTTGAATGCGATCTCGGTCGCCCCAACGCATTCGCACTGGCTTGCCGAACTGCCCTGCGAAAAGAACGAAGCATGGGACGTCGTCGGCCAGGGAAAGTCCGCGGCATCGCTGGCGGTCCGCAAGCAACTGCCGGGTGGTATTTGGGCGGGCAAAGGCAGAATGATCGGATTGCCGACTCGTACGAGAATGCTGTCGGCATACCGCTACATTCTCGAACAAGACGACTCTTGGATTTGGTCCGTTGCGATGGATGGCGAACCGCAATAAATCAAGCGTTTGGTCCGGAACCGGGGAGCTCCCTGCGGTCGCCCCCCGGCTTTGAAGGTGCTGCATGAAAATCCCGTTGAACTGGCTGCGCGAATACGTCGATTTCGATCTCACCGCTCCTCAACTCGTCGAACGGCTCACGTTCGCGGGGCTTGAGGTTTCGGCCATCCGCGTGCTTGGGTTGCCCATCCCCGAAGGTTTGCGCGTGAAGGCGGAGGATCGCGGGCCGGTGTGGGATCGCGACAAAATCGTGGTCGCGCAGATCGTTTCCGTCGATCGACATCCCGATGCGGATCGGCTCAAATTGCCGACTCTCGCCTGGGGCGAGGGGAAGGTCAAGCAGATCGTCACCGGGGCGCCAAACGTCCATGTCGGCGATTCGGGGGGCAAGGTCGTGCTCGGGCTCACCGGCTCCAAGCTCTTCGATGGGCATTCGGAAGAACGCGTCATCAAGGAACTGAAGCCCACGAAGATCCGCGGCGTGCCGAGCGATTCGATGGTCTGCTCGATGCAGGAACTCGGCATCAACTTCGACAAGAAGCTCAACGAAGGCATCATCTATCTCGATGACGATGTGCCGATCGGCACTCCGCTGGCCGACGTCATGGGGGACATCGTTCTCGAAATCGACGTGTTGCCGAACATGGCCCGCGCCTTGGCGATGACCGGCGTGGCTCGCGAAGTGGCGGCACTCACCGGCAAGAAGCTGAAGCTGCCGACGACCGAGGTGAAGGCGGAAGGCCCCGCCATCGAAGGAAAAGTCGCGGTCAAGATCGAGAATCCGAAACTCTCGGCCCGCTATGCCGCGATGCTGATCCAGGACGTGCAGCACAAGCCGTCGCCCGGTTGGCTGCAACGACGGCTGCTGTATGCCGGCATGACACCCATCGATGCGATCGTGGATGTGACGAACTACGTCATGCTCGAACGGGGTCAGCCGCTGCATGCGTTTGATTACGACGTGCTGGTGCAACGCGCCGGAGGTAAGTCGCCGACGATCATCGTGCGCTCCGCCAAAGCGGGCGAAGTCCTGGTCACGCTCGATAAGCAAGAGCGGAAGCTGACGCCGGAGAACCTCGTTATTGCCGATGAGAAGGGGCCCATTGCTCTGGCGGGCGTGATGGGCGGGCTCGAAACCGAGGTTACGCCGACGACGAAGAACGTCCTCCTCGAATCGGCCAGCTTCGATGCGGTAAGCATTCGCAAGACGTTCATGCAGTTCGACCTGCCCAGCGAAGCGAGCCGTCGCTTCAGCCGCGGCATTCATCCGGAGACGGTGCTTCCGGCCGCGCGTCGGGCCGCCGAGTTGATTCGTCAACTCGCTGGCGGCGCCGTCTGCCAGGGGGAAGTGGATACGTATCCCGCCAAGCAGCCGCCGCAGGTTATCGAACTGAAGCGGTCGCATGTCAACCGCGTGCTGGGTTTCGAGTTCCCCAAGTCGGATGCGATCCGCATCCTCCGTACGCTCGAGTTCGATGTGCAGGAACAGGATGCGGATACGCTGAAAGTGACGGCGCCGACGCATCGGCTCGACATTCAGGCCGGCCCTGCCGATCTGATCGAAGAGCTTGCCCGCATCTACGGCTACGACCGCATTCCCGAAACGCTGCTGAGCGATCGTTTGCCGCGGCAGCAGAACAATGTGCCGATCGCCTTCGAGGAGAAGGTGCGCGATCTGCTTGTCGGCTGCGGAGTGCAGGAAGCCGTCTGCTATGCCCTCACGACGCCGGAAAAGGAAACCCCATTCGTCGGCCCGAGCCGCAAGTACGTCGAAATCAAGAACCCGATCAGCACCGATCGCACCGTCATGCGGCAAAGCGTGCTCGCCAGCGTGCTTGAGGTGGCGATCGAAAACTTGAAGAACATCGAAGACGTTCGCTTGTTCGAGGTCGGCTTCGTGTATGTTCCCAAAGAGGGTTCGGCGACGCCGGACGAACCACGCCGATTGGCGCTCGTCCTCTCCGGACAACGGCAGGCGGAGTTTTGGACCGACTCCAAAGCAGACGCCGCCGACGGGCAGAAGGTCGATTTTTTCGACCTCAAAGGCATCATCGAATCGCTGGTCGCTGATCTGCACCTCGCGAAGGTCAGCTACCGCAAGTCGGAAGCTGGCTGGATGCATCCCGGACGGTCCGCCACGCTGGTCGTCGGCGGCAAGGCCATCGGCGATTTCGGCGAACTGCATCCGCGGCTTGCCGACGCCTGGAAGCTGGGCAACCGCACGCTGCTGGTCGGCGAGTTCGACCTCGAAGCGTTGCAAGCAGCCGCGCCCGCTCGCTTCGCGTACACGCCGGTTTCGACGTTCCCCGCCGCTCTTCGCGATGTCGCCATCCTGGTCGATGAAACAGTGCCCGCGGAGAAAGCTGTAGCAGAGATCCAGGCCGCCGGCGGCGACCTGCTCCGCGGCATCCGCCTCTTCGACCTCTATCGCGGCGACAGCATCCCCGCCGGCAAGAAGAGCCTCGCCTACGCCCTCACCTACCAGGCCGTCGACCGCACGCTGGGGGAGAAGGAGATCGACAAGGCGCACAAGAAGATTGAGGACCGCCTAAAACATGTGCTGAAGGCGACGATCCGCGGAAAGGAATAGATGGGCCGATGTGATTCGTCATGATTGCCGTTTCGTCAGAGCCCGAGCGCCAGCCAGCGAGGGTTTCGCTTCGTCCCAATGGGATTCGGCGAAACCCTCGCTAGCGCTCGGGCTCTGATACCGACATCGGCCCATCACTTCTTCTTAGGCTCTTCTTTCGCCGCCAGCTTAGGTGCCACATAGCCCGGCGATGCGTTGAGCACCGTCACCTGGGCCGCATCGGCGGTCTTCCACACGCGGACTTCGCCGTTCCATGCTCCGCCGGCCACGAGACTGCCGTCAGGCGACACGGCCACCGCGTAGGCCCAATCGACGAGGCCCGGCATCGTCTTCAGCGGAGCCACGGCAATCGGGTCCCACGTCTTGATCGTGCCATCCGCACTGCACGAAGCAAGGATCGGCTTCTTCGAGTCGCCGCCCATGGCGAGGCGGAAGACAGCTTTGCCGTGCTGCATGTTCTTCGTCTGCTTGCCGATGTTCTTGCTCGCATCGGTCGCCTGCCAGAAGCGGATTTGGCCGTCCTCGCCCCCCGAGATGCCGAGCTTGCCGTCGGGCGTCATCGCCACAGCGTAGACGGGATTCTGGTGATCGGGGAAAGTGAGCAGCGATTCCTTGGCGGCGAGGTCCCACAGCTTGGCCGTCTTGTCGCGGCTTGCGGTGGCTAACGCCTTGCCGTCCGGCGAGAACGCGAGGCCGAAGACCCAGTCGGCGTGATTCTCGATCGGCGGGTCCGCCTTGAACGACGGCACCTCCCATACGCGGACGAGCCGATCGCAACCCGCGGCCGCCAACTTCTTGCCATCCGCGCTGAGGGTAAGGCCAAGGATGGCATCGTCCGTCTGCACCAGTTCCTGCACCATCACCGACTTGTCGTTGACGCCATCCACCGACGGCACGCCGCCGTGATCCTTCGGCGCCCCGGCTTGCAGGCTGTAGATGCGGACATCCCCCTCCTGCCCCGGCCGACCGCCCGCAACGACGAGCTTGCCGTCCGGCAGGAACACCATGCCGTAGGCCCGCTCCGCACGCGTAAAAATTCGGCGTTCCAGCTTGCCGGTGGCGGCATCCCATTGGGTCAGTTCATGATATCCGCCGACGACGAGCTTCTTGTTGTCCGGCGTGAACACCATGGAGTTGACGTTGACCGGGAATTTATAAGCGACCGGCGGAATCGGCGGCTTCCAGCGGATGCGAAGCTCGCGAAGCATCTCGGCTTTCGGCTCGATGCCCGCATCCAGCTTCGCCCCTTCGTCGATCCACTTCGCGATGATCGCGACCTTTTCCTTCGGCAGCAGATCGCCCGCTTCCTTCGGCGGCATTCGGCCCGGACCCGTCATGGTGACGACGTCGATCAGCAGGCTTTCCTTCGATTTGCCGGGGACGATGGGATCGTCCTTGGCGCCGCCCTGGCGCAGCGTTTCGTAGCTGGTCAGCTCGAACTTGCCCTTCTTCTTTTTCGAGTCGTGGCAAGCGTAGCAGTTTTCCTTGAGCAAGGGCGCCACGTCGTTGATGAAGCTGACGGGGCCCTTGGGGGCGTCCTTCGATTGAGCGTGAGCGGCCGGGGCGCCCGTGAGCAGCCAGGCGACGGCGAGGCCCAGCACGGCGCATAGGATGCACCAGCAACGCGTGCGAAACATGGCGAACTCCTGAAAATCCCTGAAGAGAAGCGAGGGAGGCATTTGAGGCGGGAGAAACTAAGGCGGGACGAAGGGATTATAAAGGATGCCTTGGTCCGGATGCGAGCGAAAAAATCGACCGGTCCAGCATCCGCCTGAATGACTGAACCCAGGAAAGGCGGGCGAGAGCCTTTGCAACGTTTCGTAGCGGGGCCTGCAGCGGTCCGCAGTCGAGGGTCTCGGTTCGATTGTTAGGCACAGGTACGTTCTTTGCTCCTTTTGACGCCCCGCCCGAATCGTGTTTGTTGCGCGTTCGTTGCGGGATTTCGTCTATGGGAGAACAAGCAATGATCATGATCTGCGGAGCCGACTGGTGCGGCGACACGCGCCGAACCCTGGCATATTTCGATGACCAGGGAGTCGCCTACACTTATCGCAACGTCGATACGGACAGCGGCGCGATGGATTGGGTGGAGGCCCAGAACGACGGCAAGCGAAAGCTGCCGACGGTGATGATCGGCGAGCAGGTGCTCAGCGTTCCCACCAATGCGCAAATCGATGACGCCTTGCGCAGTCAGGGCGCCATGTCCTAACATGCAACTTTCGAATCAACTCCAGCAATCGCCGGGAAATAGATCGGCACAGCCGATTCGGCATTTCCTCCAAGCGCACTGCGCGAGGCATCGCGCGGAAGGGCCTTCGTGTTCCTTTTTAATGATGCTTTCAGGTCAATCTCGGCACGCAATCTGCGTTTTCGAAATGTTCGATCCCTTTCCAAATGCATCTCCCCCACGTGCGGTGGGTGCCGTTTGCGGATTGCCGGAGCGATACCGTCGTGGTCGACCAAAATTCCCTTTATGCCCCGGACGACCCGGCGGCGGTGGAGTGCTACCGCAACGCCGCCCGTGCTTTGAAAAACGCCGGGCTCGATTTCCTGGTGGGCGGCGCTTACTCGTTCGCTCGCTATACGGGCATCGCTCGCCCTACGAAAGACTTCGACATTTTCATTCGCCCCCCGGATCGCGATCGTGCCCTCGAGGTGCTCGCCGCAATTGGGTTCCGAACCGAAGTCGCTTATGAACACTGGCTCGCCAAAGCGTTTCACGGCGATCACTTCATCGACCTTATCTACAACTCCGGCAATGCAACCGTCCCTGTCGATGACGGCTGGTTCGAGCATGCCGTCGAGGCGGAAGTTTTCGGCGAACGTGTTTTGCTCTGTCCTCCCGAGGAATCGCTGTGGTCGAAGGCGTTCATCATGGAACGCCATCGCTACGACGGCGCCGACATCGCCCATATCCTGCTTGCCGTCGGCGATCACCTCGATTGGGTTAGGCTCCTCAATCGTTTCGGCCGCAACTGGCGGGTGCTTTACAGCCACCTGATCCTTTTCGGGTTCGTCTATCCTGCCGACCGCACGAAAATTCCCGGCTGGGTGATGCGGGAGTTGAACGCACGGCTGCGCGCGGAACTGGAATCCGCGCCTCCGGACGAACGCGTTTGCAATGGGACGTTGCTCACGACCACGCAATACTTGCCTGACCTCGAACTGTGGGGCTATCGCGATGGACGGCTGGGTCCCCACGGGACGATGACGCCCAAGCAAATTGCCGATTGGACCGAAGGCGTGATCACGGGGCGGTGACGATTCGGAAACGCGAGGATTCTACGATGGGAGATCAGATCATACGAATCGGGGCTGTGGCCGACATTCACTACAGCCGCGATAAGGAAACGCGGCTCAAGCCGCTCTTCGAGCATGCGGCCCGAAGCGTGGATATCTTGCTGCTGGGCGGCGACCTCACTGATTACGGCATGCCGGAAGAAGTCGATTCGCTGGTCCGCGACCTGAAGGTCGCGGCGGACATTCCGATCATCGCCGTCCTCGGCAACCATGATTTCGAAAGCGGCCGAGAGCAAGAAGTGATGGCCATCCTGCGAGCCGGCGGCGTCCGCGTGCTCGACGGCGATACCTGCGAGGTGCGCGGCATCGGCATTGCCGGGGTCAAAGGTTTCGGCGGCGGATTCGCGCGCGGCACGCTGGAACCGTGGGGTGAAGCCGGCGTCAAGCGATTCGTGCAAGAAGCCGTGGACGAGGCGATGAAACTCGAACGAGCGCTCGCCCGCATTACCGCTCCCACACGCATCGCACTGCTCCACTACGCACCCATTCGCGACACGGTCGTCGGCGAACCGGAAGAGATATTCGGCTTCCTCGGTTCCGGCCGACTTGAGGAGCCGTTGCATCGTTACGGCGTCACCGCGGTCTTTCACGGCCACGCCCACAAGGGCGCCCCCGAGGGCAAAACCTCCGGCGGCATCCCCGTCTACAACGTCGCCCTTCCCGTTCTTCGCCGTATCGAGGCCCAAGGCCCGCCGCTGCGAATTCTGGAACTCCCCGTCTATGAATCGCCAACTCGCTGATCCGTATAGCTGATCAAATCGGCCCCAGGGTCGGGCAAGAGCCGCACACGCAGTAAGGCGAGCGGCAGGAGCTATTCTACCTCCCCTCTCCCTCCGGGAGAGGGCTGGGGTGAGGGCGCCTTTTCTCGCGTAACGCCACGTACCACGCCCTCACCCCCGGCCCCTCTCCCGGACTCTCCGGGAGGGAGGGGAGAAATGCAGGCGCCGCTCGCCTAAGCCGCAAGCGGAGGATGGACGCCCAAAACGCAACCCGCCCGGCTCATCGCCGGGCGGGTTGCGGCATCAATCGGACATGAGCCGGTCGAGCATGTTGTCGAGCGCGGCGTCCCATTTTTCCGGCGTATCGTAGGTTCCGGCGGCGATCTCCGCCTTCACCCGTGCGACCAGTTCCTTCCGAATGCCGTCCTTCCCTGGGCGTTCCTTCTTGCCTTCGACCTTACCTGAGGGTTCCGGCAGCTCGGCCTTGGAGCCTCGCCACCAGCCCCGAGTCCCTCGCTGGGGACCCTGATGTCCTTGCGGACCGTGTTGCATCATCGGCTGGTTCTCCCCTGCCGACCCGTTTGCGTTGCCAAGGGGTGCGTGCAGGTTCATCGTAGGACATGGGGAGACCCGTTGGTCGCTCTTCGACTCCTTCGACAAGCGGTGGGTCTTTGTACATCAAGCTCGCCAAGCTGTTTGCGGAAATCGCTTCCCCCACCGGCGAGCAATGTTGATATCGACCAGACATTTAGTTCCCCTGACGGCAAGTGTGGGGAACCTGGAAAGAAATTCCGGTCGCACTGCCTGAGAAACGCATTCCGCCTGAGATGCACGCCGCACCCGAAAATTCAACCGTAGCGGCCACGCATGGCGGAATCGTTAAGACGGCGAAAGGACGCGTATCGCCACGCAGGTGAACATTTTTGCGAATCGAAAAAAATATCGCTTGCATGCCTTAAGCCGAGCGGCATCAGCGTTTCTCCCCTCTCCCTCCGGGAGAATCCGGGAGAAGGGCCGGGGGCTCACAGGTATAGATTTTTTGGTGGACGCAACGGAGCTTCCCCCTCTCCCTCCGCCAGCCGTCTCAGGCACTTGCAAGATCAGTATGGGCGGAGGGAGAGGGTGCCCAACGGGCGGGTGAGGGGGCAAGCGGAAGGCAGAGGGCCGGCAAATGCGCAACAAATTCTACCGAACGGGATGCCAGGGCTTGTTGGCTCCGGTCGCTTCTCGGCTTCTGCCCTCGGAACTCCCCCCTCACCCGGCCTTCGGCCACCCTCTCCCTCCGCCCATACTGATCTTGCAAGTGCCTGCAACCGCCGGCGGAGGGAGAGGGGAAGCTTCACTGCGTCCACCAAAAATTTACATCTAGAAGCACCCCGACAAAGCTGTACGGCCCGTCCCTACCCCCTCGCAAATTGGCTTTTCGCCCGATCGTGACCTAGCTTTGTCCGTCGCTTTGCGCCCTTGTTCAAGGTCCCCTTCCCCCGGGGTCTCGGATGCCGCTCGAAAAACGTCCCGATTGCGAGCCGATTCGCGGCTACCGCCTGATCGAACCGCTCGGCAGCGGCGGCTTTGGCGAAGTTTGGAAATGCGAGGCCCCAGGCGGCATTTTCAAAGCCATTAAGTTCGTCGCCGGTTCCAACGGAAACCTTGCGGACAACAATAAGCACGCCGACGAAGAACTCCGCGCCGTCCAGCACATCAAGTCGATTCGCCATCCGTTCCTCCTCTCCATCGACCGCGTGGAAGTGGTTCAGGGCGAACTGCTGATCGTCACCGAACTTGCGGACCTCAATCTCCACGAACTCCTCGAAAAATACCGCCAACGCGGACTCGCCGGCATCCCACGCGACGAACTGCTCACCTATCTGCGTGAGACGGCCGAAGTCCTTGATCTGTTGAACCACAAGTTCGATCTGCAGCATCTCGACGTCAAACCACGCAATCTCTTCCTCGTCAGTAACCATGTGAAGGTCGCCGACTTCGGCCTGGTCAACACGCTGACCTCCGGCGGCGCCGCCTCGAAGCTGCAGCTGGGGGCGATCACGCCGCTATATGCAGCGCCAGAGTTGTTCCTTGGCAAAATCAGCCGGCAGTCCGACCAATACAGCCTCGCCATCGTTTTCATCGAGTTGCTGACGGGAACCATGCCGTTCGACGGCAAGAACTTCCGTCAGCTGCTTATTCAGCACACGCAGCAGGAGCCGAATTTCGACGCGCTGCCGCCGAGTGATCGCTCGATGATCGCCCGCGCGCTTGCTAAAAATCCGGATCATCGCTTCGGCAGCTGCATGGAGCTGATCCGCGGCCTGGCGGGCGAACAGCGGAGCGTCCATGAGGCGGTCCCTGTGTCGCTTCCCGCCGTGGCCAGCCCTGCGGAAACGGTCAACAACGTTCAGGCCAGCGGCGATACGGATCGCCCCGTCAATCGTTCGGCCCCCACCGTGCCGCCGGGCGTGCTCGCTGATCTGCGCTTCGTTGAGTGTCAACTGACGAGCCCCCTGCTCGAAGTTTGGACTGCCAAGAACGACGAGCACAAGACGCGCATCGTGAAGTTCCTCTACGGCTTCGGCGGCCGCGATTGCCCGCCGTTGACTGATTCGGTGCAACGGCTGAAAGGCGCGAGCCACCCTGCCCTCTGCCCCATCGATGTGCGCCTGGTCGAACCAGGCCGGCTGATCGTCGAGTGCGAGACCGTGAAGGAATCGCTTCGCGACCGCTTCACGCAATGCCAGGTCCGCAAATTGCCGGGCGTGCCTCGCGGCGAATTGATGGACTATCTTCGCGCCGCGGCCGAAGTGCTCGATTACCAGTATCAGCAACATGCCGTGCAGCACCTCGGGCTCAACCCCAAGCAATTGGTGCTCGACAACGGCTGGCTGCAGATCGCTGAGTTCGGCTTCGCCCAGATCCTGTGGATGCCGGCCGGACAGGACATCGCGAATCGCAATGCCCGCTATTCCGCGCCTGAGCTGTTCGACAAGAAGATCAGCCGGCATTGCGACCAGTTCAGCCTGGCCCTGGTTTTCGCCGAGATGCTCAGCGGCGTGCACCCGTTTCGCCGCGACGGGAATCGCAATGCCGGAAAACCGGGCGTGCAGCCGGAGCTTAATTCGCTGCCGCCGCTGGATCAAGAAGTGATCCGTCGCGCCCTCGATCCGGATCCGCGCCATCGCTGGCCCACCTGCACGGACATGATGCTCGCGCTCGAAGGGACCAAGCCGGAGCAGATCAAGGAACTGATCGAGAAGGACCGATTCGACGGGCTGATTCAACGGAGCCGCAAGACCCCGCTGAAGCCGCCCTCGAAACATCGGCTGTCGGTGAAGGCCGATCTCGCGGGACAAGTCGCGGACATCATCGCCAGCGCTGGCGGCGACGCCGGCCAATCGCTCACGACGCCCGAAATCCTGCCGGAAAACGGCGCCGTCGTCCACCGCTTCACCTGCGGCCAACCGCTCGGCGCCGCGCGTGTGAAGCTCGAAGAGTTCCAACGCCAGTGGAACGCGACGCTGCTCGCCGAAACCGATCGCAGCGTGACGCTGTCGATCCCGCAGACGCAGAATTTCTGGGACAACATGTTCAAGCGGAAGCCGTCGCTCGAAACGACGATTTCGCTCGCTCGCATCAACCCGATGACCGCCACGCCGATCGACGTCTCGATCACGATCCGGGCCGTGGACCTGGGCCGCAAACGCAACAAGGAAGTCTTGGAAGCGGAAGCGCCGACGATCATCGACAGCCTTGGCCAGCATCTATTGGTCGAAGCCGAGAAGCGAACCAAAGACCGCCTGCTGTGGGCACAGACGATCCGCGTGATCCCGATCCTGCCCGACGGTTCCGAAGACGAAGCGATCGAATGCCGGGCGAAGGATCTTTCGCCGACGGGCATCGGCTTCTACTTGCCGCACGAATTGACGACGACCGAAGTCATCATCGAACTGGCGAACAACATCCATCCGCCGAAAATCGTGATCCCCGCAACGCTTGTCCGAGCCAAGCCCTGCCCCGACGGCTGGTACGAAGTGGGCGCCATGTTCCGCTTCAACGTCCTCCGCAAAAGCCGCATGGAAATCCTCCTACCGCCCGTCGCGAGCTAGCCGCGGCATCCGCGGCATGCTTGAGCGGGCCCCCGGCCGGGTTCAGCGAAGCTTCCCCTTTCACCGCTCAAGCATGCCCCAGGCCTAGGGTTGGAAACTTCAGAAGCTTCACATGCTTCGCCGGTGGAAGCGGAAGGTCCGTGCAGGTCTTCCGCTTGCGGCTTGGCGAGAACAGGGTTTTCTCCGAACGCTACTAAGCCGCAAGCGGAAACGGAGGGGCGGCTTCTTCACCAATCCTCCGAACGATCAACGTGACGCTGCCCGCCCAGGCGAGTAAGATTGCCGGTCTCCGCCTGCTTCCCTCCTCATAGCCACGTTGATTCCCATGCTGTCCCGCATCATTTGCTTCGCCGCGATCGCGTGCTTGGCCGGCGTTATTCATGCCGAGGATTGGCCCGAGTTTCGGGGGCCGACCGGGCAGGGGCATGCCCGCGACGCGAAGATTCCGCTCGAGTGGAGCGCCAAACAAAATGTCGCCTGGAAGAAGCCGATCGAAGGGCTCGGCTGGTCTTCCCCCGTCGTCGTGAGCGGCCGTGTTTATCTCACCAGCGCAGTCCTCGACGCGAAGACCGGCGAATACTCATTGCGGACGCTTTGCCTCGAGTCGAAAGACGGCACGACGGCCTGGGATGTGGAAGTCTTGCGGCAACCCAAGGGGAGCCCGAAGCCGCATGGCAAGAACAGCCACGCCAGCCCGACGCCGATCGTCGCCGACGGCAAGATTTATGTTCACTTCGGCCACATGGGAACAGCCTGCCTTGATCTGCAGGGGAAAATACTCTGGAAGCAGACCGACCTGAAATACAGCCCGGTGCATGGCAACGGCGGTTCGCCGATCCTCGTGGAAGACCGGCTGATCTTCATTTGCGACGGCGGCGATAAGCAATTCGCGGCCGCGCTCGACAAATCGACCGGCAAGGTGCTGTGGAAGACGCCGCGCGAGTTCAAGGCTCCCAAGCCGTTCGCGTTCAGCACGCCGCTGCTCATCGAAGTCGCCGGAAAGAAGCAAGTGATCGCCCCCGGAGCCAATGCGGTCGTCGCCTACGATCCGGCCAACGGCAAGGAAATCTGGCGCTGCGATACGCAGGGCTATTCGACGATTCCTCGTCCGGTCTTCGGCCATGGCCTCGTCTTCATCTCCAGCGGCTACGATCCGCCATCGACGCTGATGGCGATTCGCCCCAATGGGACCGGCGACGTCACCAAGACGCATGTCGCATGGCAAACGAAGAAGGGGGCTCCGCTCACCCCGTCGCCATTGCTTGTCGGCGACGAGTTGTACGTCATCGCCGATAACGGCAATGCGAGCTGCTTCGATGCCAAGACGGGGAAAATCCACTGGAGCGAACGGGTGGGCGGAGGCTATTCGTCATCCCCGCTGCACGTTGGCGATCGCATTTACTTTCAGAGCGAAGACGGCAAAATGACGGCCGTCCGCGCATCCACCAAGTATGAGGTGCTCGGCCGAGGCGACCTGGCGGAGAAGACGCTCGCCTCCTTCGCGGTGGCCGACGGCGCGCTGTTCGCACGCACGGAAAAGCACCTCTACCGCATCGAAAGCCGCGACAAGTAGAGGCGAGACAAGTAGAGGCGAAATAGGGCCGCACATGCCGACGCGCGTCATGACCGTTTCGCCGCCGCAATCCGGGCGCAGCGTGCTGGAGATTCTTCAGCAGGTGCTGCGCCTGCCGCGCGACCTCGTCCTGCGGACGATCCGCGAGCAGGGAGTGCGGATCGCGGGAACCATCTGCCCCGATCCGCACCGCCGACTGAAGGCGGGGCAGCGCGTGCAAATCGCTTGGCAAGAGCCACGTGGCGAGAGGCGACCCGCGGACCGTGCCATGCCGCGTTTGCAGCCGCAGAAGGATATTCCGACGCGAGCCCATCTGATTCGCGTCGTCTATCAGGATTCGCACATTGTGGTCGTGAACAAGCCGTCCGGATTGACGACGGTACGTCACAAGCATGAGGCCGCCGAGTTTGGGCATCGAGCGAAGAAGTACCTGCCTACAACGCTCGTCGACATTCTGCCGCAACTGATTTCGGGCCCCACGCAAGGCGCCCATCGCCTGCGGGCCGTCCATCGCATCGACAAGGAAACGAGCGGCCTCGTGGTGCTGGCCCGCACCGACGACGCGGAGCGCAATCTGGGCGTGCAGTTTCGCGCCCACAGCATCGGCCGACACTATCTCGCGCTAGTGCGGGGAAAGGCGAAGGACGGGCGCATCGAAAGCCGGCTGGTGCCCAATCGGGGCGACGGCCGTCGCGGCAGCAGCGAGGATCCCAGCGGTCAAAATGCCATTACCCATGTCCGCGTGGTCGAAGACCTCGGCGAGTTCGCGCTGGTCGAGTGCAAGCTGGAAACAGGCCGAACCCACCAGGTACGCATCCACCTCGGCGAAGCCGGAACGCCATTGTGCGGCGAACGCGTCTACGACCGCCCTCTCAACGCCCAGCCGCCGGAAGACGCGAGCGGAGCCAAGCGCCCCCTGCTCCACGCCGCGTATCTCGAAATCACCCACCCCGCAAGCAACAAACGCATGCACTGGTCCGCGGAGCTTCCCGCGGACATGGCGGCGATGTTGAAGAAACTGCGGGGGCGCGAGAAGGGCTAGATAGAGAAGTGGTCGATCTGCATAATCCTCCTTCGTTCGAGCCAACTGTGTTTTCGGCAGGTGAAAAAATGGCGGAGGTTCTCTCGGAATTGAAAGTCGGAGACCTTTACTCGAACGAGGAGATCTATTGCGCGTTGCGAGTCGGTAATGCTGGTGGAATGCGAACGAAGACGGATGGTAGCTGTCCATTCTGTGCGGCTGATTTTGGGAAAGTTGGCGCAGCTGGGGCGCGGGCGTTTGCATATGCTGTCG
>JAIEPT010000204.1 GCA_019748295.1 Gemmataceae bacterium | reverse complement strand
TTGTTCTGGAGATACGCCTTGTTGTTCTCGTAGAAGGTCCGCATCGTGCCGCCTGCGATGGTCTCCCAGCGTTCGATCTGATTGCCCGCGGCGTTCCACTTGTTCTGGAGGTACGCCTTGCCGCGGGCGTAATAGGTTCGCATCGTGCCGCCCGCGATCGTTTCCCAACGCTCGATCTGAATGCCTGCCGCGTTCCACTTGGTCTGGAGATATGCCTTGCCGTTGGAGATGGACTCCTCGATCCACTCGCCGCTCGTGTTGCGCCATGCGTCGAACGTTTTCTTGCCGTCCGCGGCCCACTTGATGACACGGGTAGGATTTTGTGCGACGTCCCATGCTTTTTCCGCGATCTTCACGCCACCCTTGGTGACGGTTTCGAGAACGAGAACGCCCTTTTCATAAGTTTGCTGGACCTTCTCGACGCCTTCGCCGATCAGTCGCGCAGCCCACTTTCCGGCAGAATCTTTCGCATCGTAGGACAGGGTCCCGTCGGCTTTGATCGAACCCGTAACGCTGACCGCGAGGCCGGTGCTGCGCAGTCCGAGCGATCCGGAAAAAGTGACCCGGTCGTTGCCGACTTCGAACGTCGCGTTGCCCGAGAACACATTCCCCAACGCACCGCCGACTCGAGCGGTCCCCCGCAAGATCGGTGTGGTCCATGTCGTTCCGCTGCCTGTCGATGTCGCCGAGAACGTAACGTCGGCGACCAACATCTTCGCGGCTCCGGAAATCTGCATCGAATAGCGGTTCGTTGTCTTGTCCAGATCAACCGCAAGTTTGACTGAAGCCAGGGTAAAGCCGCTCGCCAGCTTCACGGCGTCGCCGGCGCCGGCGATGCTCAGTTTGCCCTTGGGATCCACCGTCCCCGTAACCGCGAAGCGGTAGATGAGATGATTCAAGTCCCCTTGGAAACTTAAGCCTGACGAACTCCCCATGACCAATTTGGCGCGGTTCATCGTCAGACCGGCGAGAACGAGATTCTGTTCGGCCCGCAACTCATACCGGCCGTCCGTCGCGATCGTTCCCTCGAATTTCGTTTTTGGACCGAGCGGGATGTCCGTAGCGCCTTGGATTGTCGCGACAATGGCGTTCCGAGTCGTGTTGCGGTTGGTGATGACCACCGTGCTGTCGCCGAAGGAGAATCCTCCGATCGAAGCCGCCTTCCCGGTTGAAGCGAAGGAAAAGGACCCGTTTTCCGCATCGCCCTTCAATGTGATTCTGCCGAGATCGAGATTGCCGATCTTCGCGACGTCCGCATTCCCTTCGAAAGTGGTTTTGCCAGTACGCGTGATCTCGCCCTTCAACTGCGCGTTGAAGACGCCATAGTTCCAGCCCCCCTCGAACGTGAAGCCGACGCCTTTCTCCAGCTTGAATTGCGTCGATTGCATTTTCAGGCCTGCGACTTCGAACGAGTCTTCGCCTCGGAGCAGGTAGTAGCCGTTGCCGTTGAGCACGCCGCGCAAGTTGGATTTCGGACCGAACGAAAGTCCCGGGACGCCGACTTTGCCGTCGATCTCCGCGTTGGTGTTCGCTCGCAATTCGTTCGTCTTCGCCAACGTCTCGTTATTCTGGGCGATCTTCGCCTGATTCTCCGCACGAACGGCAAACGCGAGCGAAATCGCCGTTCCCAGAATCAGGCTGACCACAACCGCCGCCAGCAGCAGCGCCGACAACGGATTGCGCCGCGTCCATCGGCCCGCTCGTTCCAATGGAGAAATCTTCCGCGCATGGATCGGCTCTCCCGCCATGCAGCGACGCAGATCTTCTCCAACCGCTCGACAATCGGCATATCGCCGCGACGGATCCTTTTCGAGCATCTTGAGGCAGATCGTTTCCAGATCGCGTGTGATCGACGGATTTCGCTTGCGCGGAGAAGTCGGCTCCGTGTCCTGATGATGGAACATCACCAATTCCGGCGTTCCCTCGAACAGCGGCCTTCCCACGACCATCTCGTAAAGCATCACGCCCAGGGAATATTGATCGCTCGCGGGTTCCGCGACGGAGCCTTCGCCTCGCGCCTGCTCGGCAGACATGTACAGCGGCGTGCCGAGAATCTGCCCCTGATGCGTGAGTTGCTCCGCGTCGTCTTGACGCGATGCCAAGCCGAAATCGGTGAGCATCGGCTCCCCTTTTTCGTCCGTCAACACGTTGGCGGGTTTCACGTCGCGATGCACGATTCCCTGCGAATGCGCGTAACCAAGCGCCTCGGCGAGCGAACGCCCGATACGCATGCACCAATCAAGATCGGGACTCCCGGACTGCTTGCGAGCCGCGATCTCCTCTTGCAAGGTGCGGCCGCGAATGAATGCGGACGCGATATAGAACCGCGAGTCTTCCTCTCCGAACTCATACAGGGGAACGATTCCAGGATGCCTGAGATTCGCCGCGGCTTTGGCTTCGCGCAGGAAACGCCTTACTCGCTGTTCGGCATCGCCGCGGTCCAACTTGGCGACTTTGAGCGCGACCGCGCGATCGAGTTTCGGATCGTGTGCTTCGTAGACTTTCCCGAATGCTCCTTCCCCCAGCGTCCGGCGCACTTCGAAGCGCCCTACTCGCTCAGGCGGAATGCTTCCCCGGATCCGTTCGCTTGCTGTGGGCGCGCCGGACACGGCCGGCGTCGTCTCCCCTGGCGACTTGAGTTGCTCGGGGGCCAAGTGACGCAAATTGCCGACCGGCCCGCCCGGAGGAGGAAATTCCCCGAAGCCGGTGATTGTGACGCAGCCCAACGTGCTGATCAGCACATGCCTGGGTTGGAGGTGGCCGTGAACCACATCAAGGTCATGCGCGTAATCCAGGGCTTCGGCGATTCCGCGAACGATCCGGGACGCTTCCCCGGCCGAAAGCGGCCCTCTTCGTCGGACGAGGCCGATGAGGTTCTCCTCGGGCCGCGAAGGCAAGACCAGGTAGGATCGGCCGCCGACCGAACCGGAGGCGATGCGACGCGGAATGCCGGGGTGACTGAGCCGGCCCGCCAATTCGGAGACGCGCTCGAACCAGAGATTTGTTTCGTCGTCGGAACGGTGCGGCATTTGGATGAGCACGCGCCGGCCCTCTTCGCCAGCGACGATGGCCTCATATTCCGCCAGCAATGAATTCATGCCGACGAGGCGCAGAACCTGATACCCGGGCGCCTCAATTCCTGCAACGCCCTGACCTTCGGCCGCTAGCGGCGTCGCAAACAGCGTATCCTCGGGCCGGGCCTCGTGAGCGCGGAGCGAGGGGGGCGTGTCGGGTTCGTCCCGGCGGGTCTCCTTGTGAAGGCCCGTGACATTGGGCCGCCTGCCGGTCAAGCTGTCGCGCACCGCGGCGGGGAGTGCTTCCAAACGCCGAGTAGCTTCATTCCCCCACGGGTCCGCAGTCAAGGCTGGGGGGAGGACCAGCCCTTCACGGGCCAAGTGCCCTGCGACAAGACTCGCCACACTGGGGCCCGGTTCGGCGAGGCGTTTCTCCTGCCTGATGAATTCCTCGAATTTCTCCTGCGCCCCCGGCACGCTGCGCACGAAACCCTGAAGGACAAGGTAAGCCCAGACCCGGTCCATTGCCCCTTGGTCGCAAAGAGACAGCGTGGACGTGAGCAGGTTCCAGGAGGCGGGCGATTCCATCGGTCGATCCTCTCCAACAAAAGGCGTGAAGCGTCGGAACGGCCCGCGGCCCCCAATTTTTCGGGGCGGCGCGGAGAACGGAAACTCACGGATGGCTTGCTGCCGCCACCGTCGCGTCAGCATCTTGTTCGACAAACCCGCCAAGTCATCCCGCCGGCGACCGCAACAGGCTCGCCATGATAACAGCATCACCTAAGCAAGTTAACGGCGGGCCTCGCTCTACGTAAAATCCGAGTGGCTTCAAGAGCACGTTTACCTCAGGTGATCCGGTCTTCCCGATTCTGAAACACAACCTGCGGTTCGGCGATGACAGTGCAAAAGACGGAGGCTGGCGTCTTTGCAAACGTCAGCCTCCGGCTCGGCGTCAGTGATTGATGGTCGAAGCAAATGGTTCGGCCCATTACTTTTCTCTCAGAGTCGCAACCATCGGCGCCCATGTGCCTAGTTTGAACGCGTAGGCTTGCTGCTCCGCAGTTCCGATCTGCTCCTCGTGGTATCGAGCTGCCAAGCCGCGGAGCTGCGGAAGCAACTCGTCCCACTGGATATTTCCGTCACGATCTCGATCCAGGCCTCCAATGAGACGGTCATAGGGGGTGTTCAGCACCCGGATCAGAGCGTTGGTGAACAAGCTGCCCGATCGGTCGCGATCGACACGAGCCCTAAATCCCGGCTCGGCGGCAGTGATATCCACCACGCCTGCGTGCGACAGGAAGAGGCAGTTCAAGGTGCGCCAATCGATCGTTTGGCCGGCGGGCAATTCCTGCGGCCGATAAGTGGGCACCACGTGTATGCCCGGATTTCCGTTTGCGTGGCTGCTGCAACAATCCGTCAGGAGGACGGCCAGGCGCGGCTTCTTCGCCTTCATGGCCGCAAGGAGGGCGTGGCGATACAAGATGCCGGCATGCAGCGTGATTCGGTGTTGAACCTGGGCGTCGGTATCGCCGTGGCACGAGCCAAGAATCACAAGGGTATCTTCGGGCTGCACCGCAAGCCTTTCCACGGTCGCCAAGATGCGGGCCGGGGTGACGTCGTCGCCGACCAGCACATGGGTCCGGAGCTGGTTCGCCCGGCCAGCTCGCTCGAACGACCGGGTGAATGCCGACACGATGTTGTGGGCATCGTCGGCCAGCTTGGGTCCAAGTTTGGGATCGTTGGAATCGCCGAACGCCACGAGATGAAGCGTCGGTGCGGCGCTCGCTGAGGGAACGATCACCGCGGCAAGGCAAAGGGCCAGAACCATTCGATGCAGGCGGGTCAGGGTGAACATCGCAAATCCTTGAAAAGTGTGTCTTGTGGTCGAACTCACCCCGCTTACGCGTCGGAACGCGGTTCGTGACAACCCTTTCTCCTAATCTCGGCCACTTCTTCGAAGATGGTGGTCCATCCCGAAAAGAACCCGCGACCAGCGAAAAGGATTTCAGACATCATGGAGCCACTTTTGATTGCAATGTACGACGAAGACTCCAATCCGTAGGGGCGTTGGAAATGACTATTGGACATCCAACGGAAATTGGAAACCTCCATTACATAGAGGCGCCGCGAAACCTTGCTTTGCAAAAGTATCGGTAGGAGTTTTGTCACAGCGGGTAGGTTTCTGCGTTGATACGGCGAAGGGATCGAAGAGCGAGGCAATGGGCTGACCTCTCCCTGAAACTTAGACGTCCAATCGGAGAACTTCGATGGTCCGCAAAATCCTGTTCGGCCTGGTTGTCGCTTCACTGGCCTCGTTCGCGATCGCCCAGGACCCGGTGACGGAGCGTCCCGGCCAGCCCGCTACGGCCACCCCTGTCGCCCCCGCAGGCCCGGCAGCCCCGGCCGCTGTGAGGATCATGGAAACTCCCCCCGCGGCAGCAGTTCGTGCCATCCCCGGCAGCTGTTGGGTGGGAACCGAAGAGTTGAACCAAAACGGCAAACTGCACTTTGGCCTGAAAAAGGACGGCACGGCAGTGATGATCGATGCCCAAAGCGCCGTTACTGGGAGGTATGTGGTCGAGGGAGATCGGGTTACCCTCACGTTCACCAATTGCGTGTATCGTGGCGTCGTTCGCGACGGAGTCATGACTGGTGACGCAGTCGTCACGGCAGGAGCTAACCGCGGCATGTGTTGGAAGTACCAGGTGCGCTTCGCGGACCCCTTTGCAGGGGCTTCTTTCCAAGGCCAGGAGAGCCTGGATGCTTTCGGCGCC
Organism: Gemmataceae bacterium; assembly: GCA_019748295.1. Lineage (GTDB taxonomy): Bacteria > Planctomycetota > Planctomycetia > Gemmatales > Gemmataceae > JAIEPT01. Next base: position 21,129 of record JAIEPT010000204.1, on the reverse strand, counting down.
GTGACATTCCGTTTCGGCACCACCGGTGAAGCCGAAATGATCGATGCCCAGTCGCGGGTTCGCGGCTCGTACGCCTTCGATGTGGATGAGATCACTATCCGGTTCAAAGACTGCGTATACGTCGGCCGTCTTCTGCCGAACGGTCGGATCGCCGGAACCGCCCGCTATACGACGGCTCAAAACAACACGAGCTGGACATTCAACGTCGAACGTGTGAAGTAGTCTCGACGAAAACCCGAGTCTGCAAAAGGGGGTCCTTCGCGACCCCTTTCTTCGTTCGTGTCTTCGGTCGTGGTCCTCAATCGCTCGTTCGAGGCGATCCATGCAAAGGAAGATGCTGCGATATGCCGATTCGACCCCTGATCGGCATAAGCCAGTTGTAACGAGGAAGCCAGTAGCCCCGAATCGATAGTAAGTTCAGACTGATGGGGTGGCGGGCAATCCGCCGTTTGCACGCAGATGATTCGCTTGCGTTCGTACGCCTGATGGCATCGGACGGAACTGTGGGCTGGGGAATCGAACTTTCTGGCGGCAGTCTACGCGATCGTTGGCGAGGATCCGGACAGGAATCTGAGATATGGAGACAAGTCGGCTCTCGGAGGATTCATCCCGTGCTTCATCGGGGTCAACCGCATGCCGACCATCGAACTGCAAGCGTAAGCCGCTTCGGATTCGTCGCATTGAATTGGGCGCTGAGGGTTTCGAACCCCCGACCCTCTGGGTGTAAACCAGATGCTCTAGCCGCTGAGCTAAGCGCCCTGTTCGGTCCGTATCGGAAAACGAGACGCGGGTTGCAAAGGGGTTCCTTGCAACTCGCGTTCTCTTTTCCGTTTGCTTTACATCGAGAACGAACTGCCGCAGCCGCAGGTGCTTTTGGCGGTCGGGTTCGTGATGCTGAAGCCCTTGCGGTTGAGTTCGTCGTGGTAATCGACGAGGGCGCCGTCCAGGTACATCTGGCTGCGTCGGTCGATCACGATCGGGACGCCGTGCAGCTCGAAGACGTCGTCGAGCTTGGGGTTCATTTGCGGATCGAGGTCGAGCTTGTTTTGGAAGCCCGAGCAGCCGCCGCCGACGACGCGGAGGCGAAGATAGATCTTCTCGTGCGCCTTGTCCGCCTCGAGGGCCCGGCCGATCTCGCCCTTCACCGCATGAGCGGCCTTTTCGGTCAATACGACAGGCATTGCAGTCTCCTTAAGGATGGTCTTCGTTTATGGTATCCGCAACAGGCTACGATGTCGCCCCATGTAGCCCGCTTGCTTCTATGTAGCCCTCTCGCTCCGCGAGAGGTAAGCGGAAGAATGTCTCGCCGCCTCATGGCGTTCTTCCGCTTACCTCGCGCGGAGCGAGAGGGCTACCTAGGCGCTCGGGGCTTAATGCCCGCAGGCGGCGGACGGCGTTTGCCGTCTCTTCGATCGCGGTCTCGATCTCGGCCTCCGTCGTGAAACGGCTGAGGCCGAATCGCAGGCTCGCGTGAGCCAGGTCGTCGCTCAGTCCGATCGCTCGCAACACATAACTCGGCTCCACGCTGGCCGATGTGCATGCGGAACCGGAACTGACGGCCAGGTTCCTCAAAGCCATCAGCAACGCTTCGCCGCGGACGCCGGCAAAGCTCACGTTCAGGTTGTTCGGCAATCGCTCCGTCGGATGGCCATTGAGCCGCACTTCGTCCAGGCTCTCGGCCAATCCTTCGTGCAAACGGTCGCGAAGCCGGGCCATGCGTTCGCCTTCGTCCTTCATCTGCCCGCCGGCGATTTCGCATGCGAGGCCGAGGCCGACGACGATCGGAACGGGCAGGGTGCCGGGTCGCATGCCGCGTTCATGGCCGCCGCCGTCGAACAGCGGTTCGAGGCGGACATGCGGATCGCGTCGGCGAACCCATAAGGCGCCGACGCCTTTCGGTCCATGCATCTTATGGGCCGAGAGGCTGAGCAGATCGACCTGCAACGCATGCACATCGACCGGAATCTTGCCCACCGCCTGCGTGGCGTCCGTGTGGAAGAGCACGCCCCGTTCCTTGCAAACCGCCCCAATGGCTGCGACCGGCTGAAGGGCGCCTATCTCATTATTCGCGAGCATGATGCTCACGAGAATGGTTCTTTCGTCGATTGCTTCGACAACTTGCTCGGCCGAAACCAGCCCATCGCCATCGACGGGGAGGAAAACGACGTCGAATCCATCGCGTTGCAACTTACGGCACACATCCAACACCGCCCGATGTTCGGTTCGGCAGGTGACGATCCGTTTGCCGGGGCCGCGATGCATGGCGGCCACGCCCTTGATCGCGAGGTTGTCGCTTTCGGTCGCCCCGCTGGTGAAGACGATTTCGCGCGGCTCCGCGCCGATGAGGGTCGCGACTTGTTCGCGGGCCGCATCGGTGGCTGAGTTCGCTCGTTGGCCGAGGGCGTGGAGGCTGGAAGCGTTGCCGTACTCTTCGGTGAAGTAAGGGAGCATGGCCTCGACGACGCGCGGATCGGTCCGCGTGGTCGCATGATTATCGAGGTAGATGAGGGGCCTTGGCATGGCGATCACAGCTTGCACGGGTCGGGGAGGGCACAGCGCGACACGCCCAGATCGAGGGCGGCTGGAGTTTTGGCGCCTTCGCGAAACAGGTCGACCAGCTTCACGGAACGCAACACTTCGCGGAGTTGCCGATGCACTTCCTGCAACGGCTCGCGAATCGGGCAGGCTTCGGAAACATTGCAGCAGGTTTCGGGCTGTTCATGGTTGCATTCGACCAGACGGACGGGATCATCGAGTTGATCCATGAGCTCGACCAGCGTGGTTTCCTGCATCCGCGGTTGGAGGAGATAGCCGCCGCGCACGCCCCGGAGGCTGGCGACGAACCCCTTTTGGCACAGATCCTTGAGGATATTGGCGACGAAAGGCCGGCTGATGGCGTAATGGTCCGCGATCTCGCGAGCGCAGCCGCCTTCGTTCTTGCGATGGAGATAGCAAAGGATGAGCAGAGCGTAGTCGATCTTGCGGTTCAGCAGCGTCATAAGCCACTCGGGGCTGGGCTGTCTGAATAATAGGACCGGCAAGGTGCTGATTCAATAGCGGGACGGAGCGATGTTGAAGATCGGCCCTTAGCACGCTGCGCAAGCAAGTGTTCGCAGGTTGTCGGCGATGAATTCATCCTCATCCGGGAACCTGCGAACACTTGCTAAGTACGTGAGGGCTACCTGTTTCGCCGACTTACGGAAGCGCTTCGCTGACAAGTTTGCCGTTGATGAACTCCAACTTCGGCAACGCCCGCAGTATGGCGCCGTCGCGCTTGAGGTCGAAGTCGCACCTCAGCTCTTTCAGCGGCATATCCTTTAGCGGCGACAAATCGGCCACGCTTGTCTGATTGCAATGAAGCTGAACCAACGGCATGCCTTTCAGCGGCGCCAGATCCGATACGGTCGTCTCGCCGACGTTCAGGGTTATCAGTTTCATGTCCTTCAGAGGCGAAAGGTCGGATACTCTCGTGCTGTTGCAGACCAGCAAGGTGAGCGGCATACCCTTGAGCGGCGAAAGATCAGCCACAGGGGTCGTTGGAAACGTCAATCTCGACAAAGGCATTCCACCCAGCGGCGACAGATCGGCTACTTTCGTTCTCGAGAAACACAAAGAATCCAGCTTCATGTCCTTCAATGGAGCCAGATCCACAACCGGTGTGCGCCCAATGTCCAGGTAAGTAAGCGGCATCCCGCGTAGCGGCGAGAGATCGGACACCTTCGTTCCGAAACAAAATAGTCCCTCCAGCGGCATCGCCTTGAGCGGCGACAGATCGACGAGTTGGCTCCTGCTGCGCACCCCGCTGTTGCAATTGAGTTTTTTCAATCCCGTCAACGCTTGCAGGGGCGATAAATCGGCGACGTTGTTGGTCTGGATCCTCAGTTCGGTTACGACGTCGGTTCGGCTGACCGTGGGCGTCAACGCCCCATCGAAATCCGGATTGCGTTTCATGAGTTCCGTCTTGACCGCTTCGATTTGCTTGTCGGCCGGCATCGCCGCGACCGCCTTCAGCCAATCGGGATCGAGCGGCGGCACGGAAGGGGTTGTCGCCTTCAAAACGTCGCTTGCAGGTTTGTTGTTGATCCACTCAAGCGACGGGATCGAACGGAGCAATTCCGCGTCGCGCTCGGCTTTGAAGTCGTACGTCAGGTGTGTCAGAGGCATACGCTTCAGGGGCGACAAATTCGTGACCTGCGTGCCTGAAAATGACAGATATTTCAACGGCATATCCTTCAGCGGCGACAGATCGGAAACTTTGGAATGGGAGCATTCCAGTTTCGACAAGGGCATGCTTTTCAAAGGCGACAGGTCCGCAACGTTCGTCATGGAGCAACTTACATTATTTAGCTTCAGCTCCCTGAGCGGCGACAGGTCGGCCAATCCTCGTGCATTGCAACTGAATTGCTGAAGCTTCGTAAACGCTTGGATCGGGGAAACATCAAGTGGTGGAGTACGAACCGCCCCTTGGGCATTTTGGGCCGTAATCGTGACCGCCGACACCTCGGAACCTGTCATCGCAGTCACGACTTGGCCATCAAACAAGGGATTGCACTTCATCAACTCCGTCTTGACCGCTTCCACCTTTTGCTTGCCTGTCATTGCCGCGACCGACTTGAGCCACGCTGGATCAAGCGGTTGAGCAACGAGTCCGGCAACGGCCTCGCCTTTCGGCGTCCCATCGGAATGCACCCATTTGGCGCCGATGATCTTCCCATGATGTCCATTGCCGGAACTGTCGATGAGCTTATCCCCCTGGCCTTCATCGCAGTGATAAAGAGCAAGCGTATCGGCATCCGGCTCGAAGCGGCGTTGCGGCGCGAAGTCCTTCGTGTATCGCACCGTTTTGGAAATGCGGATCTCGTCGAGCATTCCTTGAAACTTGAAACTTCCGATCAGAAACGCAGGGACATCGACTTGGTTTCGCGGAGTCAGTGGGGTCGTGGCGCCCTTCGTTCCGTCCCAGAAAATCGCGAGTTCCGTCTCGGTCAACACCGCGGCGACATGGATGCGTTTCGAATCCTCGCCGGCGACGACTGACGAAGTTCCGGAGGAAGTCCTGGTCCCCCCGAATTGCGCTTGAAATCGAACGTCTTCGAGGCTGCTGGATAGATTGCCGTGGCCCACAAGCTTGACGAAGCCCGTATCGTCGCTGCGATGCAGTTTCACGAAAGCTTCGACCGTGATCCGCTTTTCCTTCGTCACGTTCAGCGTGGCCACTTGGACTCCGCCATCGCCCTCAAACCTCAATGCGAAGTCTGTCGGAGTCGCGAGAATGGGGGAACCATCAGCATTCGCCCACGTGGCGTTCCCCGTGCGGCCATGGTGCCCATTGCCTGAGGCATCTTCGATCACGTCTCCGATTCCCTCGTCGAAGTGATAGAGGGCGACCGTATCCTTATCCGGCGTGAAGCGAGCCTCCGGGGTGAAGTCCTTGTCGTAACGGGCGGATTTCGAAATGCGCAGTTCGTCGATCAGCCCAGTAAAGCCTGATCCTAGATAGAAGTTGCCGTTCCTGATCGGCCGGTCAACGTTCTTCACGTGATCCGCCAATTTGCCGTCGATGAACAGCTTCGCTCCATCGCTGGTGCGAACGGCGGCGACATGCACGCGTTTGCCGAACTCGATCGGGGGACCATTCACGGCAATCAACCCTGTACCGTTGGCGAGCGACCATCGATTGCCGGACGTTCCAATGGCGAAATTGACGACCCCAAGCAACATGCCCGGTCGGAACTCCTCGGGAGTGCAATACGCCTCGAAAGTGACCGGACCATCCAGTCCGACCTTGAGCGTGGGGAACTCGGCCCCCTTTTCCTTGAACTTGTACCGGAACCGCAATGCGTAATCGCCGGGCGGGGATTTGGGTTGGATCGCCCGCTGCTCCGCTATCTCCCACTTTGCGGCGATGACCTTGCCGTGGCGCCCGTTGCCGGAGGAATCGACGAGCTTATCTGCGGGATGCTGAGCTTGGGATGCTTGTGCATGAACTGGTCGAGCGGCATGCCTTCCATCAGCTCCATCGCCAAGTAGGGAACGCCGCGGTCTTCTTCGACCTCGTAGATATGCACGATGTGATCGCTTTTGACGCGGGCGGCGATGCGTGCTTCGCGAAGGAACCGCAGCTTCGCGGTTTCGTTGGCCGCGAACTTCGGCAGCATGACTTTGAGAGCGACCTGGCGATCCAGGCGCGGATCGTGAGCCAGGAAGACCATCCCCATCCCGCCCTTGCCGAGCACATCCAACACGCGAAAGGGTCCAAGCCGGCCGATCTCATCGGGCCGCTGGGCAGGCAGAAGGAAATCGACGTCCGCCTTTTGCGAATCTCTCTCGCCGCCGACTTCGACGGTGCTCTCATGCCTGGAGCTTGAGGCGAGTGCCAGGCTTTTGAGGCGTTCGACGAACGTGGCGGGAACCGCGTGGGCAAGCTTGTCGGTACGGGCGAAATCGCCGCGAGCCTGATCGATGGATTTGCCGGTGTGCGGACATTGCAATCGGATCGGGAAAGATGCGATGCTCATTAGTTGGTTTCGAAGTCGGCGGGGCCTGACGGGCCTTGGGCCGTCAGGCCCCGCCGTCACCAAACGGTGTTTTCGCGCGTTCGCCCGCCGTCACCAAACCCGTTGTGGGGCGGTCTCTGACCGCCTCACACCGGCCGACCGAAGGTCTCCATCATCCGCCCGAACGCGTCACGGCCAAACCGCAGTCTGGAGACGTCGCCCTCGGAAGCTTCATGGAGACCTTCGGTCGGGCCGTGTGGGACGGTCAGAGACCGCCCCACAAAGGCAAACCCCGGCCCCACAACCGCAAACCGCGGCCCCACAACGGCAAACCGCGGCCCCACAACGGCAAACCGCCGTCCCACAACGGGGCGCGGCGACACGTTCTTGCGCAGCTTGCTAAAGGCGTCTTCTACCGCTTCGGCGGTGCGTCCTGCAGATAGTGCCCCGCGAGTTGGCGGACGGTGGGGCTGGGATCCTGGCGGCTCAGTTCGCGGAGGCGGTCGGCGAAGTCGCCCGGTTGCTTGCTCGAAGCACGTACCGCGGCGGCTCTTACGGCGGGAGCGGGGTCAGCCATCAGGCGTCGAAGCCAAATGTTCGCATCGAGATCGCCGGAACGATGGAGGTAGTGAAGCACCTGAAGCCGTGATTGCGGACGTTGATCGCTTACCAAACGGGCGAGTTCGAGATGGGTGTCGTCCAGGCCGCGACTGCGAAGGGCGAGCTCGGCCACCATCTGCACCTCGGCGTCCGAATCATGCAGCAGCGGGAGCAGGTCGTCCTCTCCCATCAGTTGCGGACGCGGGCTGAGAGCGAGGACGGCGCCCTTGCGTACCGTGGGATCGCTGTCCTTCAGAAGCGGGACCAGCTTGCGAAGGAGGTCGTCTTGCTTGCGCAGCGGTTCGCGAAGGACGAGTTGAATCGCACCCAGGCGGGCCTCAGCATCGGATGACTTCAGGCCGCGGAAGGCCAACTCGCGGAACATGTCGAGGCATTGGCCGGGCGGGATGCGTTCGGCCATGTCGCCGGCCAAGACGAGCGTGGGGGTGGTCTGATCCGGTTCTTGTTGAGCGGCGAGCAAAAGATCGCTGAGCGTCTGTACCATCTCCGCCGAAGGGGTCGCTTTGCCGCGAAGCAGGGCGGATGCGCTGCGGAGGGAAGCGGTCCTGCCGGCCGAACCCATGCTGTCGAAGCGACGCCGCAGTTGCTCGGCCAAGCGTTGTCCACGCGGGTCGCCGACGCCCCACTCTCGAGCGAGGGCGACGATGCCTGCTTGAAGGTTCGCTGCGGCTCGATCGTCGGCAGCGCGAAGCTGATCGAGAATCCAGCCGGAAGGATCATCGAGGACGAGCAGCCGGGCAATCACATCGTCCCGGCTCGCTTCGTCTGAGGCAGCAAGTTGGCGGACATGCCACCAACCGAGCAAGGAGTCTTGTTGCCAGATGCCCAGGCCGGTCAAGACGCCGATGATCGCGGTAAAGGCGAGCAGTTTCCGTTGCATGGGTGTGCCTTCGCAGAATCGTTCGAAGCGGCATGTCGAGACGGTTCGGCATAGCCCGCGCGGGCCGGAGAATAGGCAAACTTTGCCGCGCGGGACAAGTCCAACCAACCGGAAACACCGTGCAAACCCGCAAAATCATGCATCGCGCGGGGCCATCGGTTCGATGAAAGGGGGGAAGCGATCTCGATGCCCGGAGGTGACGCATGCGGCGTATTTTGCTCGGACTGGCGATTTTCGGAAGCCTGGGCAATTTCGCGTTCGCCGAAGCACCGGCTGTCTTCCCGGCGGGTCGCATCGAGAAGCCCGCCCCCGCGGCTGAGGTGCTGCAGGAAGTGAGTGCGGGTTGGCGTCCGCATGTGCAGCCGATTCTGGAAAAGCCCACCGTGTCCGCACGGGGGCCTTCCGAGACGTTTTCCTGTCAGCCGGAGCACTACGAGTTTTTTCTCGATCATCCCGATCGCGCCGTGGTGGCGTGGCGGCGGATCGGCGCCAAGTGCGTCGCCATATATCCGAAAGGGCCAGGCCGATTCGGTTGGAGCGACGATCATGGCAGCGAGATGACGTGGAGCCTGATCGCCCGCGGGCCGGGATTGCGGATGTGGTTCGCCGACGGCAAAGTGAAACCGGGGCAGGTTCTCCCCGCGATTCCGGGCAAAGCGGTGGTCGTGTTGCGTTATCAAACGATCCGCAAAGACGACGGCCTCATTCTCGTGCAGCAGCAGACCGACCTGTATTTGCTGACCGACAACGTGACGGCCGCGATCGCGACCAAGCTGGTAGGCGGTTCGCTGACGCGCTATGCGGAGCAGGGGATCGGCAACATGCAGTCCTTCTTCTCCGCGCTAAGCTGGTATCTCGAACGCCACCCCGATCGGGTGGATGAACTGCTGCGTCCGGAGTCGTAGACGACTGCAATCTGCGTTGGCCGAAAGCGGGTCAGCTTGGAAAAAAACAGAATCATTACGTACAGAATCATGAGAAAAGCTGCTCTCATGATTCTGTACGTAATGATTCTGTGCCTCATTCAGGTTCGCTGACTTCGCCGAGCACGGTGAGCGTGAACGATGCGCCGGAAGGGCCGCGGGTGCGGCGGATGCCGGCTTCCAGTTCCTGCAATCGCAGTTGCACGTTCCGCACGGTTTCGATCGGCAACGATTTGTCCGCACGCAGGCGGACGCGCACTTCCCCCTCGGCCTCTTTCCAGGTTTGCGCGAGCCCCGCGAGCGTTTCGTTCAAATCGCGGGTCGTTGGGACGGTCGTATCGCGATCCTTGCCTGCCGAGTACCAGGGAACGGTACGTCCGCCGGCGCCCTTCTCGATTTGTCCTGCGGGATCGCGTAAATCGATGCCAAGCCAAAACTGCTCGGCGGATACGGTCGCCAGTTGCCGCTTCGCAGCAGGCGTGTCGATGGGCGAGAGAGCCGAGGAGGCCACCGTTGCGGTCATCATGAAAAAGATGAGCAAGACGAGGCTGATGTCGATCAGCGGAATCATGTCCACGTCTTCGTCTTCTTCCTCGGTGCGATGCCCCCAGTCGAGGCCGAGATCGACTTCCTGCAATGCTTCCGCCTGATCCTCGGCCGCCAGCGGTTCGGGCTGCGGCAAATAGGGGGCGAACGCGGACACCTTGGCGATGTGCCGCCAGGGATCTTGACCCGCGAGGCGAACGCGATCGTCCAGCAACAATCGCCCTTGCTGAATCCAGTCAGCGACGACCGTGAACGGCACGTCGCGGTAGACCGAATTGGTCTCCACGATCCACACGTCCAGCAGCTTCTGTTTCGTCATAGTTGTCGCGGTTCGAATCAAAGCCCAGGGGCGAGCGCAGCGAGCTCCTGGGTTCCAGACGGAGACAGCATCGCACTTCCGACACACTGAACCCAGGAACTCCCTACGGTCGCCCCTGGGCTTGGAGGTTGTCCGAATCATTTCCGCGCGATCGTCTGCGTGTCTCCCGATTTCGCTCCTGCAACCGCCGGAGCCGGCTTGTGCGCTTGCATGATGAGCAGCAGTTTTTGAGCGGCGCTCTTCATCTTCACCTCGAAGTTGGCGATCCATCCCTTGAACATCACATGGGCGAACACCAACGGAATGGCGGTTACCAGTCCCAGGGCAGTCGCAAAGAGAGCGAGCCCAATCGCCCCGGCGGAGCCCGCGATGTCCCCCTTGTTCTGCTGCCGGCGCACTTCCTCGATCTCGGCAAATGTCCCGATCATGCTGATGACGGTTCCCAGCAGGCCTACCATGGTTGCGATCTTCGCGATGGCGAGGATGCTCGGCAGCAGGAAATTGAGCTGCGGCACGACTTCGAGTTCGACCGCATTCGCCATCGCGCGACGCATCGCGGCCAATCCCTGCTTCGAGGTTTCGAGGCCTGCCATGAACAATTTGCTGGGGATCAGGCCGCGTTCTTCAAGACAAAGCCGCGAGGCGCCATCGACGCCTTCACGCGTGAGGCGTTCCTGGAAGCGGGGCAGAAACTCGCTGATGTTGGTGTCCGCGTTGCGGTTGAGCAGGAACCGCCAGACGACGAGGGAGAAAGCAACCAGCGACATCGCGAACATCGGGATCGCGAAGTACCAATCATGAACGACGAACTTGACGAACTCGCGCATACCAGGGCCCGCTCCGCGATCGATGAGTGAACTACCTTTGTAATCGGTTGCGACGCGGGATGCCAGCTTTCCCCGCTTTCGCTTAAATCGCGCGTGCGACCCAGCATTTGCTTGCGATCCAGCGATCTGATGCGGATGCAAGCAAATCAGTCCGAGGATGGAGCTGCTCGCGTCTCACGGCGCCTTCCGATTGAGTTCCCAGTTCGCTGCCTTTTCGCTTGCTTTCGCCGCCCATCCGTTCCACGATGGGGGTCCGCACATGGATCACGCCTCAACCCCCAATCGGAGATGCATCGATGCGACACGCCCTCCTGGCGTTGGCTCTCGTTCTCATGCCCACGCTTGCTCACGCCGACGAAGAGAAGGCCGGGCCTAACGACAACAAAGCTCCTGAAGGCTTCACGTTGCTCTTCAACGGCAAGGACCTGACCGGCTGGCAGGGCCTTGTCGAGATTCACAAGCGAGCCAAGATGACGCCCGACCAACTCAAGGCCGCTCAGGAAAAAGCGGATAAAGCACATATGCCGCATTGGAAGGTGCAAGACGGCGTGATCGTCTACAGCGGCAAGGGAAACAATCTTTGCACCATCAAGGACTACGGCGATTTCGAACTGCTCGTCGATTGGAAGATCGAAAAGAAGGGGGATAGCGGCATCTACCTTCGCGGCAATCCGCAGGTGCAGATTTGGGACAACCCCGTCGGTTCGGGCGGACTTTTCAATAATCAGAAAAACCCCAGCAAGCCATTGGTCGTGGCAGACAAACCCGCGGGGGAGTGGAACACCTTCCACATCGTGATGAAGGGGGACCGCGTCACCATCAAGCTCAACGACAAGCTGGTCGTCGATAACACGCCGCTGGAAAACTACTTCGAGCGAGGCAGGCCGTTGCCGGAAAAAGGCCCGATCGAATTGCAGCACCACGGCGATCGTCTGTGGTTCAAGAACATCTACGTGAAGGAACTGCCGGCATCGGCCGGCGGAACGTCTCGAGTCGAAAAGAAGTAGAAGCTTTGCTTCGATGTAGCCCTCTCGCTTCGATGTAGCCCTTTCGCTCCGCGAGAGGTAAGCGGCAACGAGCCATGCCGCGGCAAGGCGTTCATCCGCTTACCTCTCGCGGAGCGAGAGGGCTACCTAGAAAACCCATAACCTCACAGGAGCACACCATGCGTTCGTTGTTCGGATTGGCGGCGTTTGCCGCGGCGTTTGCGATTCTCGGCCTCCAGACCGATGTGTTCTCGCAGGACAAAGGCAAGAAGGAGAAGGCGAAAGCCGAACTCAAAGTGAAAGTCGGCGATGCCGCCCCGAAGTTCCACGGGGTCGATGAAAACGGCAAAACCTGGAAGTCGGAGGATCACGTCGGCAAGAAGGTGCTGGTCGTCTACTTCTACCCCGCCGACTTCACCGGCGGTTGCACTGCTCAAGCATGTGGCTTCCGCGACGACATCGAAAACCTGAACGGCAAGGGCGTGGAAGTCGTCGGCGTCAGCGGCGATACCGCCGAGACGCATGCGGCGTTCAAGAAGCACCACAAACTGCCGTTCACGCTCCTCGCCGACGACAAGGGGGACATCGCCAAGACGTTCGGCGTTCCTGTCGGCAAGGGGGGCAAGGCAAGTTTCAAGGACGACGGCAAAGTGACTGAGTTCACCCGCGGCGTCACGATTTCCCGCTACACCGTCGTCATCGACAAGGACGGCAAAGTGGCCGCGATCGACGCCGTAGGCAAGGCCGGCGAAGATCCGAAACGCGTGGCCGACATCGTCAACAAGATCGCCTCGAAGTAGGCGTTTGCGATCTGAGGAGCCGCGCACGAAGTAAGCGGTCGGCGGGTACTATCCGAGGAGCCGCGCACGTAGTAAGCGGTCGGCGGGTACTATCCGAGGAGCCGCGCACGTAGTAAGCGGTCTGCGGGTACTATCCTGCGGCCGCTTACTGCGTGCGCGTCTCTTTTCGCATTCACGAAGGGTTTGCCCCCGTCCGAATCGCCGCGGCCAGGTCGCTCATCTGTTCCGGAAAGACAGTCCGCACGTCGAACAAGACCTGCCCCTCGCGAACACGGCCCATGACAGCGGGGTTGCCGGCGCGTAGCCTTCGCGAAAACTCGTCATCCGAGATGTTCGCGGGGCGCACGGCAACGACCCAGGTCGGCATCTGCTGGTCGGGCAACGATCCGCCGCCGACGAAGGCCACATCTTGCATGGTTTCCACACCCGCAAGACCGGGTGCGCCCCGAAGCGCGGTTGCCAGTTCCTCCGCTCGTGTTCGCAGGGTATCAAGCGGCGTTCCCAACATCGACAAGGTTGGCACTTCCGCCAGCGCGGTTTCTTCGCGCAGATAAAGCCGCAGCGTCGCTTCCAGCGCGGCGAGCGTCATCTTGTCGAGACGAAAGGCCCGCATCATCGGATCCTTCTCGATTCGCTGAATCCATTCCTTCTTCCCCGCGAGTATGCCGGCCTGCGGCCCGCCGAGCAGTTTGTCGCCGGAGAAGAGGACCAGGTCCGCTCCCGCGGCGATGCTGTCGCGGGCGATCGGTTCTCCCTCGAATCCGAAGCGACGGAAATCGACGAGCGCCCCGGAACCGACGTCGTCGATGACGCGCAGCCCCTTCGCCTTTCCGAGTCCAACCAACTCCGCGAGGGACACGCTTTTCGAGAATCCGGAGATGCGATAATTGCTGGTGTGGATCTGCATCAACGCGGCCGTGTTCTCCGTGATCGCACGCTCGAAGTCGGCGATCCGCGTGATGTTCGTCGTCCCCACTTCGACGAGTTTCGCCCCGGAGACCGCCATGATGTCCGGAATGCGGAACGAGCCGCCGATCTCGATGAGTTGGCCGCGCGAGACGATGACTTCCTTGCCCTGGCAAAGCGCACGCAGGGCGATGACAGTCGCGGCAGCGTTATTGTTGACCGCGGTCGCCGCCTCGGCCCCGGTGATGCGGCAAACCCACTCTCGGATCGGCGATTGGCGGGAAGAGCGTTTCCCCGTTTCGAGATCGAGTTCCAGATTCAAGTAGCCGCGAGCCGCATCGTAAGCAGCCTTCGCCGCCGTTTCCGCCATCGGCGCCCGTCCGAGATTCGTGTGGAGGACGATGCCCGTCGCATTGATGACGCGTCGCAGCCGAGGCCGCAATTCGTGCGAGAGCGACACGGCGGCCTCCGACGCAAGCGAATCCGCGTTCGTCGCCTGCGATTCGCCGTTCGCAAGCCGCTTGCGCCACGCCGCGATCGCATCGCGCGCGGCATGAGTCACGACATCTTGTCCGTATTCGCTCACCAGCGACGCAAGGGGAGGGGACTGCACCACGTCGTTGACCGAGGGCAGATTGCGATACGGGTTATCGCTCATGGGGCATCCGCAGGAGAAGGGGAGCGCTTCCCCACTATTGTGTGCGGAATGCCGATTCGGAACAAGGATCAAGCCCCAGGGTAAGCGCTAGCGCACCCTGGGGATGAACTCAACCGCGGGCGCGATCCCCAGGGTGCGCTGGCGCTTACCCTGGGGCTTGATGCGTGCCGTTGCTTCGCGGCGAACTCATGACGGACGCAGCATCCCAGGAAGGCGTTACGGGGTTTGCGGTTTTCCCACCTTCACGCCGGCTCCGAGGTTCGCCATGCCGGGGCCGGCGTAGCCGCGGGGGTTGGCGAGCGGCAGGATCATCGGTTCCTCGAACGGGCGAAACGGAACCATGGCGGCGATGCCGTCGAGGCGAGACAGCACGTCCGACGGCAGCGGACCCTTCGCGATGGCGGCAACCGAATCTTCCACTTGCTTGGCCGTTTTGGGGCCCATCAGGATCGAACTCGCCGCTGAATAGGAAACCGCGAAGCGAAGGCACATTTCAACGATCGGCATGCCCAATTCGTCCAGAAAAGCGTACAGAGCGAGAAACTGCCTCTGCCGGGCCTGCGACATCCAGATCGGCTTGCTGCGGACGACTTCGTCATAGCGCCGCCCAAGTCCGCCTTGCTGAAGCACCGAACCCATGACGATGCCCATGCGAAGCGCCTCGGCGGCGGGGAGCACTTCGAGCGTCGCCTCGCGAAAGAGCAAACTGTAGTTGAACGCGGTCAGCACCACATCGAATTTCGCGGTGCGCAGAAGATGCCCCATCTCCGTCGTCGTGGTGCCGCCGAGCCCCGTGAAACGGATGATCCCGCGCCGTTTCAGTTCGTCGAGCGCTTCCATGACGGGGCCGACGGCGGCATCGGCGTCGGTCCACCAGTCGTATTGCTGCGGGCGGTCCGGCTCGTGAATGAAGAGCACGTCGATCACTTCGCGATGCAGCAGCTTGAGGCTTGTCTCCGCGGACTGAATGAGTTGTTGCAGGTTGCGAGCGTCGAACGGCTGCGGCCTGCCGCCCAGCTTGGTGGAGAGGACAAGGGGCATTGAGCGATGTTCGGCGAGAGTCCGGCCCAGAATCTCTTCGCTGTTCGCGTAGGCAGGAGCGGTGTCGAAGTAGTTGATGCCTAGTTCGATCGCTCGGCCGACGGCGGCCCGGCTTTCTTCGTAGCCATGGCCGAGGGAGGAGGCGAAGAGGGAGCCGAACCCGAGTTCGGAGATTCGTATGCCGGTCTTGCCGAGCGTGCGCATCCGCATGAGGGGCCTCTTTCGAAAAGCCCCATCATACGCTCTGGGCAGGCTCAGTCTACCGGCAGTTCTGGATGGGCATCTTCCGCGCGATCGTCGCGCTTCGATTTGGCTGCATTCGATGCGAGGCGTTCTCGGAGTTCAGCAAAGCCTTCGAGCACGGCCTGTTTGTAGCTCGGCGGGATCAGCGCGATGGCTTGCTCGGTCCCCTGAGCCATCGCGGGGGCGATTTGCGTCTTCGTCATCCACTCGCGGGTCATGGGGTGAGCCCAGTATTGGAGCAGCAGGCAGGCGACGCCGACGCATAGCGCCGCCTTGGCAACGCCAAAGAGGGCGCCGGCGATCCGGTCCAGGTTTTCGAGATCGAGCGTGCGAAGGATGCCCTTCAGCGTCATGGCAGTCACATACATGCCGACGAAGACCAGGACGAAGACGACAACATAGGCCGCGGCGGAGGCGATGCGTTCATCGCAATCTCTGAGAACATCGCGGACCAGCCGCGAGGCGGGCTCGTGCAGGGCAGCGGATGCGTAGACGGAAAGGATGAGCCCGCCGATGCGCGCCAGCTGCCAAACGAAGCCCGTCAGGAAGCCCAGGACGGCTCCCACGAGGAGGATCGCAACGATAGCAGTGTCGAGCCAGTGCATGCGGTTTGAACGGAAGAAACGGATTGTTCCCTCTATTACTCTAGGGCCGATGACGCCCGATCTCCAAATGGTTTCATGCACTTGCCAAGGTGTTTCGCCCGCCCGGCATTTGGGTTATGTCGAATAGGCGCGAAGTGACGGTTCGGCGAGATAGGAGGCGTGCGGCGATTAGGTTTGCAGTACATGATCGTTTGTACCGTGGCGTTTTCGTCTTTTCTACCGGCGTAAATGTCGATATTTTTTGGCGCAAGAGGTGCGATCGGATACGTTCGTAAGTAGCCCCCAAAGTCACATGTGTGGAAACTTCGTCATGAATGTCGGCCTGCGAGCGCTGTTCGCCATCGCCCTTCTCGTGGCGACGTTTGCGGCCAGCCTCGTTTCCGCGCAACCGCCCGGCGCGGGAGCCGCAACGATCCAGTTCCGCAACGAAACGAAGATGGCTGTCATCGTGCAGGGCACCAGCACGATGAACGGCATGCTTCGCCGCGGCCAACCCATGCTGCTGACTCCGGGAAAGTCGGCTTCCGATTTCAACGTCCCGGCCGGCTACCGAGTCTACTCGGTCTACGACGCCAATCAGCCGACGCATGTGTTGGTTCGGGATAAGGCCGTCATGGTGCAGCCCGGCCGAGATGCCTCCTTCATCGTGACGCCAGTGCCTGGCTCGTCTCAACAGGTGGCAATCGTCGAAACGAAATAACGCTTGCACCTCCGCTCCTTCGCTCCGACGATGGCGCTCGATTTCCGCCACCGCCGAGCGAAGACCTGTTATGCCTCGCATCCTGATTGCCGGCCTGTTCCACGAAACCCATACCTTCGTCGATTCCGTCACCCGTTGGGGCGACTTTCACGTCGTCCGCGGCGACGCGATGCTCCAGCGATCAGGGGATAGTTCACCTCTCGGCGGCGCTTTGCAACGCGGCGCCGAAGTGGGTTGGACGTGGTTGCCGACGCTCGACTGCCGCGCAACGCCCAGCGGAACCGTCGAGCGCGCGGTTTGGGAACGCTATTGGAGCGAGCTGCAAAGGCAAATCTCCGAAGCCGGCCCGTGCGATGCGGTGTTCCTTGTCCTGCACGGGGCAATGGTGACCGACGCTTGCGACGACGTGGAAGGGGAACTGCTCGAGCGCCTACGTTCGCTTCCTTCCTTGGCACACATCCCCGTCGTGGGCGTCTTCGATCTGCATGCCCACTTTTCGGCTCGCATGGCGAACCATGCCGATGCTCTGGTTGCCTATCGCGAAAACCCCCATTCCGATGCTCGTGATGCGGCTATTCGCGCCGTCGATGTGCTTCACCAGTGCCTTTCCAGGGGAGTGCGATGTCGCCAACGCTGTCGCCATGCCGGCATCATTTGGCCGCCAACGGGGACCGCTTCCGCCGATGAACCGATGCGCGGCCTCGAAGCCATGGCCCGTCGACTGGAATCGGAACATCCGAACTTCCTTGCCGTAAACGTCGTGGCCGGGTTCGCATTCGGCGACGCAGCTGACACCGGGGTGAGTTTCGCCATTTCGACGCTCGGCCCGGATGACGAAGCGGATGCGGCACTGAGTGAGCTTGCCGACTTCGCAAATCGTCATCGCCAACTGGGCAACATCGTCGAACCGCCTGTGGATGAAGTGATGGCACGCCTTCAGCCCATGTTAAGCGGGCTCACGGTGATCGCGGAACCCTCCGACAACATCGGCGGCGGGGCGCCAGGGGATGGGACCGGCTTGCTGCGGGCGTTCATTCAACACAGCGTCAGGAATGCCGCCGTTTGCCTATGCGATCCGACGGCTGTGGGGAGTTTGTCGTCTCACGCCATCAACTCCTCCGTCCGACTTTCGTTGGGCGGACGAGGCAGCCGGTTCGACCAAGGCCCAATCGAACTCGACGTCACGCTCGTTTCGCGAAGCGACGGTCGATTCGAATTGCAGGACAAGCGGAGCCATCTCGCATCGTTGGCGGGCGACTTCTTCGACATGGGCCCGACCGCCGTCGTCCGGCATGCCGGCATCCTGATTTTGCTGACGTCGAAGCCGACCCCGCCGATGGACCTCGGCCAGTGGACGAGCCAAGCGATCGATCCGACCAAATTGTCGCTGATCGGCGTCAAGGCGGCCGTCGCCCATCGTGGCGCTTTCGCACCGATCGCGGCCAAGATGCTGTCGGCGGGGACGCCGGGACCATGCACGAGCGAACTTCGGCAACTGCCGTTTCGCCGTGTTCGCCGGCCCGTGTTCCCGCTCGATTGATTAGGCGAGCGGCTCCTGCATTTCTCCCCTCTCCCTCCGGGAGAGGTGAGAGTGGTCCTCACGCTCCGCGTGAGGTCAGCGGCGGTGTAATGACGGACAACCGAACCCAGAATACGTTCCGCGGACGAACTTTGTATCGCCGCTGACCTCACGCGGAGCGTGAGGACCACTCTCTCTCTCCCGGAGGGAGAGGGAGGTAGACTAGCTCCTGCCGCTCGACTTATCGCCGGCGACGGAAGAGCCATACATCGCCGCCCGCAATCCGCTCGTAGCGAGCGTCGTGCAACAGCAGCGATGCGAGCGGGTAAAAGGGCGGTACGACGACGAAAGCCGCTTCATCGAGGATGGGATCGCGTTCCCAACCTGCCCGACCTTTCATCAAATCGTCGAACCGCTTCGTACGTGCCCCGCCATGCAGTTGGGCCCGCCCGTCGATCGCGATGCGCCGCAGCGGCAGGCGCCATTCGAGGTAGCCGCCCCACTCGATCGGCGCGACCACGGGGCCGGAAGTGGGATCGTCCGCGATCGCGTTCGCCACAGTTTCGGGAAACGATTCGCGCCATGCCGTTTCCAACGTCGCCGGAATCTGCTGGGCAACCATGCGAAAGCCAATCACAGCCGTCACAAGCATTGAAGTGGCCAGAATGGCGAGCCAATCCCATCGATAAGCCATGATCGCCGTCGCATCATCCCGGCACAAAATCGCGACGGAGGCAAGAACGACCAGCCATGCCTCATGCCGTGCGTGAAACGAAAAGTACGCACACGCAGCCAGCAGCGCGATATCGGCCGCATCGACGCGAGGCAGTCGGCCGATGCGAAACACGGCGGCGGCAAAAATCGCCAGCGTCATCCAATCGGCCACGTCGCGGAAGCGGAGGGACTTCAACTCCTCGAACAACTCGTAAATCTCCCGGTTCTGGCCGTACGACAAAACGACCGACCAAATTCGCGGGCCATACGGGTTCGCGAAAGTGCCGGCGAAACACGCGAGACCCAGCAACGTCAAGCGATTCCAAGCTGGCGAGCGAAAGGAGGGGGTCGCATGCAATCCAAAGCCGGCAGCGATCATCGCGGCGAACCAAGGAATGAACAATAGCACCAGGCCGTGAACGAATTGAATATGCAGATTCGCCCAGAGGGCATAACCGATCGGCAGCAGCCACACCGATCGATCCGACAGCGACTCGCGGAGGCGAAAGATCGCGTCCAACGTCCACAAGGCGAAGAGCATCGTGAAAAGGGCAGGGCGTTCCGCCATCAGCGTGCTGCTCAGCGCGATCGCGGCGCTGCCGACCATGCACGCAGTCGGCAGAAAAGCACGGCAACGCCGGGCGACGAATGCGTGGATCGCCGCGACGATCAGGCAACCCATCACGGTTCGCCAAAGCAGAATTCCCACCAGGCCGAACGCTTGATGGGCCGTATGCAGCAAAAGTGCGAAGAGCCATGAGTAGGCGATCAGGGGGCGGTCTGCGTCGATCGTCGAGAACGGATCGGACGTCGGCACTTCGCCGTTTTCGAGAATCCACTCGGCAGTGCGAAGATGCCAGCCGGTGTCGTGCTCCAAAAGCGGTTGAGCAATCAGCGAGGCCGGGATCAGATAGATCCCAAGCCATACGAGAAATTGGATGCGAGGGGAAACGGCCATGCCGTCAATGTAGCGAGAGAGGCGAAACCCTTAAACGGAGCGGCAGGAGATCGTCCACCTCGCCCTCCTCTGGGAGACCGGGAGAGGGTGATTTTTCTCGCGTTGCGCGACGTCGCACGCCCTCACCCCCGGCCCCTCTCCCGGAGGGAGAGGGGAGAAATGCAGGCGCCGGTCGCTTAATTGCGGATCTGCTTCGTCTCGCCGCGGCCATGCCACGGGAACGGGTTGACGATCTCCACGGGGCGAGTCGTCACCTGTTCGCCGAGGATGCCTTGGAAGATGCTCGCATACAGCTTTTCGATGGGCTGCATCGAGTGGGCGGCCATCAGCATGTGGACGCGGCCTTGGTTTCCAAGCACCCAACGTCCGCCGCGCCGATCGGCAATCGCGGCTGCCCCCAAAGCCTTGGCGGCATTTTCCTGCATGCCCCTGAATTTCACATCGGGACCTTCGATGGGCACGGGCGGAAGAATGGGAGCCAGCGGCCGCCCTGTCGGATCTCGGAAGGTCAGCGGGCCGCCTTCGTCGTCGGCATCCGGCGGATCGTAGGCGACGGGCTGAACTGCGAGGCCATGTTCGGTTCGCAATTTGTCGGCGTGCGCCTTGCGGAACTCGGCCTTGAATCGCCCGCCGTCCCCCTTGGCGATTTTGTTTGACGTCTTGACGGTCTCCACGACCCACTTCGATTCGCGTAGCAACGTGTCCGCATCGACGGGGCCGGCGATGACATGCAGCACGCGTCCGTCGGGAGCGCAGAAATAGCTGGCGACATTGCCGCCTTGCTTTGTCTTGCCGACGATGCGGAAGGTGCCGACGCGTTGGAAGGAGGAGACGAAGTGCTGTTCGAGATATTTGCCGACTTTTTCGTTCGCGAGGGCGTTCACACGGAGCGCCTCAGCATTGTTTCACGTTAATGCGCTGTCTTCGAAATCCCCCGAGACATGAAGAACGAAGACGAGCTTCTCCTCCTTGAGGGCTTTTCGGGCCGCATGGGACGGCGTCTTTTCGAAGTGCACCGAGGTGCCGTATTCGCCGCTGCACGTAGCGCCATCATCGGCGCGTGCGATGCCCGCTGCAAGCAGCGCGGCGAAGGTCAGGAAACGTCGCACGGATTGTCCCCTTGAGTCAAAGGTGGAGAGCCTCTAAGGAAACGACGAACGTGGACGCGATTCGGATTGGAAGGGAATTCGCGAATTGCGTATTGGATGGCTCGCCTACAGAGCAGTTTGCAGATCGACGTAGCGACGAACGTAGCATTCTGTAGGGAACGCCCTCCGTGGCGTTCCGCCGAACTGGACGATGTCGGCCCCAGCAGATCATCTGCAGCAACCGGCTGAGCGGTAATGCATGGCGTCAGAGACAAGGGCCGAGGAGATCGCGGATTGT
>JAIEPT010000190.1 GCA_019748295.1 Gemmataceae bacterium | reverse complement strand
CCGACCAGCTGCCCGCCAGCTGCTCTCGGACCGAGTTTAACCGCTCTCCCCTCGCGCAGGAACGGGAATGCACCCTCTCGCGACTGGACGTTTGCATTCGGCGATCCGCTTTGCAATAATGCGGCGATCCTGCCTGCATCTTGGAGCCTCACCCCATGCTTTCTCGTCTCCGTCTCGGCACGGCGGTGTTCGCCGTCGCTTCGTTGAGTTGGGCGTTCGCACATGCCGACAACTGGTCTCGTTTCCGCGGGCCGAACGGTTCCGGCGTCAGCGACGACGCCAACATTCCCGTGAAATTCAGCGACAAGGAAAATCTTGCTTGGAAAGTCGCAATCGTCGGCGTCGGCGAAGGAAGCCCGGTCGTGTGGAACGACCGCATCCTCCTGCAAAATTCGTCGGCCGACGGCTCGAAGCGAAGCGTGCAGTGCCGCAATTTCAAGGATGGCGAATTAGTTTGGGAATCGGCAATCGACGCGGTCCGAGCGAAGACGCATCCGAAGAATTCGATGGCTTCGCAAACCCCGGCCACCGACGGCAAAGCGGTCTACGCCGCGATGTGGGACGGCAAGCACGTCTTTCTGAATGCCTATTCCTTCGAGAAAGGCGAGAAGCTGTGGAGCCATGATCTCGGCGCCTGGGAAAGCCAGCATGGGCCGGGCTCTTCGCCGATCGTCTACAAGGACGCGGTGTACTTCTCCTTCGACATGGATGCCAAGAGCGCGACGCTGTACGCATTCGAGGCCAAGACGGGAAAGAAGCTGTGGACCGCGCCGCGTGAAGGATACCGGGCGTGCTACGCCGCTCCCATCATCCTCGAATCGAAGAGCGGCCCCCAGCTGATCGTGACCAGCACGACCGCGGTGACAAGCTACGACTTGGACAGCGGCAGCACGAATTGGAACTGGACCTGGACGCATACTTCGAAGCAACCGCTGCGTGCCGTGGCGGGATCGCTGCTGGTTGGCGATACGGTCATCTCATTCACCGGCGACGGCGGCGGGGATCGCCATACCGTCGCTCTCAAACTGCCCGATGCAACCGGCGCACGCCCTACCATAGCTTGGGAGATGCGCAAGGACCTGCCCTACGTCCCCGGCCCGCTCGCAAAGGATGGCCATCTCTTCTTCGTGGCCGACAAGGGGTTTGCCGGCTGCTACAACGCGAAGACCGGCAGCAAGGATTGGTACGAACGTGTGCCTGAAGCCAACTTCACCGCCTCGCCGGTGATGGCACGCGACCGGATTTACGCGCCAAGCGAAGAGGGGGATGTCTACGTCTTCAAGGCGGACGCCTCGAAGTTTCAGCAGCTCGCCAAGAACCACGTCGGCGAGCGCATCCGCGCCACGCCGGCCGTGGCGAACGGGAAGCTGTTGATCCGCGGGCAGAATCATCTGTTCTGCTTCGGCAAATAAAGCGAATTTCGAATTGCAGATTGCAAATTTGAAGACGAAGCAACGGCCCTTGCATGCGGTGGAATTGTTTGCCGGCATCGGCGGATTTCGCATCGCATGCGATCGGCTTAAAATGGAGACCGTGTGGGCCAACGACCAGGCGTCGTTGGCCTCGCGCGTTTATCGCGATCGCTTCGGCGACGATGCGATCCTTGAAGCAGACATCGCGACTGTCCGTGAACGGATTCCACAGCATGACGTGCTGACCGCGGGCTTTCCGTGTCAGCCGTTTTCCAGTGCCGGCAAGAAGCACGGCATCCGCGATTCGCGTGGCACGCTGTTTCAACACATCGTCGAAATCGTCTCGCAACAACGCCCGCGCTGGTTCGTGCTTGAGAACGTGAAACGCTTGCTCACGATGGAACAAGGCAGCCACTTCGCGACCATTCTCGCCGCCCTTGCGGATCTCGACTATCGCCTCGAATGGCGCCTTCTCAACGCCCGCCATTTCGGTCTCGCGCAGAACCGCGAGCGCGTGTTTATCGTGGGTTCACGCGAGCCGACTGCGGATCTGGTTCTCGCTTCCGCTGAAGACGTCAGCAGCGTTGCCGATCGCGAGGATTGGACGGCCATCGTCGATCATGGCCGGCGTTTTCCGACGTGGGGCGTCGCGGAGAAGGAACGTTTTCTCGGCTCCAATCCGGTTCAATTTTCCGATGCGCAACGACCCGTTTTGCTGGCGTCGATCCTCGAGCCGAAACCACCCGAGTCATGCGACTTCACGGAAGCGACGTTGGCACGACTGAAGGACAACCGGACGGTCAACCGCTTCGTGCATGGCGTGGAGATTCTCAGCAATCAGGGGGGCGGCGCGCGCATGGGCTACACCATTTTCGGCGCCGCCGGTTTGGCGCCCACGCTCACCTCAACCGCAAGCCGTCACTACGAACGCTATCGCATCGGCGAACGCTACCGCCGACTGACGTGCCGCGAGTATGCGAGGCTGCAAGGTTTTCCCGACGACCACTGCGACGCCGTATCGACCTACGACCGCTACGCCCTTTTCGGCTCCGCCGTTCCCCCGCCCATGGCCGAATGGGTGCTGCGGCGACTCATTCAGTCCGCATCGCAGAGGCGAGCAGCCGCTGTTAGGCGGCTGGTATAGCGTCCGCAAGAGTCTCGTCGCGCCCAGGCGGGCAGAGCAAAATCATAGGGGGCAGAATCATGAGAGAGCAGACAAAATGATGGGGGCAAAATGATGAAAGGCGGAGAAAGAGAGTGAATAAGCGACGCTGGATAATTCGCTTGCAATCGTGCAGCTTTGGCTGACGTCAGTGTTTTTCTGCTTGATTATCCTGTTCTTCACTATCCTGCCTCACACACTCTCTCTGCCTTTCATCATTTTGTCCCCCATCATTTTGTCTACGCTCTCATGATTCTGCCCGTCATGTTTCGGCCCTACCCGCCTGGGCGTGACGAGACTCTTGCGGACGCTGTACCAGCCGCCTAACAGCGGCTGCTCGCCTGGCGAATTGCAGCGTCATGAAATTGCACTATCTTCCCGCGAGGCGTTGCATTTCGCCGCTGAGGTGTTGATTCCAACGCTGCTGAAGTTCGTCCATCGACCAGCCGTAGTGCTTGCGGAGCGAAGGTTCGTAGCCCCCGCGGAGGCCGTCGCGGATGAACTCGACGCAGACCACCGGGCCGCGCTGCTGCACGAGGAAATCGACGAGGATCACGCTCTGGGCGTAGAAGCCCTGGATGCGGCCCGCGGCGGGATAGTCCTGCAACTGCATCAGATCCTTGAGTGGAAACGCTTGCTGCTCGCGGACCGACTTCATCAGATTGCGTCGGTGCATTTCGATCTTGTCGGCGGGTTCGGAAAGCACGGCCATGCCTTCATCCGCCCAGCGCGGCACCACGAAGGCGCCGAACTGACCCGCGAGCACGACGTGCGTCGTCTCGTGCGGCAACACGGCTTCGAGCATGCCGGGGTTGTCGCAGCGAAGGTCCATGCGGCGACTGATGACGCGGAAGCTGCTGGGATCGCTTTCGATCCGCGAATGGCCGGGCGATGTGGCGGAGACGCCGGTCTGCTTGCTGTAATCCGCCGCGGTTGCGTGAAGCACCAGTTCGCACTTGGGATCCCACGGGCCGGTTTCGTTGCCGAACCACTTGCGAGCCATTTCGACCCGGGTCCGCTCGGCGATCTGAGCGACCTGTTCGACCATTTCGCGCGGCTGATTGTGGAAGATTCGGAAGTGACTCGTTTCCGTCACCATCCAGCCCTGCGGATTGCGGCCATAGTGCGTCATCTGCACTGATGGTTCCGCCAAGGACGCGTCAGGTGCGGCGGCGGAGATCTGCGTCCGCGAGCGTTGATCGATCTCGCGGAGAAGCCATTGGCCGGTCGGCTGCAGCGACGGAACACTGTCCATCGCCAGATTGACCTGCCGCTTGAGTTCGCTGAGCGAATGGCTGCTGGGGCTGCGATTGAGGTTTTCGACCACATCGCTCATCACGCAGTAGGCCCACTTGTCGCGGCAGCGTTCCATGAGGGTGCGATCGAGGTCGATCGCCTTCTCGTAAAGGCCGCGGGCCTCGGCGTACTTGCGTCGGCCGAAGGCGTCCTCGGCCTGCGTCGCCAGTTGCTGCGGAATCCGGCTATCGGTACGGCTTGCGGTGACGACTGGAGCGCGACGCTGATTGGTTGGATCGAACGGGTCGTCCTGCGGCGCCAAACCCTTGGCACGGACGGCGGAAGGAATCGCCTTCTTCGGCGCGTCGTAGAGGTCTTCGTGGTTGGAGCCGTAGCTGGGAAGCGGGATTTGCTTCGTGGGTGCAACCTTCGCCTCAACGATCGGGGCGGGTCGGCGCGGCTCTTCGAGCCATTCGCGAGCGGCTTGCGGATCGAGGATGCTCAGGCGCTGAATGTAGCGCTGGGCGAGTTCGTTCTGACGAGCGGCGAACAGATCCTTGATGTGGACGCGATAGGCGTCGCGCAGCAGTTTCAAGAATCGAGGATTGCCGTCGGCGCGGCTCAGTTGCTCTTCGAGCGTATCGACCGCCTGCTTGCTGTGTCCCTCGAAGAGCTGAAGCTTCGCCTGTTCCATGGCGCGCTGGACGGCGAGGGTCTCGTCGAGTTTCGTTGCGGGAGCGGGATCGGCGAAGAGCGACGCGCCGAAAGCCAGCAGGAAAACGCTTGCCGAGTAGACGTAGGGGAAGCGCAGCATGCCGAGCATCCTTGCCATGCGAGCCGACGTTGCGCGATCGAGTCAACCTGGGTGGACGCGGTCGTCGTCCGGGGAACGGTTGCCTCAATCGCTCCGCAAGCCGGCGTCAGCCATGACGCGCAAGCTCGGCGGATCGCGAGACGTTAGACAACTCGGTCCGAAAATGCAAGGGAACTATAATGGCGTCGGCGAGCAGCCGGCGTTAGCCGGCTGGCACAGCGAGCTTGCAAGTCTCGTCACCCATTGCGGATGAAAGCAGACAAAATGATGGGGGAACAAAATGATGGAAGGCCATGAAGAATGTCTCTTTGCCTGACAATCGCTTTATCATCTTGTCCCCCATCATTTTGTCGACTTCAGCCGCAATGCATGAAGAGCCTTGCAAGTTCGCTGTACCAGCCGGCTAACGCCGGCTGCTCGCTGGCCCCTGCACTGAACGAGGTTTCGCGATGCGCGTGCTCCATTTCGATTGCTTCTCAGGCATCAGCGGCGACATGACGCTGGGGGCTCTCTTCGATGCCGGCGCTCCGCAGCAAGCGGTGCTCGATGCCATCGCCTCGCTGGGGCTGCCGATCACGATTGAGGTGGACAAGATTCGCAAGGGCGGGTTTGCGGCCACGCAGGTTCGCGTGGATGCGCCGGAGGAGGAAGAGCATCGCTTTTTGCCGGACATCGAAACGATCCTCGCGAAAGGTTCGCTCACGCAATCGCAACGGGAATTGGCGTTGCGCATTTTCCGCCGACTCGCGGAAGCGGAAGCGGCGGCACACGGCATGTCGATCGAAAAGGTCCACTTCCACGAAGTCGGCGCCCTCGACAGCATCGCCGACATCGCCGGGGTCGCGGCGGCAATCGACTTGCTCAAGATCGACCGCTTCACGAGCGGACCGGTCGTCACGGGCTCGGGCACCGTGAAGTGCGCGCATGGCGTGATGCCTATCCCCACTCCAGCCACGGCCACGCTTCTGAAAGGCGTCCCCTTGCGAGCGTGTTCGCTGAAAGGCGAACTGACCACGCCGACGGGGGCGGCCATTCTGACGACTCTCGTGAACGAATGGATCGACGTGCCGGCCATGACTATTGAAACGATTGGCCATGGCGCGGGGCAGAAGGAGTTGATCGAACAGCCGAACCTGCTGCGGGTATTGCTGGGGACTGCAGAGGTGGGCCAGGTTTCTTCGAGCGGCGAACGCGATCGCATTTGGGTGCTTGAAACGAACCTCGATGACGTCCCGGGCGAAATCGTCGGCTATGCGATGGAACGGCTGTTCGCCGCCGGCGCTCTGGATGTGTTTTCCATTCCGATCACGATGAAGAAGCAACGGCCCGGCATCCTGCTCACCGTGCTGGCGTCGCCGGACAAGCTGGAGGCATGCGAGGAGGTTCTTTTTCAGGAGACGCAAACCTTCGGAATCCGCCGGCATCTGATGGAACGGACGAAGCTGCGTCGGGAAGCGAAGAGCGTGAAAACGCCCTGGGGGGAAGTGATGGGCAAGGTGGGTTGGCGGGAGGGGAAACCGGCGATGTTCACACCGGAATACGAAGACTGCGCTCGCGTGGCCCGGTCGTCGCAAGTGCCGTTACGCGAGGTCTATGAGGCAGCCCGCCGGGCATTCGGCGAAAAGGCGTAACGGCGGGTCTCGTTTCGGAAAAGTGGGGCGCAAGTTCGCGGCAGCGGCGCGTCTGGCTAACGAGAGGCCCGCCGACTGCGAACGACGCAAGCCGGCCCTTACAACATAACGTTCGGAGACCCGCCATGTGGAAGTTCGCTCCCCTCACCTTGGTCGCTACGATCGTCACCGTCGGAACTGCCTCGCCTTCGCAGGCTCAAGGCCATCACGCCCAGGAAGCCGCCCTCGTCGAAAGCTGGTATCAGCGATATCTCGGCCGCAGTGCCGATGCTCCCAGCCTGCAGGCGTATGTCGCCATGGTGGATCACGGAAGTCCCGGCTTCGAGGTTGAAGCCCAGATTTTGGGGTCGGAAGAGTACTACCAACGCAATGGATGCGACGTGCATTTGTTCATTCGCGGCCTTTATCGCGATGTGCTCGGCACGGGCAGCCATCAACATGACATCGACGAATGGCGCCGCCGTCTTCACCGAATGGATAACCGCACCGAACTTGCTCGCCGGTTCATCATCGAGAACCGTGGCCGGGCTCCGGTCGCTGCGGTATCGAATTACGCTCCGGTCGCTCCACCGGTCTACGTGCCGCAGCCAGTTGTCGTGCAACAGCCGGTCGTGGTGCAGCAACCTGTGGTGGTTCGCCAACCGGTGTATGTGCAACCCGCTCCGGTCGTGGTCGTTCCGCCTCGTCACCACCATCACCGTCCGGGTCACTAAGCTCCGGTTCCGGTCCGCCCCGGCGTCTCGGTCAACCTTCGATTCCCGCTGTAAGCGAAACGATCAATCACCCCAGGCCCCTCTCGAACTTTCGAGGGGGGCCTCGTGCATTTGCCCTGCGCCATGACGCGCTGTAGGGAACGCCCTCCGCGGCGTTCCGCGGGAATGGAAATGCACATCCCACGTGTCGTTTATTCGCTTATTCGTTTATTCCGTCTTCCGCTTGCGGCTTAGCGATCGGAAGCTTTCACACGCTAAGCCGCAAGCGGGGATCTCGGATTGTTGGATGTTTTGGACTCCGACGCGTCCAGTTCGGCGGAACGCCACGGAGGGCGTTCCCTACAGGGCCTTGGTGCAGCGCAAATGAATCAACGGTCGAGTCGAAGTTTGACGCTCACCGGGAAGTGGTCGCTGTAGCCGCGGGGGTTGTGGTCCTTCTCGCCGCCGAAGCGCCAAGGTCTGCGGATGCGGTCCCCCTGCTGAACAAGATTGCTGCCGACCTGCACCGTTTCGGGTTCCACGTTCCATGCGGTTCCATCGATCATGCCGGGGGACACGACGATTTGATCGAAGATGTTCCACCCGCGCTCGTATTGGGTGCCGAAACCGGACGTTGCGCTTTTGTCTGCGAAGAGATTGAACAGGGACAGGCTGGAGCCGTTCCGGACGCGAGCCAAGTCGCCGGTGGCGCGCAGATGCTGCGTGACGCTAGGATCCGTCGGATTGTCGTTGAAGTCGCCGCAGATGAGGATGTCGGCATTTCGGTCGGCATGCCAGATGGCGTTGCATTCGCCGTAAATCTTTTCCGCATACTCGGAGCGCTGCCGGACGTTCTCGTCCCGCAGTCGCGAAGTCCAATGGCTCGCGATGACGATCAACTCTCGCCCGTCCACGACGATATGGGCCTTGATAATGCGCTGAGCCGACGTGCCCACGTGACGAGTACGATCCGCGACAATCGGCAACCGCGTGAGGATAGCCGGGGCGATATGTCGGCCGATCTTTATTTCCTTCATCAGCACATGGCGATAGTGCAGTTCGTCCGGCAGCCGAGCATTCAGCGTGAATTGCAAGAGCTGCGCGGCCCGCAGGCTTTCCACCTCGACAATCGCGAGAATGTCCGGGCCTTTGCCGCCGTTCATCGCGAGTAAGGCGTCCGCCAACTTCGAGAGCTTGAGCTTGAGGATGTCCGGATGATTCGCGAGCCAGGGATCGTATTCCTTGTCCCCCTGTCCATTGCGGCCATCGTTGACGTCGTCGAACAGGTTCTCGACATTCCAGAAGCAGAACAAATACTCGCGAGTCGGCGTCTCGAATCCGGTCGCGCCGGCATTCGGAATCGGGATGGGCGTCCACCCATCGCGGGGCGTGGAAGCGGGGCTCGCGGGCGTTTGCTTGACGCTGCTGGGCCGAACGGCGTTCGCATTCGGAGCGACGACCTGGTAGCCGGAATCAGACGATTCCGACGCGGAACCGGAAGAAACCGTTCCCGGCTTGATCGCTTGAGCGTAATCCGGAAGCCGCTGCTCGCAGCCGAATGCGGGGAGCGAACAAAGAACGAAGAGGCAGAGAACTTGAAGCCTCGACATGACCGGAATCCTTTCCGCGAATCGCAGCCTATCCCATCGCCGCATCTATACCCGATTGCCGACCTTCGAGGAAATGCCGATCATGCGAAAGGAAGGATGAAGGATGAAGGATAAAGGATGAAAACAGACGGCGATGAGTGACGTGGACGAATGGTTTGTTCGTGGGACGGCTCTTGTCGCTGTCTTCTTCTTTGCGCTGGGTTGGCCTTGGCGTTCGCCGCGTCCTGTGGACGACTCGTGGGGGCGCGTGTATTGGCTGATGGGTTGGGCGACCTGCTTGGTGCATGTTTTTGTTGCTTTTCACCTTGCTCATCAGTGGAGCCATGATCGAGCAGTGGAGGCGACGGCGAAGCAAACTGCTGACCTTGTCGGCTTTCCTTTCGGCGGCGGCGTGTGGATCAACTATGCGTTTCTCGCGATTTGGGGCATGGATGCCGCTTGGCGCTGGCGCTTTCCCTCGCGATATTGGATGCGTTCGGCCGGCTGGCACTGGACGATCCTCGGCTTTCTGGCGTTCATCATGTTCAATGCCACCGTCGTCTTCGGCGGTTGGCGGGGACGCATCGTGGGCGTCGCGGGCGTCGCAACCCTGGTGATCGTGTTGGTTCGCAAAGGCTCGATTCGCTCTGATCGCGGCAGCTAAAGGGTTCATCATGGCACGTATGCTTCTTGCCGTCGTTGCGTTCTCGCTCGGCGCCGCGGTTCACGCCGATGAGAAACGGCCGCCGAACATCGTCTTCGTCCTTGCCGATGATCTAGGCTACGGCGATGTCGGCTGCTACGGGCAGAAGCGAATCAAGACGCCGAACCTGGACCGCCTCGCGGCTGAGGGGATGCGGCTCACGCAGCATTATTCCGGCAGCCCG
This sequence comes from Gemmataceae bacterium, assembly GCA_019748295.1. Taxonomy (GTDB): domain Bacteria; phylum Planctomycetota; class Planctomycetia; order Gemmatales; family Gemmataceae; genus JAIEPT01. The sequence continues at coordinate 17,471 of JAIEPT010000190.1, read as the reverse complement.
GTGTGTGCTCCATCGCGCTGCGTCTTGCTCACCGGCAAGCATCCAGGCCATGCGATCATTCGCAACAATAAGGAGATCAAACCGGAGGGGCAGCAAGCGTTGCCGTCGTCCGAAACGACGCTGTCGAAAATCCTCAAGATGCTCGGCTACGCGACCGGTGGGTTCGGCAAATGGGGACTCGGCGGGCCGGCCAGCGACGGCATTCCCGCCAAGCACGGCTTCGATCGCTTCTATGGATACCTTTGCCAGGCGGTGGCTCACAACTACTACCCGATCCATCTTTGGGACAACAACAAGAAAATCCTGCTCGAAAACGGCTACATGAAGCTGCCGGACAAGCTTCCCGAAAAAGCCGATCCCAAGGACCCGGACGTTTACAAGGGGTATGTCGGCAAGCAATACTCGGGCGATCTGATTTTCGATCAGGCCCGCGACTTCATGCGGCAAAACAAGGATCGGCCCTTCTTTCTCTACGTGCCCACGACCATCCCGCACGTATCGCTGCAAGTGCCCGACGATTCGCTGAAGCCCTACCTCGGCAGATGGGAAGACCCGCCATATATAGGGGGCAAAGGCTACCTGCCTCATCGCACCCCGCGGGCCGCGTATGCCGCCATGATTTCGAGATTGGATCAGGAAGTCGGCAAGCTGATGGATCTGCTCAAAGAACTGGGCCTGGAAGAAAACACCATCTTCGTCTTCTCGTCCGACAACGGCCCGCTCGGCGACGGACACGCGGGAACGGATGCCAACTTCTTCAACTCCGCCGCCGGCCTTCGAGGCTTCAAGGGATCGCTCTACGAAGGCGGCTTCCGCGTGCCGTGCATCGTGCGGTGGAAGGGCCGCATCCCGGCGGGGCAGGAACTGACGCGCGTGACAGGATTCGAGGATTGGCTGCCGACGTTGCTGGAACTGATCGACAACGAGAAGGCGATCCCCGAAAAGATCGACGGCATCAGCTTCGCGCCGTCGCTTTTGGGGCAGAAGCAATCGCCCCGGCCATTCCTCTATCGGGAGTTTCCCGGCTACGGCGGCCAGCAGATGGTCCGCATCGGCAACTTCACCGGCATTCGGCAGAACTTGCTGGGCAAGGGGAAGGTCCAGCCGAACCTGCATATCGAACTGTACGACCTGAACGCCGACCCCAATCAAGCGAAGGATGTCGCCGCGGAGCACCCGGACATGATCGCACGAATGGACCGGCTCATGCGCGAGCAGCATTCGCCATCGATCTTGTTCCCCTTTCCCGCCCTCGATCCCAAGAAGGACGACCCGAAAAAGGCCGTGTTTGATTGATCTCGGGGCCGTTTGTCGTTGCAATCGCGTTGTCCGTTCGCAACAATACTTGGACCCACCCTCCCGGGACGGTTCGCCGTCTCTCGCCTTGTCGATCTCACCAGGACGATTCCGCATGCGATTCGGCGTTTTTCTCGCGCTCTCCTCGCTGGCGCTGGGGCCGAGCGTGCTTCGCGCTCAGGCGAAGCTGGATCCCAAGCATGTCGAATTCTTCGAAAGCAAGATTCGGCCCGTTCTCATCGAGCGGTGCTATTCGTGCCATTCGGCGGATGCGAAGAAGGTAAAGGGAAAGCTGCTGCTCGACAGCCGTGAAGCGATGGCCAAGGGGGGCGAAACGGGGGCGCTCTTCGTTTCCGGTCAGCCGGAGAAAAGCCTGCTGATCCAGGCGTTGAAGCATCAAAACGACATGGCGATGCCGCCGGGCAAGAAGCTGCCGGAAGCCGTGATCCGCGACTTCGAGACGTGGGTGAAGCTAGGCGCTCCCGATCCGCGTGACGGTTCTGCCGCTCCTGCTCCGGCCGCCATCGACTGGAAGAAAGCCCGCGAACACTGGGCCTTTCAGCCGGTGGCGAAACCGACGGCGCCGAAGGTGAAAGACGGGGCCTGGGCGAAGAGCGATATCGACCGCTTCATCCTTGCCGAGCTTGAAAAGACCGGTCTCAAACCGGTCGCCGCTGCGGGCAAACGCGAATGGCTGCGTCGTGCGACGTTCGATCTCATCGGCCTGCCGCCGACTCCGGAAGATGTCGAAGCGTTTCTGAAAGACAACTCGCCTGACGCTTACGCGAAGGTCGTCGATCGCCTGCTGCAATCGCCGCATTACGGCGAACGATGGGCCCGCACGTGGCTCGATCTGAGCCGCTACGCGGAGGATCAGGCCCATACCTTCGGCGTCCAACCGTTCACGAATGCTTGGCGCTATCGCGACTGGGTGGTGGATGCGTTCAACAAGGACATGCCGTTCGACCGCTTCCTCAAACTGCAAGTCGCCGGCGATCTCATGCCGCCGGAACCGGATCGCGTGACGCAGCTTGCAGGCCTCGGTTTCCAGGGGCTGGGCGTTCTTTACTACAAGAACACGGATGCCGCCAAAGCGGCCGCGGACGAGTTGGACGACCGCATCGACATGCTCACACGTGCGGTGCTGGGACTCACGGTTTCGTGTGCCCGCTGCCATGACCACAAGTTCGATCCCATCCCGCAAGTCGATTACTTCTCCCTCGCCGGCGTCTTCAATGGTTCGTCGCTTTCGCCCACCGCCATCGCGCCGGAAGATCACGTCAAGAAGTACGACGAAGCGCAGAAGACGATCAAATCGCTGACCGAGAAAGTGGACACGACGCTGAAGGCCGAAGCGGAACGATTGAGCCTCGAAAGCGTCGCTCAGCTCGATCGCTATCTGCTGGCCGCATGGTCGGTGCAGAAGGGCTCGAAGGCCGCCAACGTCGCGACCAAGCACTCGCTGCATGCCCCGACGCTGAACCGCTGGGTCGCCCTACTTGCCAAGAAAGACATGCCGGATGCGTTCGTCGAATGGCGCAAGCTTTCCGCGGAGGGGAACGAACCTTCGGACTCCGTCAAGAAGTTCGCTGCGGACCTGAAGTCGAAGGCGACGACCGTCGCGGCCGAATACGCGAAGCTGGATGCGAAGAAGCGGAAGCAACTCGAAACGCAGGCGAAGACCAACGGCAAAGAACGCTCCGCCGTCATGAGCGCGGACAAAGACGCATTGGCGGTCGCACTTCTCGCAACGGACAAGAGCCCGCACAAAATCAGCGTTGCCGAAGCACGGGCCGCGATGGCTCCGGAGCGTCGGCAGGCGGTCGAGAAGATGGAAACGGAACTCGATGCCACGAAGAAGTCGTCCCCCGCCGCACCGCCGATGGCCCATGTGCTCAAGGGGGGTGGCGCCGCGATGAAGGTCCACCTCCGCGGCAATCCCGCCAAGCAAGGCGAATTGGCGCCGTTGCGGTTCCTGCAAGTCGTATCCGCCGACGCCGTCGCGCCGAGCAAGTACACTCGGCTCGAACTCGCCGAGGACATCGCCTCCGCGAAGAATCCGCTCACCGCCCGCGTCTTCGTCAATCGCCTTTGGCTGCATCATTTCGGCCGGGGCCTGGTGACGACGCCGAGCAACTTCGGCACGCTCGGCGATCGCCCGAGTCATCCCGAGTTGCTCGATTGGCTGGCGAGCAAGTTCATGGAATCGGGCTGGTCGATCAAGGCGATGCACCGCGAAATCATGCTGTCGGCAACGTATCGACTGGCAGCCGCGAACGACGACAAGAACTTCAGCGTCGATGGCGACAATCGCTCCTTCTGGCGCATGAACCGCCGCCGGCTCGAAGTGGAATCCTGGCGTGACGCGATGCTTGCCGTCTCCGGGCAACTCGATCCCACGCTGGGCGGCCCAACGCTCGACCTGGGCAACAGCGCCAATCGCCGTCGCACGATTTACGGCAAGATCAGCAGGCACGAACTGAACCCCATGCTCCGCATGTTCGACTTCCCCGACGCCAACATCACGAGCGAACGCCGCACGGAGACGACCGTGCCGCAGCAGCAGTTGTTCGTGCTGAATGGAGCGTTCGTCGTCGATCAAGCGAAGGCGCTCTCGGCCCGCTTGCAGAAGCAAGCCGCGAACGATGCCGACCGCGTGAAGCTCGCGTTCGAGTTGCTCTACGCCCGCGCGGCGACGCCTCAGGAAACCGAGTTGGCCCTCGCGTTCCTCAAGGAAAGCGACGCGCCGATGACGCAGCCGCAAAACCGCCTGACCCGCTGGGAACGCCTCGCCCAGGTGTTCCTCGCGAGCAACGAGTTCATGTATTTGGATTAATGTTTGGCTCCCCTCTCCCCTTTGGGGAGAGGGGCTGGGGGTGAGGGGCTAGCCCGTGCTGACGCTTGATGTTCCTCCCCAAGCCCCACGGTAAGCGCAGCGCACCGTGGGGATCCAGACCGCGAATGTAGTGATCCCCAGGGTGCGCTTCGCTTACCCTGGGGCTTGGTTCACGAACAACGAATCACCGCGAGGGTTGGCCCCTCACCCCCAACCCCTCTCCCCAGAGGGGAGAGGGGAGCCGGAAATGCAGGAGATAGACGATGTTTCTTTCGCGTCGCGAAATGCTGCAGCGGATGGGCACGGGCCTTGGCATGGTCGGCCTCGCCGGCTTGTTGCAACAGGATCAGGCCCGCGCGGGCGATAGCCCGATGGCGCCGAAGCAGCCGCACTTTCGGCCGCGGGCGAAACGGCTTATCCACGTCTTCATGAACGGCGGCCCCTCGCAGGTCGATACGTTCGACCCCAAGCCGGAACTAACGCGGTGGGACGGGCAACGTCCCCCGCAGACGGCCGGGCTTCGCACCGAGCGCGGCACCAATGCCCTCATGAAGTCGCCGTTTCGCTTCAATCAATGCGGCCGATCAGGCCTGCCGATCAGCGAAATCTTCCCGCACATTTCGGAATCCGCGGACGACCTCTGCGTCATTCGCTCAATGCATACCAACGTGCCCAACCATGAGCCCTCGCTGCTCATGATGACCTGCGGCGAAACGCAACCCATTCGCCCCAGCATGGGTTCATGGCTCGTCTATGGCCTCGGAACCGAGAACCAGAATCTGCCCGGCTTCGTCGTGATGTGCCCCGGAAAACCCGTGGTCGGCCCCCAGCTTTGGAGCAACAGCTTCTTGCCGGGCATCTTCCAGGGGACGCACATCAACAACTCCAACATGGAGCCGCGCAGCGTCCTGCAGAACATCGACAATCGCTTCCTCGCCTCATCGTCGCAGCGTGAGCAGATGGACCTGTTGCGTCGCTTCAACCAGATGCACCTCGATCGCCGCGGCGGAGCGGATCAGCCGCTGGAGTCGCGCATTCAGTCGATGGAAGTCGCCTTCCGCATGCAGACGGAAGCGCAGGACGTCTTCGACCTCAACCGCGAAACCGTCGCCACCCGGGCTCGCTACGGCGACTCCCCCTTCGGCAAAGCCTGCCTCGCCGCCCGTCGGCTTGTCGAATCGGGCGTGCGCGTCGTGCAGATCTTCACCGGCGGCGGCCAACCGTGGGACGACCACGGCGATATCGCCAACCACCGCGGCAACGCCCGCACCGTCGATCAGCCGGTCGGCGCCCTCATCAAGGATCTGAAGCACCGCGGGCTGCTCGACGACACGCTCGTCCTCTGGGGCGGCGAGTTCGGCCGCACGCCCGCATCCGAAGGCGCCAAGGGCCGCGACCATAATCACCACGGCTTCTCGGTGTTCCTCGCCGGCGGCGGCGTCAAGGGCGGCATGGCCTACGGAGCCTCCGACGACTTCGGCTTCGCGGCCATGGAAAAGAAAATGCACGTGCATGATCTGCACGCCACCATGCTGCATCTCATGGGCATCGACCACGAAAAGCTCACCTATCGCTACTCCGGCCGCGACTTCCGCCTGACTGATGTGCATGGGCACGTCAACCACGAGATCATGGCGTAGTCAGGCGAGCAGCCGCTGTTAGGCGGCTGGTACAGTAACCGCAAAAGTCTCTCAGCGTTCAGACGGTTTGGATCCTGCCGTATAGGGGTAGGGAAGGCCGATTGATAGAGGTTGTTTCGAAGCCCTGTCTTCCGCTTGCGGCTTAGCGGGTCCAGGGCTTTCTCCAAACGCTTTGCCGCAAGCGGAAGACAGGGGTTTCGAAACAACTTCGAACCCGTAGGCCTTCGGAGCGTCTCCAGGGGCCGCCCCTGTCGTCAGCGTTTTTCGCCGACGGTCACATTGAAAGGAAAATTCTCGTACGGCAGGTGCTTCGCGGTCACGGTGTAGGTCCACTCGCCCACCGCGGCGTTGGGCACTTCGAGGACGACGGTCGATTCCCCTTCCCACGTGTAATCCTTTCCCAGCGGCGAGCGGATGTGCATCGAGAGCTTCGCCCCTTCGTTGCGGAAGCCGAGTGCGAAGATCAGCGAACCCGGGCGTTCGAGCTTGAACGTCTTCGTGATCGACGGATTCCCCTTCGGCGTGCTCAAGAGATTCGACTTCGCGGGCGCGAACCCGCCTTCCGAGATGGCGGCATTGACCGCGTTTTCGACCTCGGCAGTCACGAGGCGGAAGATCAGGTATTGCAGCAGCTTCTTCTCGACTTCCGAGTTCGCCTTTTCGTAGTGGAACGAAGTGAAGACCACCGTCCCCTTGCCGAAGCCAAATTTGACCAGCAGCGGTGCAGTCGCGAGCACTCCGACCGTATCATGCGGGCTATTCTGCCTGAAGTATTTTCCTTCTACCAATACGTTGGCGCCGGGTCCGCCGAAGGCAGCCGTCTTCCATCGAGGCAGGTCGAAGTTGAGGACGATACTATCCCCCATAACTTCACGCAGCCCTGGATCGATGACTTTTGCCTTCAGTTTTTGTTTCGTGCCGTTGCCTTGTGCGTTGAAGTTGACGTAATCGGGGAAGGCACGTGCCACGGCGTCGAAACGCCAATCCGAAGCGTAAAGGGTTCCGCCCTGTGCGACGTATTGCTTCAGGATGTCGCTGAGTTCCTCGCCGCCTGGCGCGCATGTCAGAAAGAGTACCTGGTAGCCGTTCAGGACGTTTGGGTTATTCAGGATTTCTTCAACCTTGATTTCGGTGTATTGAAACCCTTCGCCCATCTCGCGGAGCAGCAGGCCCATGTCGTCCCACGCGACTTTTTCTCCCGTTTTCTGGATCGTTTCAACGTGGGTGGGGACCATCGCAATTTTGAGCTTCGTCGTCCCCTTCGATCGCGTGTCGTCGCGGACGATCTTGACTTCGAGCGTGTTCGGACCCGCCGCCCGTTCGCGTGGCTTGCTGAGCAGATCGATCATCAGGACGAGCAGCAACGCGAAGGCAAGCGTGCCGCCGACGATGGAGTCGAGCAGCCACGTCGGCTGGCCGCCCGACTTGCGTTCCCCCGCTTCTTCATCCACCAAGGTTGGCGTGAACGCCAAGGGAGCCGGCGGCGTTGCGGTTATCGCTGTCGGCAGGGGGGGCGGAGCCGAGGCGAGCGACGGCGTGAAGATCGGCTCGACGGCCGTGAACGTCGCCTCAGGCATCGGCGCCCGCGACGCCGCGTATTCCGGCATCGGCGGCGGGGCCTTGCGGGAGATCGCAAGCGTCAGTTGCATCGGGAAACGCTGGTTGCCGTTGCCGTGCACGACGACATACGAGGTCAACGTCTCGCCCGGCCGATTCGGAACCTTCGCCTTGAGAAAAATGGTCGCCGTCCGTCCCGTCGGCTTGCACTCGCTGCCGTCGATCCAGTCCTGGTCCGACGTGGCATACGCGTAGACGGGTCGGCTCTCGTCGGTCGTGACTTGGATTTCCTGAGTGACGGTCATGCCCGGATCGCCGCGAAGCTGAATGGCCGTCGTGTTGCAACGGACTTTCGGCGGCTTGGCGAGACCGAGCGCTTCGAAGAACTGCTGAATGCCGGCGAGGCCGGGCATCGAGGGGCCTTGCACCGGGTAGGTCCAGCCGTTTTTGCCGAACCACTTCTTGACGCTGCCGCTCTCGAAGAACGGCATTGCCGACTTGGGATTCGCCTTCGCTCGCTCCGCCACCTGCCGCGGCGTAAGGCAACCTTGCAACGCGCCGGCCTCGGCGAAGGGCGCGCACGGCACTTCCAGGCGAACACTGACGGAAACCTGGCCCGCGTTCGTGTCGATCGTGATCCGGCCTTCGAGCGGCTTGAGGCCCGCACGCAGGTTGGCCCCGCGGATCGTCACCGGCAGGTGCATCTCCGAGTTGAACTGAACGATGCGTTCCGCTCGTCCATCGCCGACGACCATCCAGGGGACGCTGGAAGACACGGTGCCGTAAACGAGCCGCATGCCGAGGTTTTCGAGATGCAGATCGAGCGGGCGATCGACGCCCACTTGCATGAGGCCGAGGTTCAGCTCGGTCGGTTGCACCCGCAGCTGCGGACCCTGCATTGCCTGCGTGGGCAGCTTGTCGAGGAGTTGATCAAGGCCGCGTTCCAGGTCCGGAAAGTTGGCGGCTTCCTTGGCGGCGAAGGCGAGGTCCGCGCGCCCCATGCTGCGGAAAAACGGCAGAAACGAACCCTGCTTCAGATGATCGGTCGCCTTCTTCCAGTTCGATTGGCAGGCAAGCGCCATCTGATCGAAGTTGTTGCACGTCATGCCGGAATCGAAGACGAAAGGCGCCGGGAAGGGAGCCTGCCCCGGGTTGAGCGGGCCTTTCGACCCGGCGAGAGGCGCGCCGTCGTACCAGCAGAACTGAGCCTGGTCCGGCTGATTTCGAGCACACTGCCTGCACACGACGCTCATGAGCGAACCCTATCCGATCTTCTGTCGCGCTTGCGCGCTGCTTGGAACTGGTCTTCGAAACCGCCTACCCCTGTCTTCCGCTTGCGGCTTAGCGAGATCAGGGCTCTTTCCGAACGCTAAGCCGCAAGCGGAAGACAGGGCGCTCGAAATAAGAACCGGCTACTCGCCTACGAACGTGACCCCGTCGGCAACGGAGGGGGGCCCGCCGCGGTCGCCTGGCTGACGTCGCGGCGCGATCGCCGCGAGTCGCCCGCGGTTGCCTGGCGATACGTTTCGCGAAACTGCACCTTGTTGACGCCGAACTGAATCACATCGCCGTTCGTCAGCGTCGTCGGCTGCGTGATCCGCTCGCCGTTCAGCATCGTGCCGGTTCGCGACTGGTTGTCTTCCAGCGTGAAGGAGCCGTCCTTCTCCTTGCGGATGCGGAGATGAAGCGGCTCGACGCCTTTGGCGCCCATGGCGATGAAGATAAGATCCGCTTTTTCCGAAGTTCCCATCGCCACATCTTTCGTGCCGAGGATCAGCTGCCGGCCCGGGCGAAAACCTTCCTGCACCGTGAGCCAGGCGTCTTTGAGAATGACTTGAACGAGGCCGATGAAGAGTCCGATGAACATGCCCAGGATGACGAAGCCAAAAGCTCGGCTCGACATCGGGCTGCCGACGATTCGGCTGATGGGGATAAACAATAATCCGCCGAGGAGCCCGCCGAGCGCTCCGCCGATCAGCCCGTTGCGGATCTTGCGAACCGATTGATCGACGATCCCTTCCACAGCCCCGATCGCCAGCCCCAAGATCATCCAACCGAGGATGAGGCCGATCGAACCCATGAGGTAGGTGAGGCCGTTGCCCAAAAGGCTGCCGAGAAACCCGGCGATGAATCCGCCGACCAGACCGGGGCCGCCGCGGAAGAGAATCATGCTCCAGCGGAAGGCGAGCAGGCCGGAAAGCATCGCGATGCCGGCGCCCAGGAAACAGGCGACGAGGCTGGCCATGAGAACCGCCAGCATGGCGCTCTGGTGAATCCACCGCCCCATGAGAATTTCGGCGATCAGCCAGCCGACAAAGGCGGACCAGCCGCCGATGATGGCGCTCCAGTAGATGAGCCGCAAAAACGACACGCGGGAATCCTCTCGGGAGAGTTCGCGGAGACGCACAGGGATTCTACTCAAAGGACGAAAGGCATCCCAAAGGAAATCGCCCGCAATTCGACGACGTTGCGATCCTTCGGCATCGCCGATACATTGAAGGCATGAGTCGCAAAAATCCCAAGACGGCCGTGGTCGCGTTCAAAGTGGAAGAGGAACTGGCCGAGTTCCTCAACAAGCTGCCCAACAAAAGCGCGTTCATCCGCAAGGCGATCGCCGCCCAGATGAGCATGGCTTGCCCCCTGTGCAGCGGCTCAGGGCAGGTGAGCCGTTGGATGAATGACCACTACGCTCCCTTGATCGCGTCATGGAACGAGAAGAAATGCGAAGGCTGCGGCGACGAACTGCACCTGCCTCGCGATGCCGGCGATCTGTCGGCCGAGGACCAGAGCCGTCTGGAGCAATACTTCCGCGGCGGCCCCTTGTATTGCGATCCCTGCTTCGGCAAAGCGCCTGCCTGCGGCGACTGCGGCTGGCACATCGATGCGGAACAAGCGGGGAAGCATACGCACACCCACGAACATGCGTAGGTCGTCTCGCTCCCCTCTCCCCCCTTGAGGCGAGGGGAGCGAGCGGTGCTGACGCTTCGTTGATCTGCGCCAAGCCCCAGGGTAAGCGCAGCGCACCCTGGGGATCCAGTCCGCGGTCTGACCCCCACCGTGCGCTGCGCTTACGGTGGGGCTTGGGGAGCGAAGCGGCGCCCGCGTTTCGGAGCGAGATTCGCATGCCGGTCGATCTGTCGCAAACTCTCGTCGTCGGCGTTTCGTCGCGGGCGCTCTTCGACATGGAAGAGGCGAATCGCGTTTACGAAGCCGACGGCGTGCAGGCTTACGCCCAATATCAGATGGAGAACGTCGACGAGATTCTGCCGCCGGGGGCGGGTTTCGCGCTGATCCAAGCGTTGCTCAACCTGAACCTGCAAGCCGCCAGCCACAAGCCGCGCAAGGGTCCGCCTATTCGCAAGGCCGAAGTGGTCGTGATGTCGCGCAACGACCCGGCCACCAGCTTGAGGATGTTTCAATCGATCAAGCACTACCGCCTCGACATTCGCCGGGCGGCCCTCTCCGGCGGCCGGGCGTTGACTCCGTATCTGCGAGCGTTCGACGTCGATCTGTTTCTGACGAGTTTCGAGGAGGATGTGAAGACCGCCCTTGCGGCAGGGTTCGCCGCAGGGCTGATCGTGGGTGGGCCAAACGTCAAAGGGCGGCAGGAATTGATCGACCCGATCCGCATTGCCTTCGATGCTGATGCGGTGGTCTTTTCGGATGAGGCGGAACGCATTTATCAGCAAGACGGACTCGATGCGTTCCTGCACCATGAAGAGCAAAACGCACGCAAACCGCTGCCGGAAGGCCCGTTCGCCAAACTGCTGCGAACGCTCTCGGCGTTGCAAAAAGACCCCGGTTTCAAGCAACGCCCCGTTCGCCTGGCCTTGGTCACTGCTCGCAACATGCCCGCTCATGAACGCGTGATCCGCACGCTGCTTGCGTGGGATGTGCATATCGACGAGGCGTTCTTCATGGGGGGCGTGGAAAAGACGAAAGTGCTCGAAGCGTTCAGCCCGCATATTTTCTTCGACGACCAGGACGTGCACGTCGGCCCGGCCTCGTCCGTGGTTCCGACAGCGAAGGTGCCGAACGACCTTACTTCGCCCAAACGGAAACCCGACCCGCGACGGCATTGTAGGTAGCCCTCTCGCTCCGCGAGAGGTAAGCGGCAGCGAACCATGCGGTTGCAAGGCGCTCTGCCGCTTACCTCTCGCGGAAGCGAGAGCGCTACCTAGGCTCGCTTGCGGCTTAGGCGAGCGGCAGGAGCTAGTCTACTTCCCTCTCCCTCCGGGAGAGGGTTGGGGTGAGGGTGACTTTTCCCGCGTAACGCCACGTCGCACGCCCTCACCCCCGGCCCCTCTCCCGAACTCTCCCGAAGGGAGAGGGGAGAAATGCAGACGCCGCTCGCCTTAATAGCCGTGGTAGTAGTAGCCCGAAGTGTTCGGGTGCGCGTAACCCGCATAGGGAGCGGAGTACGTCGGCGCCGAGTAGTATTGGTAGGTCGGCGCGCTGTAATAGCTGCTGGAATAGCCGCTCCATGCGGGGGAATACGTGTTCCAGCCCGGCGAGTAGGTGTTCCACCCCGGCGAATACGTGTTCCAACCGGGCGAAGTGTAGTAGTTCGTCGTGTAACCCGACTGGTAACCGGACGAATAAGGCGTGTAGTACGACGGAGAGTGGCCGTACATGTTGTAGGTGTTGTAAGTGCGTCGGCCGAAAAGCTGAGCATGGCTGGTGGTCGGGAAGGCGGCAATCGTCGCACATGCAGCGAGGGCCGCACAGGTTAGGATGGAGGCGCGTTTCATGAGTGTCCCCTTGAAGGTCAGATCAATGGACGGCATTCCGGCCGTCACAGGTCTCCTATAGTGCAAGCACTGTTCCGCTCGTGATGAAAGAACATGGCGCTTCGTTTTGTTCGGACTCGCGCGAACACGCGGCCTGTGTTCGGTTGTCGTTGCAAATCTTCAAGTGAATGGGCTTCTCAACTTGGGTAGAATGCGTGCAGCACCGCCCATAAATGACGACTCGGAAGGTAGACGACGATGCTCGACATGCTGCGCCAGCAATTCGCCTCGGTGGGCCGACGCCAGTTTCTGACTTCCACGGGCGGCGGCATCGGCTTGGCCGCACTGGCGTCGTTGCTCAACCCGGACGCTGCAAAGGCCAACGAACGCCGCGGCGATGCAGGCCTTCCCGGGCTGCCTCATCATCCGCCGAAAGCGAAACGCGTCGTCGTCCTCTGGCAAGGCGGCGGGCCTTCGCATGTCGATCTCTTCGACGACAAACCGATGCTCCGCCGACTCGCAGGGCAAGACATCCCCGATTCGATTCGAGGCTCCACACGGCTCTCCACCATGTCCAGCGGCTACGCCAAGTGGCCGTGCGTTCCCGCCATCAAGCCGCATCGCCGTTATGGTCAAAACGGCATCTCGCTCAGCACCATGCTGCCGAACGTGGGCGGCATCGCGGACGATATTTGCTTCGTCCGCAGCATGAACACCGAAGCAGTGAACCACGCGCCGGGCGTCACCTTCTTCATGACCGGGGCCCAAGTTCCCGGCCGGCCCAGCCTCGGCGCCTGGCTCTCGTATGGCCTGGGCAGCGAAAGCGACAACCTCCCCAGCTTCGTCGTCATGACCTCGAGCGATCGCGGCAAAACGTGCGGCCAACTTTTCTTCGACTACTACTGGGGCTCCGGGTTTCTGCCGAGCCGCTTTCAGGGCGTCCGCTTCCGAAATACCGGCGACCTGGTGCCGTACCTCGCCAACCCCCAGGGTGTGAGCCCCGAATCGCGTCGGGCGTTGCTCGACGACATCGCCGCCATGAACGCCGCCCGGCTCGCGGAAACAGGCGACCCGGAAATCGAAACGCGGATCGCTCAATACGAGATGGCTTTCCGCATGCAAACGAGCGTGCCCGACCTCGTGGACTTCTCCAACGAAACTCGCCGCACGCTCAATCGATATGGGCCCGATGCACTGTCGAAAGGCACGTTTGCCAACAACTGCCTCGTCGCTCGCCGATTGCTGGAACGCGGCGTCCGCTTCGTGCAGCTCATGCACTCAGGCTGGGATCAGCACGGCAATCTGTTCACCCAACTCGAAGCCCAATGCCAGGACACCGAAGGCCCCTCCGCCGCGCTCGTGCTTGATTTGAAGGAACGCGGCCTGCTCGACGACACGCTGGTCATCTGGGCGTGCGAGTTCGGCCGAACGCCGTTCGGCCAGGGCGATCCCGCATCGCCGCGCGGCCGGGATCACTTCGGACGGGCCTTCACCTGGTGGCTCGCCGGCGGCGGCGCCAAGCCGGGAACCGTCTTCGGCGAGACCGACGATTTCGGCTGGAACATCGTCGCCGATCCCGTCCACGTCCACGACATGCAGGCCACCATCCTGCACCTCTGCGGCATCGACCACACCCGCCTCACCTACCGCTACCAGGGCCGCCAATACCGCCTCACCGATGTGCATGGCGAAGTCGTGCACGGCATCTGCAAGGGGTAAAGAAGTCCTCGCGCTCCGCGTGAGGTCAACGGCGAGGTGAAGTCAGACGACCCGTGGAAACAAGTTTATCTAACTTGTTTGAAACTCATCCAATATCAACCCGACAAGTTCGATCAACTTGTCGCCACGATAGACAGCAGAGTGGTCCTCACGCTCCGCGTGAGGTCAACGGCGAGGTGAGGTCAGACGACCCGTGGAAACAAGTTTATCTAACTTGTTTGAAACTCATCCACTACGAATCCGACAAGTTAAATAAACTTGTCGCCACGAAAGACGGTCTGAACTCGCATCGCCGCTGACCTCGCTCGGAGCGTGAGGACTACTCTCTAACTTATCACGTCGTTTCCGCGAAACCCGCGAGGCGTTTGCTGCGGATCGGCTGGCGAAGCTTCACGAGGCCGCGGGCTTCGATTTGGCGGATGCGTTCGCGGGTGATGCCGTAGCAGCGCGCCACTTCGTCGAGCGTGCGCGGTTGGCCGTCTTTCAGACCGAACCGCATCTCAATGACTTCACGCTCCCGCGGCGGCAGCGAACGAAGCACTTCGGCGATCCGTTCCTTCAGCAGCATCTGATCGACGTTCTCGCCCGGATTGGTGGCCGAGCGATCGTTGATCACTTCTTCCAGCGGACGCTCGGCATCGTCCCCCATCGGCTCTTGCAAGCTGAGCGGAGCGCGAGCCACGGCTCGCAGCGAGCGGGCTTCTTCGGGCGTCGTCCCAAGCTTGGCGGCGAGTTCCTCATTGGAGGGTTCGCGACCCGTGACGCCGATCATTTCGCCGCGAAGGCGTTCCAACGTGGCGAGCAGGGCGACTTGATGGCATGGCACGCGGACGGTACGGGCATGATCGGCGAGGGCACGTTGAATGCCCTGGCGAATCCACCACGTCGCATAGGTGCCGAACTTGAAACCAAGCCGATGCTCGAATTTGTCGACGGCCCGCATGAGCCCGCGATTGCCTTCCTGAATCAGGTCGGCAAACGCCAAACCTCGGCCGCGATACTTCTTCGCGATCGACACCACCAGGCGAAGGTTGGCCTCGGCCAAATCCATGCGGACATGGCGATACCGGTCGAGCCGTCGTTCGATGCCGCGGCGAAGGATATTGAGTTCGTGGGGAGCAATGCGGAGCGTCTGGATGTGGTTCCGCAATTCCTTGATCGCGCGGAGGCGAAGGTCCCGATCGCGCTGCGACCGGCCGCCGCGTACCGCGCGGTCTTCGATTTCGCGAGTCTGGGCGGCGGCGAGAAGCAATTCGCCCGCCAGCGTTTCCAGGAACTCGGTGCGTGGCGACAACTCTTCGACGAGATCGACCGCCTGGTTCACGCGACGCCAGCGGTCATGAGCCAGCTTCTTGCGCCCCTTCACCGAGCGGCACTTGGTCCAATCGCGGTAATCCTTGTCGATCTGAGCCATCAGGCGGAGGAGCTTACGAAGGTGCCCCTGGAGCCGGCCAAGGATGGCATCCTTCGATCGACCCACGCTGGCGACGACGTCGATCAGCGGGTCGATGAGCACTTCGCCGATGCGGACGCGGGTGAATAGTCCGATCACGCGTTCGAGGCTGGGGACATGGAGGAGGACCGCCCGGCGGAAACGGGCGCGATCCCGTTCGAGCCGTTCGGCCATCTCGAGTTCTTTGTTCCGGTTCAGCAGGGGGATGGCGCCCATCTGCTTGAGATAGAGGCCAAGCGCATCGTCGGGGCCGCTGGCATAGCCGGCGGCGTCTTCATGCGTCTCGGGATCGATCGGGAGACGGTTTTCCGTGGCAAACGACCCTTGTCCCATGTTGGGATCCTCTTCCGACCGTGGGGTGCGCTTCTTGGAGTTTTTCATTCGCGGATCCCCCTTTAGATGGGGACATTCGGGGCGGGAAGCATGCTGGGATCGATTCTTCGGGCGGGAACGAAAAACCGGATGAGATGAACCCAACCAATTATACCGTCCCATTTTTCGGATGAAACAAGAAACTGGCGAAGAACCGAACTTCTTTACGAACAAGGCGTTTGGGGCGAAAACAATGCCGTCTCGGCGATCAGCGAGGGCAAAAGTCGCCTTCAGCGAGTGTTTCCGTCCCTACTTATCTTCGGCATTCCATCGCCTTTACGACATGCAAATCCCGTGCGGGGTCCAACCCTCCGCCCCAGCTGCCCCCGCTTTAGCGTTTCGCCAATACGCGGCGGCAATTGCAAGGCCTACGAAAGTCTGCTGGTAGGCTCGATCTGATTCAGTTCCAACGCCTCCAGTAGACGAGAAGCCACCTGCTCCAACTTGGCGCGTTCCGCCGCCGAAACCTCCGAGATATGCGGAAAGGCTTCGAGCGACCGCCAAGGAAGCGATTCGAAGACGACGTTGAACTGATGCAGAAGCGCGTTTTCGCCCGAAGTAAGCAAAGCCAACGCCTCGGGTTCGCGCAGCGTCCAAAAAAGATCCATCCACCGATGAAAGATGGCCGCATCCGAAACGCCCGGCATTTGCTCTCGCGCGACGGTTCGCGATTCAGGTTGGACCAAAAAACGCAAAGCAAAACAGGGGCCCAGCCGAGCGACGTGCTCTTGTTCAGGGTTCAGCGACATGGACGTTCCGATGCTTCAAGGAAGAGTGTCGCCGGCAGCAATTACCGCCGGAGCAGCAGTATGGCGAGACGGCAGGTACGACCACTTCTGCCCAGGCCCAACTCGAAGGTATCGATCGTAGGGCGTGAAAAATTCCCAGTCCGCAATATCGCCTTCCGAGGCTGAATTTTCGGGAGGTGAGGGAATGATGGCGAGCGAGGTTCCATTGGAGAATCGAAGCGACAAGCCGATCCCTGTTGCCGCCAATCCGAAAATGCTGCCGTGAATCAAGCTGACGCTTTCAACGACCTTCCCAGGTTGAAGCACATCGGTCGTCTCCAAATCTATCTTCGACAGAGTTCGAAGCGACGACTGACTATCGAATCGGCGATCGTCGCATCCGAGAATCACCAGGGAGCGGGATGGCGCGGAAAAAAGCCACTTCGATGCGCGCGTGCCCAAGATGAACGAGCCCTTCGTAAGGTGCTTCATCTTGGGAAAGCTATAAGGGTGAGGATCGCCGAAATGGAGGCCGACTTCATCCCCATAGGAAAATCGAAAGTGCAGAAACGGCTGGCCGATCAATGGCTGAAGGTAGGCCTGCAACAGAACCAAGTCGGTTCCGTCTTGTTCGATTCCCCGCAAGTCCACGCTCAGCAACATCCTTCGTCTCCCTCGAACCTCAGCCGTCCGTTTACCGAGGACTAATTCCGCCCAAGAAACTCCCGCGCCTTCCCTTCGAGTTCGCCCCAAGTAAAGTCTCCACGGTCATTCTTGGCGCCGCCCTCGCCCTGACGCTTGCATTCTTCGACAAAGTCGCCGAAATCGCGGCGGGCTTCCTCATCCATGCCGAATTGCTTCGCGATGGCTTCAATGTCCTTGATGTCTTGCTTCTTGCCCACGCAACGGTCTCGTAAGCCGATTCGCGGACATTGGGCAATCGTCTCACATTATGGCAAACCGGGTCGAAACACTCCAGCTTGGAAGCCGCGTCTCGTCCAACGGGAAAACCCGTTTGGCGACGGCGAGGCGAAAAGCCGTTTGGCGACGGCGGGGCGAAAACCGGACATTGGGCAATCGTCTCACATTATGGCAAACCGGGTCGAAACACTCCAGCTTGGAAGCCGCGTCTCGTCCAAC
>JAIEPT010000130.1 GCA_019748295.1 Gemmataceae bacterium | reverse complement strand
CGGTTCGATGAGCGGGCGGTGAAAACGGAACGCCGGTGTCCACCGGCGCACCGCGTCACCGCTCGACTCTACCTTCGAAGTGCTACTCGAACAGCGCCTCGACGTAGGCTTCGGGATCGAACGGTTCCAAGTCTTCCGGCTTCTCGCCGACGCCGACGTATTTGACGGGTAGGCCGAGTTTTTGCTTCACGCCGAAGATCGCTCCGCCTTTCGCGGTTCCGTCCAGTTTGGCGAGGACGATGCCGGTGCATTCGACGGTCTTCTTGAAGTTTTCCGCCTGAGCGATGGCGTTTTGGCCGCTGGTCGCATCGAGCACCAGCAACACTTCGTGCGGGGCGCCGGGGATCTGCTTCGTGAGAATGCGGCGAATCTTGTCGAGTTCACGCATGAGGTGCGTCTGCGTATGCAGCCGGCCCGCGGTATCGACGATCAGCACATCGAAGCCGCGAGCCTTTGCTTTTTCGCACGCATCATGAGCGATGGCGGCCGGGTCGCTGCCGTGTTGCCCTTTAACGATTTCGCAATCGAGCCGTTGGCTCCAGATGGTGAGCTGCTCCGTCGCTGCGGCGCGAAAGGTATCGCATGCGGCCACCATTACCTTTTTGCCTTCGTCCTTGCAGAGCTTGATGAGTTTCGCGATCGACGTGGTTTTTCCCGAGCCGTTGACGCCGGCAATCATGACGACGGTGGGACCGGACGGCTGATAACGCAACCCGGGCGAGGCATCGGTGAGCAGCGAGCGAAGCTGGTCCTTCACGAACTGTTTGACGTCGCCGTTGATTTCCTTGTCGAGAAAAGCTTGCCGCACGCGCGTGACGATTTCCTGCGTGGCGAATGTGCCGACGTCGGCGAGGTAGAGGCGTTTCTCGAGTTCGGTGAGAAACTGCTGATCGACTCGGCCGCGGATGCCGAAAAGCTCGGCGACGCTGCCGAAGAGACTGCGCGTCTTCGCGAGGCCCTGCTTGATCTTCTGAAAAATCGCACGAAACATTCGCAAATCCCCGTCTTTCAGAGCCCGAGCTCACGCTTGCATTAGGACAGCTCGCGGCTTCGATCCCGCCCGCTCACGCAGTGCTTCCAATTCGCGCCAGCTAATGCCCGCGGCTCCGACGCCGCGACGCAGTGGCTCAGGGCCGTGGCAATCGCTGCCGCCGGTGATGGCGAGATCCAGTTGGCGGGCCCAGGTTCGCAGCTCGCGCTCTCGGGCGAAGCGGGTCGTCGGATAGCACGCTTCGACGGCGCCGAGTCCTAGTGAGGCGAGTTCGGTGAGCGAATCTTTCGTGCAATCATAGGAAGGGTGCGCCCAACTCGCCACGCCCCCCGCGTCGCGCACCAGCGTCAACGCTTCTTCGATCGGCAACCGTTTCTTGGGAACGCTGAATCGCGATTCGTCCCCCAGATAGCGTCGAAACGCATCCTGCATCGATGCGACTTTCTTGGCCCGGACCATCATCTCCGCCAGATGCCGGCGACCCAACGATGGGTCGGCTCCGGTCGGCGCGTCGTCAGCATCCAAGGCGATGCCCATGGTTTTCAGACGGTCAAGCATGCCAAGGAACCGCTCGCGGCGCGAAGCTCGCAACTCTGCGAGCGACGATTGCAAGGATTGATTGCCCACATCGACGAAGTAGGCGAGCAGGTGAAGTTCCTTGCCCCGGAACTCAGCCGTGATTTCGACGCCCGCGACGACTTCGATCCGAAACCCCATCGCGGCGGCCTGAGCGACGGGAACGCCTTCGAGCGTGTCGTGGTCGGTGATGGCGAAGGCGGGCATGCCGGATCGACGTGCCAGGTCCGTGATTTCGGCCGGCGAATAGGTGCCGTCGCTGAAGGTCGAGTGCAGATGCAGATCGACGCGGGATTCAGGACGAGCGGAGGCGATTTGCCCGCAAAGTGCCGTGAAGGGTTGGCGAGCCGGCATGCGTTACTCGGTGGGAGCCGGAGCCGGGGCGGCATCGCGTTTGAGACGGTCGAGGATGCCGTTGACGAAAGCCGAGGATTCGCCCGCACCGAAGCGCCGCGCGAGTTCGACTGCTTCGTCGATGACGACGGGAGCAGGCGTCTCCGGATCGTAGAGCAATTCGAAGGCGCTCAGTCGAAGGAGATTGCGATCGACAGCCGCCATGCGCGAGACTCGCCAGTTTTCGGCCGCCCCCGCCAGGCGTTGGTCGATCTCCGCCTGCCGTTCGATCACTCCGTCGTACAGTTTGATGCAAAAAGCGACCGATGGCTCATCGCTGAGGCGTTCCTTGGCGAACGCATCCACCTGGAGACGCGTCACGCCCGGTTGCAGGTCGCGTTGAAACAGGAGTTGCAGGGCCACTTCGCGGGCCCGAGTTCGTCGCGTCATGCTGGATCCTTCGGTGCGTGTGTCCTCCCATTGTAGGAGCGAAGAAAAGGGACGCCATCCGAAGATCGCGGACCCTTTCGCCGCGAACGCGGGAAGCGGCAACTGCCTTTCTCTGCTCTCCCTCCGAATTTTTGGAAGCATGCAAAACGCCCGCCTACTTCAGCTGCTCAGGTCGCAACCGGAGGATGGTGTAGGGCGCGATGCTCAGAACATAGACCGAGCCATCCTGTCCCGCCGCGATGCCGAGGGGTTGCCAGGGGGTCCAGGTGCCGTCCTTTTCTTGGCGCAGCGTGTGCCGCCAGGGAATCGCTTTGCCCTGTTCGTCCTTCAATTTCACATAGTCCGGATTCTTGACGCCCACAGGCCCATGATTGCGTGCCTTGCCTTCGGTCGTGCACGAGACGAGATGCAGCAATGCCCCGCCGGGCCGGCCCTGCTCCGTGACGGCGGCCCATGCCTTGCCGTCGTGCCCGACGCAGAGCGCCCGGCAATCGGTCGCCTTGGCGTGAGCCAGAAGCGGGCCATGGCTTTTGCCGGCGAGCGTCTTGCTGTTGTTGGTCATGTCGAAGGTGTAAATCGCGTTCGTGGACATTTCGACCGCCCACATCGTCTTGCGATCGGGCGAAAAGTCCCAGTTCAGAATCGACCCGTCCTTCGTGAACGCCTTCGGAGCCGGCTGGCCGTCCACGGTCGTTTCCAGCGTTTCCACCTTCTGCGTTTCCGGGTCGTATCGCATCACCTTGCCGCCGCGAACCGGATGATACGCTCGGCCCTTATTGTCGAGCACGATGAACGCATACGAATGCTCGCTGTCGCCCAGATCGCGGTATTTCTTGGTCTTGAGGTCGAGCACCATGAAGTTCGAATGCTCGATCGGCCGGCCATCATCGCAGGTGGAGATATAGGCCAGACCGCGCGTCTCATCGGCGATGACGCTGATGACGCCATGGCCTTCCTTGGGCATGCCGTAGTTCTCGGTTTTCCCCGTCTTCGGGTCGTAAGCGAGGACGTAGCCGCCGGGATAATCGGAGCGTTTCTCCCCCTTCTCGGGGTAGCCCTGCTTGGTGGCGAACCAAATCTTGCCGCTTTCGCCGACGTTGTTGCGCGTGTGAATCTTCGCCTGAGCCGCGAAACCCTTGAGCATGATTCCAAGCAGCCGATGCACATCGACAACCATAGCCAGGGCCTTGGCCACGGGATCGAACTCGACGAGGAAGCAGTTGACTCCGTACTTGGCGGTGCCGACGTAAAGTTTGCCGTTCTTTCCCTCGACGATCGAGAAGTAACCGCTCTCTTGATTCGTGTATTCGGAAGGAATGTGAAACGCTTCGCCAAGCAGCCAACGCGTCGGCGGCTCCGGCTGCGCTTGCAAGGGCAGGGTGGCGAGGATAATGCCGAGGAGCGACCAGATCAGCGTTCGGCTGGAGCGAAGGCGGTTCGATAGACGGAAGAACGAGCGCATGGTGCGAGGATCCCTGGGAAGGAAAAGGAGGGATCAGCGATGGTACAGCGAGGAGAAAGAGAAGGGAACGAAAAAGGGGCGTTGGAAACGTTTAGCGGGGAGCCGTAGGCGACCGGTCGCCTACGGCTCCCCGCTAAACGAATCGAGCAAATCAAACCGCTTGAGGGTTCGCCGACGTGTCCGCCGCGAGTTGCCGCATGCGTTCCAGATACGCCGCGTTTTTCTTCACGCCCCGATAGATGAGGAAGCCGACGCCGACCAGCGATACATACGGCACGATCAGCATCAACATGATGCTGCGGTTGTATGCCTTGGGCAAGGCGGCCACGTCTTCGTCTTCCGCGCCATCCGGCGTCGCTATCGCGTCTTTGCACAGCGGGCAAGCGAGCGCGGGCTGGGTGACCGCGAAGGTCAGTCCGAGGATCAGAAACAAAGTGGCAAGCGTGCGGATCATGTTCAACTCCGAAGAGACGCTTTCATTGTAGTCGCGATCAATACGGCGGGTACATCTGGTAGAGCATCCAATACACGACAATGCCCGTCACCGACACGTACAGCCACATCGGCCAAGTCCAGCGTGCGAGACGAACGTGCGAGGGCCGGCGATCGCGCCACCCCTGGATGGCGACGAAGATCGCGAGGGGCGCGACGATCACCGCGAGAATCGTGTGCGTCAGCAGGATGCCGAAATACGCCCAGCGAACGAAGCCCTGTCCCGAGAATCGTGCCGGTTGGCCATCTTGCACCACGAAGTGGAAATAGAGGTAGCTCGCCAGAAATACGGCCGACACGAGCAAGGCAAGCGTCATGGTCCACTTGTGCAGCGTCTCCTGCCGGGCCTTGATCGCCCGATAGCCCAGGACCAAAAGAATCGCGGCCAGCCCGTTGAGCGAAGCGTTCATCGCCGGCAGCAGATACTTGGGATGCACCGTCGATCGTGCGATGGCGTAGAGCGTTTCCGCCGACTCCGGCTGCAAACCGTTTTCGAAACCGACCATGTTTCTCTTCGGATCGACGACGACGATGTTGAAACTGTGCAGGACGGCGTTCTCCGGCGTTCCGTTCGGGTTGTCGATGGCCGACTGCTTGAAGGCTTGCTGCACGATCGCATGCACCTTCTCCTTCGATCCGGTCAGGAAGATCCATTGCTTGGGATCGCCCCCAAGGTCTTCGCGATACTTCTTGAGAGCCGCGGGCGAATCGTTATTGAGGCTGATGCTGACGAGGCGGTAGTCCTTCTTGCCGGCGACGAGTTTTTGGACCGCCTCCATCGTGGGGGCGGTTTTGCCGCACTCCTTGCAGGTCGTGAAGAAGAAATGGGCGATCCAGGCTTTGCCGAGAAGATCGCGGGGATGGAAGGCGTTGCCTTCGGAATCTTGCAGTTCGAAGTCTTCGAGCGGGATGGAGATCGCGGGGCGGACGTTTTCCTGGGCGCAGGCGGACCCGCCGATCAGCAAAGCCAAAGCCGTACACACGCATCGCATCATCATGGTCGCTCGTCTCCGTCGTACTCTCCTTTTGTATTGGTAGCAGGCTTCGCAACTCAAAGCCCAGGGGCGAGCGCAGCGAGCTCCTGGGTTCCCACCCCATGAACCCAGGAGCTCGCTACGCTCGCCCCTGGGCTTTGAGCGATCTCCCTTCCTTGCGCCGGTTCTCCAGGATCCTTCGTCCCCTCCCGCAGTTTGCAAAAAAGTTTGCAAACCCCAGGCAACACGGCATTGACGCTTCGGATGGGCGCCGTTATGGTCCCGCCGCTTGATCGGAGAACTTGAGAGAAAAATTCGACTCACGTTCTTCGCGACCGCCACGACGACTGCCTGGGGGAAAAGGGCGGATGTCGCGGCGGCTGCAATCCGCTTGTCGGGTTCGAGCATCGGTGTCGCCGCATCGGCGCCGCGAAGGGGGAACCCCCCGCATGGGGTTCGCATGGAAGGAGGCTCGGGGTGGCTAGGAACATTTCCGGTACGCCCGTTTGGCATCGGACTGCCGAACTGATTGCAATCGCGTCGATCCTTTGGATCGGAGTCGGCTCGGTTTCCGCGCAGACGGAATCGCCGGCCAGGGTCCGCGGCGCGGTCAAAGCCGCGAACGACGCCTACAAACGCGGCGATTACGACGCTGCGACGAAACTCTTCGTGGAGGCCCAGGCAGGGCAAGAACTCCTCACGAAGAACGAACGTCAGGATTTGGCGTCGCTCATCCAGCAAAATCAACTCGCCCTCAAGGAACGCCAGGAAGGCAAGGCGCTCCTGCAGCAGGCCGACCAGGCCCTTCGCAAGGGGGACGACAAAGAGGCGGCCGCACTCTTGCGGAACGCCGTTTCCAATCAATATCTGTCGGCCGCGGACCGCGAGTTTCTCGCCGCCCTGAGCGACGGGCAACGCAAACTCGCCGCGTCCCGCAACGGCACCGAGGCGGAGAAGGGCGACTATCGCTCGTTGCTCGCCTCCGCACGCAAAGCCCTCGAACAAGGGGACTACGCGGCTGCCGGCACGCTTTGCGATCAGGCGGAGAAGGCTCACTCGAAGGGGTGGACTTCCGCGTTGCCGTTGCCTTTTTCCGATTCCCCGGCTCGCATTCGTCGCGATATCCAGGTCGCTCAAAACGGCGCCACCGGCGGCAGCCGTTCGCCGTTGCAGGCGGTGAAGAACCTTTGGCCCTGGTCGCGCTCGAACGAGGAGAAGTCGCCGAAGATCGATCCGCCTTCGCCCGTGGATCCAGGCATCCCCTACGGCGTCGGAAGCTCGCCGATCGCCAAGGAAAAGTTCGATCCGAACGGCGCCAAGCCGCCGCAGTTCCCGGTGATGCCCGTCGGCTCCTCGGGGCCCAAGGAAATGGCCAAGCGGAAAGTCGCCGAGGGCTATCAGGCTCTCGAAGCCGGGGACCTCGCTGCGGCACGTCGTTTGGCGGAAGACGCCAAGTCGCTGAACGTGCAGCTTGATCCCCTCGATCCGAATCCCGATCGTCTGCTCGCCGACATCCAGCGTCGTTCGGGCGGCGAGAAGAACTACGATGCGGCCGCCCTCGCCAAAAACGGCACGCCGGACGATGCCCGTCGTCTGGTGAAGGAAGGCCGCGAACTGCTTCAGAAAGAGCGGCTCGACGACGCCGAAAAGGCATGCAACATCGCTGCGGCGATCAACAATGCCCGCTGGGGCCTCTTCGAAGATTCGCCCTCGAAGCTGCAGGCCGATATCCAGCGCATCCGCAGCCGCATCGATCGCGATCAATCGACCAAAAGCATGACGGAGGCCCGCAAACTATTCGCTCAGGGCAATCTCCACGAAGCCAAGATCAAGGCGTATGAAGCCCAACGTCTTCGCGGCCCCAGCAGTTGGTGGGACCGCGGCGACCGTCCCGAGGCGATCCTCGCCGACATCCATCGTGCCGAACTGCAGAAGAAGGCGCCGGACCCGCTCAACCCGAACGCAACCAATCCGACGCAGAACGCGAGCTACGAATCGTCCACGGAGAAGATGCAACGCCGCCAGCGTGCCATCGCTCTCGTCTCCGAGGCCCGCGATCTCGAACGCCGCGGCTTCCTTGCCGAAGCTCGCATGAAAGCAGGCGAGGCGAACAATCTTCGCGCCGAGTTCGCTCCCACCGAAGACAGCCCGCAGAACGTCATGCTCAGCCTTTCGTCCCGCTGCGATAGCCGCATCAAGCAGCTTCTGCAGACGGCGACCGACCGCGTGACCAATTATCCGAACGATCCGACTCGCTTCGAGAAGGCGAGCATCGACCTGGACAGCGCCCGCAAGCTCGCGCAAGCGTTCCAGTTCGATCCCTCGCCGATCGAGCAAAAGGCTCAATGGCTGCAGCAGGCGGCCGTGCAGAGCGGATCGAAGATGCTCAACGCCGTCACGCCTCCGCCCCTGAGCGGCAGCGGCCTGGCCCAGACCGGCATGCAAACTCCGCCCGGCGCCGATCCGCGTTCCGACGCGAAGCGCAAGGAAGGGCTCGACAAACTCGACCGCGCCCGCATCGAACTCCGCGCCGGCAACACGCCCATGGCCCGCCGTTTGACGGAAGAGGCGTTCGACAAGAATTACGGCGTGCAGACCGAGGCAAGCCAACTGCTTCGCAGCATCGACGCTGAAGAGCACAACCAAACGATTCTCGCCGCCAATCGTGCCTTCGAGGCCGGGGCCGAGGCGTTCTCTCGCAAGGATTTCAATCGCGCCAAGGCGATCTTCGCCGGCGTCGATCTGCGTCTGCTCGCTCCGGATCGTCAGCGTCGCATCGGCGAACTGATGGAAACCCGCGAGATGCAGTCGGGCTTGATCCCTGCATCAGCGAGCAAGATTCCCACGACCGGCACTCAGGTCGGCAAAGCCGTGGTTGGCGATCTGGAAGATCCAGGTCTCAAAAGCGTCCGTGCCTTGGAAGAGATCCAACTCCAAAAACTGCGTGACCGCGTTCAGCAGGCTCAGCGCACCGCCCTGGATTACGCCAAGGCGGGCCAGGAACAGCAGGCCATCGACACGCTCAAGGATGCTCTCGACGACATCAAGCATGCCCCGCTCGACGGCGAACGGTCGGCTCCGCTGGTGCGCCAGATCGACAGCAAGATGACCCAGTACCGCACGCTGCTTGCTCAGCGAGCGATCGAGAAGCAGCAGAACAACATGACCGCGAGCCTCAACGGCCACAGCGAGAACAAGCGGAACACTCGCATCCGTGAGAATCAAGAGAAGGTGGGAGAACTCATCAAGGAGTCCCGCAACGCCTTCAAAGAGAACAAGATGAAGGAGGCCCTCGCCGCCGCCCGCAAGGCGAAGGAACTCGACCCCGATAATGTCGCCGCTGATGCCCTATTGATGATGAGCACCATCCAACAGAACCAGCGAACGTGGGATCGGAACAAGGCGGAGAACGAAGAACGGTTCGTCGATACGCTCAACAACAACATGGGCAAGTATGTCGATGGCCATCGACCGTTCGCCATCGAGGATCCGGATCGCTACATGCGGGCCAAGGATCGCGCGTCGAATGCCGGCGGCATCCACATGCAGGCTCGCACTCCGGCGGAACGGGCGATCGAATCGAAGCTCAAGCAGCCCATCAACCTCAACTTCAAGGACACCCCGCTCGAACAGGTGCTCCGCGACTTGCAGGTGATGAGCGGCATCAACGTCGTGCCGGACAAGGCGGCATTCCAGGAAAACAACATCAGCCTGCAGCAGCAGATGTCGCTCGAGGTGGAAAACATCTCGCTGAAGTCGGCCCTCAACATCCTCCTGAAGCAGGCCCGGCTTACCTACGTGATCAAGGACGAAGTCCTCTCGGTCACGACGAAGGAGCATGCCGGCGGCGCCCTCAAGCAGGTGATCCACCCGATCGCCGACCTCGTGGTGCCGGTCGAGAACCACTACCTGCCCGCAACGCAAAACCTGCAAGCCGCTCTCGAGCGGCACGCCGGAAGCCAAGGGACGAGCTACCAGCAACCGTCGCCCGCCATGTCGGGTTTCAACATGCCCGGCGGGGCTTCGGTCGGAAGCTACAGCAACGGCCTGGGAAGCGCCATGTCGAGCCAAAACTCGGGCGGCGGAGCCACGGTCACCAAGAGCATGCCGAACCAGACGATGGAAGACATGCTCATGAGCCTGATCAAGAACACGGTCGCGCAGTCGTCGTGGAGCGACGTCGGCGGGCCGGGTACGGTTCAGTACTACCCGCTGGGCATGGCCCTGGTCATCAACCAATATTCGGAAGTGCAGGAGGACGTGGCAGCCCTGCTCGCCGCCCTCCGCCGTCTGCAGGACTTGGAAGTGGCCATCGAGATGAAACTCGTCCAGGTCTCCGAATCGTTCTTCGAACGCATCGGCCTCGACTTCGACGTCAACTTCAAGACGCCTTCCTTCCGCGGCGAGAACCAGTTGATCAATGGAGCCTTCAGCCCCTTTGGTCCTAACCGAAACCTGGGCATCGACGGCAAGTCGCCGATCATCGGCCTGACGCCGGCGGGCACGCTGACGCCGGACTTGAACATCCCGCTGAAAAACAGCAGCTTCGGGTTCACCGCGCCGACCTTCGGCGGCTATCCGGGCACGCTCGGGGCCGACGGCGGCCTCTCGCTCGGCCTTGCCTTCCTCAGCGACATCCAGGTCTTCATGTTCCTGGAAGCCGCTCAGGGCGATCGCCGATCGAACATCATGCAGGCTCCGAAGATCACAGTGTTCAACGGCCAAACGGCGTTCATCACGGTGCAGGATCAGATCTTCCTGTTGACGGGGGTTTCGGCAGCCACCAGCGGCGCCCAGACCTTCTTCATCCCGCAGAACCAGCCGTTCCCGGTGGGCACCACGCTGCAGATCACGCCTGTGGTCTCGGCTGATCGCCGGTTCGTCCGCTTGAACCTGACGCCGAACTTCACGAGCCTCTCGACATCGGTGCCGCTCTTCCCGGTGCAGATCCCGATTCCGCAGGTCTACGAAGGACCGAACGGCGGCGTGATCACCGCGGGGCAGCCAGTGCTCTTCCAGATGTTCTTCCAGCAGCCGACCTTCTCGACCATCACGCTGAACACCACGGTGAACGTGCCCGACGGCGGCACGGTGCTCCTGGGCGGCTTGAAGGTGCTCGCGGAATCGCGAAACGAGTTCGGCCCGCCGGTCCTGTCGAAGTTTCCGTACCTGAGCCGGCTCTTCCGCAACATCGGCTACGGCCGTGAAGCGACCAGCCTCATGCTGATGGTGACGCCTCGCATCATCATCAATGAGGAAGAAGAGCAGATCTACCTTGGCAATCTCCCGCCGATTCCGCGCTAAGCGGCTAGGCGACACGACGTCCGAAACGCTCGTTTCGGGGGAACGAGCGACGCGGGGCGAATGCGGTCGCCCCGCGTTTTTGCGCGCAGAGTAGTCCTCACGCTCCGCGTGAGGTCAGCCGCGATGCAAGGTCAGCCCGTCTTCAGCACGCTGCGCAAGCAAGTAATCGCAGATTCCCGGATGGGATGTATCCAACTTGAGCGACCCGTCGCCGACGCTTGCTACTAGCGTGCGAAAAGCAGTCTGACCTTGCATCGCCGCTGACCTCACGCGGAGCGTGAGGACTACTCTCGCGCCTTGCGGCGCGAAGGTTGCGGGGTATCCGTGGTCGCGAAACCGCCATTCCTTCGCCACGGAGAGAAACAATGCCCGCCGTCAAGCAAGCTGACCTCGATCCCAAAGCCGAAGGGCCGAAGGGGCCTTTTCCGGATCAGCCTCAAGACCATCCCGGCACCGAGAGCATGCTCACGCCGCAGGCGGATCATGGGGAGAAATCGTACAAGGGATCGGACCTGCTGAAAGGAAAGGCCGCCCTCATCACCGGGGGCGATAGCGGCATCGGCCGCGCGGTGGCGCTCGCCTTCGCTCGGGAAGGCGCGGATGTGCTCATCTCGTATCTCAACGAAGACGACGACGCCAAGGAGACGGAACGCCTGATCGCCGATGCCGGTCGCACCGCGATTCGCGTGGCCGGCGACATCGGGCAGGAAGGCCACTGCCGAAAGCTCATCGAACAAGCGGTCGGAGCCTTCGGCAAGATCGATTTGCTCATCAACAACGCGGCCTTTCAGATGGCGCAGGATTCGATCGAGGACGTCACGCCCGAGCAGTTCGACCGCACGCTGAAGACCAATCTTTACGCGATGTTCTACCTTTGCCGCATGGCGATTCCGCGCATGAAGCCTGGGTCGAGCATCATCAACACGACTTCGATCCAGGCGTATCAGCCTTCCGAGAACCTCGTCGATTACGCGATGACGAAGGCGGCGATCGCCAACTTCTCGAAGTCGCTCGCCAAGCAGACGATGGAGCGCGGCATCCGCGTCAACGCCGTGGCGCCCGGCCCGGTGTGGACGCCGCTCATCCCTGCCACCATGCCTTCGGAAAAGGTCCAGAAGTTCGGCGACAACACCGTTTTCGGCCGCCCGGCTCAACCTGCGGAACTTGCGCCGCTCTTCGTCTGGCTCGCGTCCGGCCTCGCCAGCTATGTGACCGGCGAAGTCTACGCCGCGACCGGCGGCCGCACGCCTCTTTGATCGTCAGGTAGCGGAAGCGCAGAGTTCGGTCCTGCTCCCCTCTCCCTCCGGGAGAGTCCGGGAGAGGGGCTGGGGGCGAGGGCAGAACCTCCGCCCCATGCGACACTTAATTTGCTCGCGGCTCGCAAGAAAAGGCGCCCCCAACCTCTCTCCCGGAGGAAGAGGGGAGCAAAACCAGCAAGGCGTTTTCGCTGCCTGACGATCAATAGCTACAATCGCTGTAGCCCATGGCCGTCGCCGCGCTCGAGATTGTCTGCATGAGTTGGATCGTTGATGCTTGGAACGCCATTCCCGGTTGGGTGCCCGCTACCCTTGCGCTGCTCGACATTCCGCTGGTCATCGGCTTCATCATCTGGGTTCTGTGGATCAAGAAAGACTCCATCTCCGCGGTCGCCTGGTGCCTGGCGATCATCCTGCTTCCGTATCTTGGCCCCTTCCTGTTCTTCGTGTTCGGCTATCAGCATGTCAGTCGTCCGCTCAAGAAGAAGCGAAAGCACCGTGCGCGATATCAGGATCCGCCCGAGCCTCGGAACTACGGCGACTTCAAATATCCGCTCCAGCCGCGCGAGCCGAGCCGGACGCTGCACGAGATGCCGCTGCACGAGAGCCTCGCTCATCTCGCGATGAAGTTCGCCGCTTCCTCTCCGACGACCGGCAATCGCATTGATTTGTACGACGACGGAGCGGTCGCCTTCGAGGCGATGATCAAGTCGATTGAGGAGGCGAAGCACCATATCCACCTCGAGTACTTCATCTGGGAAGCGGATGAACTCGGCCTCTTCATGCTCGACCTGCTGACCTCGAAGGCGAAGCAGGGAGTGGAGGTGCGCCTGCTTTATGACGCGATGGGTTCGTGGCTTCTGGGCAGCCGGGCCTTGCGCCCCCTTCGCAAGGCCGGCGGACATACGTCCGCGTTCATGTCCCCAAGCCTGCTGCGTCGCCGGCTGCAGGTCAACATGCGGAATCACCGCAAGATCATGGTCGTCGATGGCCGCATCGGCTTTACCGGCGGACTCAACGTCGGCAACGAGTACGTCAACAAAAACCCGGCATGGGCCTATTGGCGCGATGCGCATGTCCGCATCCAGGGGCCCGCAGTCGTCGATCTGCAACGCGTGTTCTGCGAGGACTGGGACTTCGCCACCGAGGAGAAGCTTCTCGATTCCGAGGGAGAAGAAGACGACCGCTACTTCCAGGCTCAGCCCGGGGGCGGAACCCACACCGTTCAAATCATCGATTCCGGCCCGGACCAGGATCCGAACAGCTTCCGCGAAGTGGTGTTCGCCGGCATCATGCGGGCCCGCAAGCGGATCTGGATCGCGACCCCGTACTTCGTTCCTGATGCCGGCGTGTTCGATGCCCTGCGCGTGGCCGCGTACAACGGGCTCGATGTGCGATTGCTGGCGCCGCTCCAGTCCGACAAGGTCGTCGCATCCTATGCCGCTCGTTACCTGTTCGACGATCTGCTGTCCGCGGGCGGGAAGATTTATCTCTATCGCCGCGGCATGATGCACTCCAAGATGCTGCTCTTCGACGACGAGGTTGCGGGGATCGGTTCGTCGAACTTCGACAACCGCAGCTTTCGCCTCAACTTCGAGATCATGTGCATGATCTACACGGCCGACGCCGCGAATCAGATGACCCGTTCCATGGAACGCGACTTCGCCGAGTCGGACGAGGTGGACCTCGCCACGTTCAGGAAACGCTCCATCTGGGGCCGACTGGCCGAGAATGCTTGCCGATTGCTTTCGCCCATCCTGTAGCACGCTGCGCAAGCAAGTGATCGCAGGTTGCCCCAGCCCGTTGTGGGGCGGTCTCTGACCGCCTCACACGGGCCGACCGAAGGTCTCCATCATCCGCCCGAACGCGTCACGCCCAGACCGCCCTCTGGAGACGTCGCCCTCGGAAGCGTCTTTGAGACCTACGGTCGGCCCGTGTGAGGCGGTCAGAGACCGCCCCACAACGGGCTGGGGCAACCTACGAACACTTGCTCGCGCAGCGTGCTACCGAGAACCCGCCTTGCCCCATCTTCCGCGAATCGCTTACAATCTCGCGGTTCGTGTGGACAAGGAGGTCCGGGCCATGCGTCTCATTATGCTTGCGATCGGGTCGGCGCTGCTGCTGCCCGCGTTCGCCGCCGCTCAAGACATCGTACCCGCCGTCGGCTACAAGAAGCTGGATGACGCTTCGCCCGGCAAGGGACGCGATCTTTCCAATATGCCGCTGCAACAGCGGACGATCTTTATCAGCACCCTCCGCGCCACCGAATGGCTGCACAAGGCGAACAAGGCGGATGGACGATTCGTGTACGGCTTCCTCCCCGCCTTGCGAACGCCGATGGAGGGGGACAGCTTCATCGATCAGGCAGGCGGGGCATATGCCCTGGGGCGAGCCGCGGGGTATTTCGGCGATGAGCGAGCCGCCGCGGTGGCGAAGCAAGCGTTGCTCACGCTGCTGCTCGAAACGGCGACCGACCCGCAGGATCCGCAACAGCGCCGCACCGCGGTCGCCGACGCCTTGCTCAACCGTGTTTCCAGCGGCGGCATGCTCCTCGCCGCCATCCATGCTCAGCCGAATCCGGCGAGCGACCTTGTTCGAACCGGCGACCAGATTGCCCTGTTCCTGCAAAAACAGATGCAGGCGGACGGCACCTTCCGCCTCACTGCGGATAACCCGCGGACGGCCAACGAATTGATGGAGCAAGCTTCCGGCCACGGCCTTCTGGGAATCGCGAAAAGCAACACCGCCCGCCCGGCTCCCTGGAAAACGGAAGCCCTGAAAAAAGCCCGCGAAGCACATCTCGGCTACTGGCGAAAGCAGCCGAACCTGGCGATGCTCCCCGCTCACTCCGCGGCCTATGCCGAAGCATTCGCGCAGACGAAGGATCGCGCCTTTGCCGACGCGGTCTTCGAGATGAACGACTGGTTGCTCGACCTTCAGTATCGGGACATGGAACCGCGCCGGCGTCATTGGACCGGCGGATTCAGATCGTGGCGGGACGGCAAGGCGTCCGACGTCGGCCCCGATATTCACAGCGGCCTGTGTGCCGAAAGCCTGGCGGAAGCGTGCCGGGTCGCCCGCCTTGCAGGCGACGCGCAACGGCATGAGCGGTATCGGCTCGCGCTTGAAAGTTCGCTGATGTTCCTTGGATCGCTTCAATACAATGACGGCGCGGTGCAGCACTACGCGGAATGGTTCCGTCCGGCCATTCTCGGCGGATTCCACGCGTCGCATCAGGACGGCAATTTGCGTCTGGATTACGCCTGGCATGCGCTCGCCGCTCAAATCGGCTACCTCGGCAGCGCCGCGGATTGAACAGCGGAAAACCGAATGATGCCGTGCCGCGCAAGGTTCGGTATAATTGGTTCTTGGGCGACGCGGCCCCATGATTCGGGGGCTTTGAGCGGCAATTTTTATGAGCGAAGAACGCACATCGGTCCGACCTCGCTGCCGATCCTTGACCGGGGTGCGCATTCTTTCCACGGGCAGTTATGTGCCCGAGATCGTCGTCACCAACGACCAGCTGCACGAACGACTGGGATTCGATTCCGATTGGATCGTCAAGCGGACCGGCATTCTCGAACGCCGTCACGCGTTGCCCCAGCAAGCGACCAGCGACCTTTCGATCGAAGCCGCCAAGCGGTGCATGGACCGCGCGGGCGTGACGCCGCGCGACATCGACCTTTGCCTCGTGGGCACGTTCACCCCTGATTTTTCGTTCCCCTCGACCGCATGCATGGTGCAAGATCGGCTGAAGCTTGCTTGTCCCGCAGTGGACATTCAAGCGGCGTGTGCGGGCTTCATGTATGCGCTGATCACCGGAGCTGCCTACGTCGCCGCCGGCGTGAGCGAATTGGCTCTGATCATCGGGGCCGACACCAACTCGCGCGTCATCAACCCGGACGACATCAAAACCTACCCGTTGTTCGGCGACGGAGCAGGCGCCGTCCTGCTGACGCGTGGCCGGCCCGATCAGGGCATCCTCTCGTACAACCTCGGGGCTGACGGCGCTGGCGGCGATCTCCTCATCCGCTCCGCCTGCGGCAGCCGTCTGCCTCCCACGCCGGAGTTGCTTGCCGAGAAGAAGCACTACATGTACATGGATGGCCGGGCGGTGTTCCGCTGGGCGGTTTCCATGCTCTGCGACACGATTCAGGATGTGCTCAAGCATTCGAGCAAGAAGCCGGAGGATGTGGACCTCTACATCCCTCATCAGGCCAATATCCGCATCATCAATGCCGCAATCGACGTGCTCAACATTCCGCGAAGCAAGGTGTTCAACAACCTCGAGAAATACGGCAACACCTCCGCAGGCTCCGTCCCGCTTGCGTTGGATGAGGCGGTGGCCGAGGGGCGCGTAAAGGAAAACGATCTCGTCGTTCTCAGCGGTTTCGGCGCCGGCCTGACGTGGGGCACGGCGCTGATGCGTTGGTAATGGCCGACTCCTCTCGCTTCGCGCGGCGTAGTTCGGTATTCTCCCCGCATGTCATCGCAAGCTCCCTCGCAATCGTCTTGGATCGACCGCGTTCTCCCCTGGATGATTGGGGCCGCCGCACTTGGATTGGCCGCTTGGCAGTTCGATTTCTTTTGGCGGCATGCCGATCGTCTTTGGTTTTGGCCAACCCACGACCGCAGTTGCCATTATTACCTCGGCCTGAGTTTGGCGACGTCGGTTAAGTCGTTCGACTTGGGCCAACTAGGCTACGACCTCGACAGCGGCGGACGAACTTGGGGCATGCTGCACGCCATTCTCGTGGGCATCGTGCAACTCTTCGCTGGCGGAGACTACCGGTGGGCCGTGTTGCCGAGCCTGGGCGGTTGGATCGCGTCGTCGGTGCTCATGTTTCTGGTCGGCAGGCGACTCGTGCCGAAAACCGGATGTGCGGCAGGGATCACTGCGACCTTGTTCTTCCTCGCTTCACCGGCCTATCGAGCATTCTCCACCGACATCATGCTGGAATGCCTCGGGGCCACTCTCTCGCTTGCAGTTTTGCTTCGCTATTTGATTGCCGTGCAAGACGACGCGCCGAATGCGGGACGCTGGCTTGGCATCGCGCTCTCGTCGATCTTCTTCCTGAAGTACAACTATTGGCTGCTGGTTTTCGCAGGCGTCATGCTCGGCGAGTTTTGTCGTACACCCGCAAGCTATTTGGCGACGGC
Source organism: Gemmataceae bacterium (assembly GCA_019748295.1). Classification (GTDB taxonomy): domain Bacteria; phylum Planctomycetota; class Planctomycetia; order Gemmatales; family Gemmataceae; genus JAIEPT01. Next base: position 9,326 of record JAIEPT010000130.1, on the reverse strand, counting down.
GAATCGCTACGCGCGAGCGCTCGCTGACCGCGAACTGTGGCTTGCCCAACTGCGCCGGCCGATGACGTACGTCATCCTGGCGCTTTTGGCGGCGATCGTATTCATCGCCGCGTTTCGCGATCAGCCGGTGGAGATTCTCGGCCGAACGCATGTCTTTCGCAGCGCGGAAAACGTCGTCACCGCGACCTATGGGCTGCTCTTCCTGCGATTCTGGCGCTGGTATCGCCGCGAGGGGCGCCTTGAAGTCGCGACTTGGGACATGCGGTGGCAGCAGGCGTTTCGCTGGCATGGTTTGGTGGTCGCTTGGTATTTTCTCTGGCCCAAGCGGCTCAGCTACTTCGTCTGGTTCCTAAGCCCCTTCAACAACGGAACGCAGCGCGCCGCCTCCAGCGGATTCTTGCATGGCTTGCCCACGTACCTGCAAGGTTTGCGCGACGAATATCACGCCGCCGCGTGGATGCTGACGCTGACGCTCATGCTGGCAGGCGTTGCTCTCTTGCTGTGGCGAGGCACGCGGCCGGGTGCGGGCGCCTTGCTCGCTTTCGTTCTTGCTGCCGCGTTGCTTACCTTTCAGCACCCGATGTGGAAATATCGCTTCATGCATTCGTGGGCCGCGAGCTTGTGGCTGCTCGCGGGCGTCGGCGTCGCTCTCGCGGCGAACCTCATGGGCCGTTTCCTGCGGATCGGCCCCGCATGGTTCGCGGCTCCCGCTGTTGCATTGTTCGCGTGGTTCCTGGTTCCCACGATGCGTCCGCCCGGCGATGCTTTTGAGGGCGGCCTCCGCTTCGACCGCGCCTCGTTCCTCGTTCTCCATCGAGCCTATTTGCCGAGCCTTGCTCCAAGCCGCGATTGCACGATCGTCTGCAATGTCCCGGTATGGTTCAGCACGGATTGGACGATGCTCGAGCAATATGGCCGCAGCATTCGCTTCTCGAATCACATCGAAGGCTACGCGGGCGGAACCGAGAACGACGCTGCCGTCCTGGAGGCATGGCATGCGGTTTCGGCGTCGGACACGATTGTGTTGATCGACGTCGCGAAGGAATCGCCGTTTTACGAGCCTTCGCTCGACCTAGCACCGTTGCGCCGCTTCCTTGAATCGCATGCGAACGACTACCAGCTCGAAGAGACTTGGAACCTGCACGAAGGGACCGTCATCACCCGATGGGCACGGCTCCGTTCCTGAACGGCGTGTAGCGAGCGCTACTTCATGTCGAAGCAAGCGACGATTTTCTCGTTCCGCAGATATAGGCGATTCGCGGCGATCGTCGGCATGGTCCAGCTCCGTTCGTCCGTGAAGGAGAAACGGGCGAGTTCCTGGAACTCCTTCGGATTGGCGTCCGCCAGAACGAATTCGCCCTTCTCCGAAAGAATTCCGAGGCGATTGCCGATAGCGAGGACGGATCCTTTGCCGAAACCTCGCTGACGCCATTCGATTTTCCCCGTGCGGAAATCCATGCAGACGAAGCTCGAATCATGGAAGCCATAAACATGGTCCATCACGCGGACCGGCGAGGAGAAATGGCTGTTGAGCTTCTTGTGCCGGTAGACGAGAGCCGCATCCCAGGCGTCGTTCTTCTTTTCGATCTTCAAGAGCGCGCAGCCCTGGTTGTAACCGGAAGTGACGAAGACATAGTCGTCCGCAATGATCGGCGTCGCGGCATTGACCTGAAAATCGGTGGGCCAGGGATAACGCCATAGCTCTTTGCCGCCGACCGGTTCCAGTCCGACGATGGCGGCTCCGGTCATGCAGATGACCTGCGTCTCGCCGCCAATGGTTGCCGACATGGGCGAACTGTAACCCGCGGGGTCGTCGAGGCTTTTCCAGAACACATCGCCCGTGCGTTTGTTGACGCCGATCACGGAATTGCCGTTCGGCCCGCCGGGCGTCAGCACCAAAAGGTCGCCGACAACGAGGGGCGAGGCACTGACGCCCCACTGCGGATTCTTGGCGCCGAACTCGGTCAGCAGGTCCTTCTTCCACACGAATTCGCCGTCTTTGGAGGTGGGGTCAAGCTTCAGGCAATGGCAGATGCCCAGGCCGCCGACCGTGAAAACCAGGTCGCCGTCGATGGTGGGCGTGCTGCGCGGTCCGTTGCCGTAATCGTTGCGGTACTTCGATGGATAGCGAAAAGTCCACAGCGACTCGCCGGTGCCGGCGTTCATGCAGGCAACGGTTTCGTTTCCCTCGTCATCGAGGTAGAACGCGATCGCCTTGCCGCCTGCGGCCACGATCGAGGAGAAGCCGTTGCCGATCTGCTTCTGCCATAGCTTCGGCGGCCCGTTTTCAGGCCACGACGTGCGAATGTCGGCGAACGAGACCCCGTCTCGCTGCGGGCCGCGCCATTGCGGCCAATCGTCGGTGGCGATGCCGGATTGCTCGAACTTCCGGGCGCTGACTTCGCGAACCCGTTCCTTGTCTTCCTGCACCTGCTCCTTCGAGAGAATTTGCAGGACCGAGAAGACGGCGAACACCGTCAGAAGCAACGCCGCGACGATGCCTTCCCAGGCACGGCGAGCGGAAACATGCGGCTGCATCGAGGATGCCTGTCCTGAAGTAGGTCTGTGAAAACACCAAAGCCCAGGGGCGACCGTAGGGATCTCCTGGGTTCAGCGTGTCGGAAGAGCGACGTCGTTTGCGGTCTGGAACCCAGGAGTTCGCTACGCTCGCCCCTGGGCTTGGCGCGGCGCCCTAAGTGGATCAGCCCGCGCTGCGAGCTTGCTCTTCCTGGTGCTGATTGAGCTTATTGTAGAGCGTCTTGAGCACGATTCCCAACTCAGAGGCCGCGGCCGGCTTGTTCCCCTTGTGTTTCTCCAGCACGCGAAGAATGTGTTCCATTTCGATTTCTTTGAGCGTCTTCGATCCAGCCGGCGTTGCGACCAACGTCTCGTCCGGTCGAGCGAGGCTCAACGTCGGACGGTAGTCCTTGGGGACTCCCGCTGGCGTGCTGCTGCGAAGGTCAGCGGGCAGATGCTCGGGGCCAATCGGATTCTTGCCGCAACCGCTGACGATCCAGGCGTATTCCATGGCGTTTGCGAGTTCGCGGACGTTGCCGGGCCATTCATGTTCGAGCAGCGTTTCGATGGCCTCGGACGACAAGAACGAAGCGACCTGCTCGACGGGACGGCGGGCAGCCCGCGACAGCAGATGGCGAGCGAGATCCGGGATGTCGGCCCGGCGCTCACGCAGGGGCGGCATCTTCACCTGGAACGTGTTGACGCGGAAGTAGAGATCCTCGCGGAACGCGTCCTCTTTCACCAACTGCTTCAAGTCGCGATTCGTCGCACAGATGACGCGGACATCGACGCGGAACGGTTCCGTCTCGCCAAGCCGGCGAATTTCGCCCGACTCGAGGAAGCGAAGCAGCTTCACCTGAATGTTCTTGTTCAATTCGCCGACTTCGTCGAGGAACAGCGTGCCGCCGTCGGCCACCTCGAACAATCCCTTGTGATCGCGATCCGCTCCCGTGAACGCGCCTTTGCGATGGCCGAACAATTCGCTTTCGATGAGGCTTTCGCTGAGGGCGCCGCAATTGACCGGAACGAAGGGTCCCTTGGCCCGATGCGACAGCGAGAAAATAGTACGAGCGGCAACATCTTTGCCGGTGCCGGTCTCGCCGTTGATCATCACGGTCGAATCGGTGGGGGCAACGGTTTCGATCAGGCGATGCACGCTCTGCATCACCGGCGCTTCGCCGACGAGCTTCGACGAACCTTCGGCCGCCTCCACGCGAGTCTGCAAAGCGATGTTTTTGTGGGTCAGCTCGCGCTTCTCGGCGATCTTGTTGAGGATCGTCTCGATCTGGGCGAGCTTGGCGGGCTTGGTGATGTAGTCGAACGCCCCGAGCCGAACCGCTTCGATCGCGGTCTCGACGGTTGCGTGGCCCGTCATGATGACGACTTCCGTGTTCGGCGAGACCTGCTTGATCTGATCGAGCACTTCGATGCCGGTGAGGCCGGGCATGCGCATGTCGAGGATCGCGGCATCGAACGCGGCCTTTTCGAGCGACTTGACGGCGGTCTTCCCGTCGGGGCAGACGACCACTTCGTGCCCCAGGCGAGGCAACTCGGACCGCATGAATTCCTGAAGGGACCGTTCGTCGTCGGCGAACAAAATCCGCAGCTTTCTCGGGGATGCCATTCATCGGCCTCCAGTGCCGGTCGACTGAGCGTCATGCTCCGTCGAAGTCGTTGCATAGTGCGGGCAGCGTAAAGGTCAGCTATCCGCTTTTCTGCTCATCAAATCAAGTTCACTTGGCTTCGCATTTCGAATTGCAAATTTCGAATTGCAAATTGAAATGCGTTAATTCGTCTTTCGAATTCGAAATTCGAAATTTGCAATTCGAAATTCCCTATGCTGCTTTCCGTTTCTTCGCCGCGTTCAGCTTCAAGAACTCCGTTTCCGGATCGAGCACCTCGGCGTCTTCTGACGCTTCGGCCGGCGGTTCGATCGGCAGGCGGATGACGAAGGTGCTGCCGTGGTTCGGGCCGTCGCTGGTCGCGGAAATCTCGCCGCCGTGTTGGCTGACGATGCGGTGGCTGATCGACAGGCCCAGGCCAGTGCCTTTGCCGGTCCGGCTGCGGGTGAAGAAGGGCTCGAAGATGTTTTCGAGGATCTCTTCGGACATGCCGCATCCCGTGTCGCGGAAGGTCAGTTCGATGTTGCCGTCCCGTTCGCGGACGTCGATGGTCAGCGAACCGCCTTCGTCCATGCTGTCCATGGCATTGACGACGAGGTTCAGGAAAACCTGCTTGATCTCCTGGGCGTTGACCCACGCCCACAAGGCCTCGCCCGCCTCGAAGTGAACCGACTTGCTCTTCGAGTTGGGCAGATGCTGCACCACGTCGAGCACGCCTTGCACGATCTCGCGAAGGTCGGTTTTCTCGCGTTTGCGTTCGCCGCCGCGGCTGAAAGCCAGCAGTTTTTGCGTGATGTCCTTGCAGCGAAACGCTTCTTCCTGAATCATCTTCAAATACTTGACCACGATCTCGCGGTCCTGCGGATCGCTGCGGCCGAAGCTTCGGCCAAAGAGATCCTGCAGCCGGCTTTCGAGCGCATCGCTGCAGAAGAGGATGCTGGCAAGCGGGTTGTTGATTTCGTGAGCCACGCCCGCGGCGAGGAAGCCGACGCCCGCGAGTCGTTCGCTGCGGACTAGTTGCCGGCTCCGTTCGTTCACCTGTTGAGCGAGGTCCTTGTACATCTCGTTGAGCCGGCTTGCCATGTCGTTATAACGGTTGGCGAGGTCTTCGATCTCATCGCCGGAGCGGATCTCAATGCGGTGATCGAAGTTGCCCTTGGCCACCATCGCCACGCCCCGTTCCAACTCGCGGATCGGATTGACGATGCCGCGCTGCAGGAGCCGAAGGATGATTCCCATAAGGAGAACGGCTGCAGCACTTGCGGAGAGCAGGACGATCAGGCTGTTTCGGTAGTCGGCCTTCGAGCGATGAATGCGGCGATGCAGGTCGGAGTTGATGATGTTGATGAGATCGCCGGTGGTTCGGATCAACTCTTCGGCCGCGACCCGGACTGGTTGCCCAACGGCGAGAAGGTCGGATTGTGATCCGGGTTGGAGAACCTGGGGCTCGCATGCTTTTCGGAGAGCCGCCTCCATGACGTCGAAGCGTTGCTGGAGGGCGGTCAGCTGTTCCTGCTCGCGGTAGCCGTGATCGTAGTCGCGGTCGTTGTCGAAGGTTTCGCGCAGCTTCACGCGGTAGACGTTGAGCGCCTTGCGGGCGTCGACGAGGCGATCAAGCAGTTCGCGGGCCTGGGTTTCGAGATTGGAGCAGGGTTCGGCGAGCATCTTGACGGCGGCGCGAAGCTGGTCGGCTTCGGAAAGTTCCGCCAGGCGCCGATCAACGGTGCGCATGGTGGAGCGATACGAAGCGAGCCCTTTGAGCGCTCCGCCCAATAGGAAAGCCATGATGCCGACCACAAGTGCCATCCCGAGGATGATTTTGTGGCGGATGCGCCATTTCCAGGCCACGCCCCGACCTCCTTGTCCGCGGCCCTAACCCCACAGACGACAACGACTTCCCGCATCCCCCATGACGCATGGGAAGCCGATGGGCGGGCAATGTAACAGATGCAATGAAAGTGAAATAGACCAAGTTTGGAGGCGAAGACGAAGGAAATGGCAGACCGAAAAGCGGGTTCGAAGGACGATGCACCGATGGCGAAAAAGCGATCCCGGCCCTTCGTGCATCCGTCGGTTTCATTTGCGTTACGGGCGAGCAGAGCAGACCCAGCCGGAACTTCCGAAAGGGAAATGGTTTGGATTTTCCTGCGGTTCCGTTTCGGTTCCTTACGCCAACGGCGTTGTAGCCAACAGCCCAGGGTTGGCGACCGCAGGGAGCCTACCCTGGGTAACCCGGCCGCCAACACGTAGAACCCTGAAAGGGTTCCAACAACTCGACGCCTTACGCGAGATTCGGCAAGCATGCTCGTCGGCATGCGCCGTCTCTCGCATCCCCATCTTCACGTCTCCTTCATCAAATCCACACACTCCGAGTCTAGGATTTCTTCAGTTCGTTGAACGACGCATTGGGATCCGAGGTGTCGCGTGTCCACTCTCTCCTACTCCGCGATCATGGCGGAGCGCTCGCAGGCCGGACGGAGCCTGAACACGCAGGCGGTTCGCAACAAATTTCATGTCCGCAACCTCGACTTCTGGTACGGCGCCAAGCAAGCACTTTTCGACATCAACCTTGAAATCCCGGAACGTACCGTCAGTGCCCTGATCGGCCCTTCCGGCTGCGGCAAATCGACGTTTCTTCGCCTGCTCAACCGCATGAACGACCTCATCGAGGGGACTCGCCACGAAGGCGAGATCACGCTCGATGGGAACGATATTTATCGCCGATCGATCAACCTCGTCGATCTGCGCCGGCAGGTCGGCATGGTGTTTCAGAAGTCGAACCCGTTTCCCAAGTCGATCTACGAGAACATCGTCTTTGGCCCCAAGGTCGCGGGCATCAGCGACCGGGCCTATCTGCAAATGACCGTGGAACGCTGCCTAAAACAGTCCGCCCTGTGGGACGAAGTCAAGGATCGGCTCCATGATTCCGCCATGGGCCTCTCGGGCGGCCAACAGCAACGGCTCTGCATCGCACGCGCCCTGGCGACCGATCCGGACGTACTGCTGATGGACGAACCGTGCTCCGCGCTCGATCCAGCCAGCACCGCACGCATTGAAGACCTGATCTTCGAGCTGAAGCAACGCTACACGATCATCATCGTGACGCACAACATGCAGCAGGCGGCCCGCGTGTCGGATTACACCGCCTTCTTCTTTCAGGGAAAACTGATCGAAGTCGGCTCGACCGAACAGCTCTACACCCGGCCCAGCAACCGTCAGACCGAGGATTACATCACCGGGCGGTTCGGATAAAAGGAGCCGCGCACGAAGTAAGCGGGCGAAGCAGTTATTCCAGCGGAAAGTTGAGTTGCTTTGCGATGTTGCAAAGCTTGTTGTTCGCGGAAGGCGCGAAGCAAAACCGCTTACTTTGCCGATAGTGAAGCCAAACCGCTTACTACGTGCGCGGCTCTTTGCCGATAGCTGAAAGCCGAGAGCCACATTCATGTCCAAACATTTGCAACGCGATCTCGACAACCTGCAGCGCGATCTCATGGCGTTGGCGGCATCCGTCGAAGAAGCGATTCACAAGGCGATTCGCTCGCTGCAGGATCGCGAATCGGGGCTTGCTCGGCAGGTGATCGAGGGGGACAACCTCATCGATCAGGAAGAGAACCACATCGAGGAAGAGTGCCTCAAGCTATTGGCCCTCCATCAGCCCGTAGCCATCGACCTTCGCCGCATCACAGTCGCGCTGAAGATCAACAGCGAACTCGAGCGGATGGCCGACCTGGCCGAGGATATCGCCGAACGGGCGATTCACCTGACGCAGCTCACGCGTTTTCCGATCCCGACGAAACTGCAGCGGATGACCGACCTCACGACGTCGATGGTCCGCCAAAGCCTTGATTCTTTCGTCCATCTCGATGCCCGCCTCGCCCGGCTTGTTTGCCGGCTGGACGACGAAGTGGATCGGCTCAACCACGACATCATCAACGAACTGATCAAGGCGATGCAGGATTCGCCGAATCTGGTCGAACCCGGCCTGTCGCTGTTCTCGGCGACTCGTCATCTGGAACGCATCGCCGATCATGCGACCAATATTTCGGAAGACGTCGTCTATCTCGTCGAAGGCGAGATCGTGCGGCATCGTCCCGGCGCCGTGGAGATCGAAACGTGATAACCGCGATGAGGGAAGAAACCATGTCGAATGCGGCGACGGCACAACCTCGACCTCAAGCAATGCAAACGGCCATGGCACGACCTCGCATCTTGATCATCGAAGACGAACGGGCGCTGACCGACGTCCTTTCGTACAACCTGCAACGCGAAGGTTACGAGGTGCTGATTTCAAACGACGGGCAAGAGGGGCTTCGCAAGGCCCAGATGCAGATCCCCGATCTCATCCTGCTCGATCTGATGCTGCCCAAGATGGACGGCCTCGAAATCTGCCGCGACCTGCGGGCCGGCGAGCGGACGCGGGCGATTCCGATTCTGATGGTCACCGCCAAGTCCGAAGAGACCGACCAGGTCGTCGGCTTCACGATGGGAGCGGACGATTACGTCACCAAGCCGTTCAGCGTGAAGATCTTGCTGCAGCGGGTCCGCGCGTTGCTGCGGCGAACGGACCAGGGAGCGGAGCAGACGGACCTCATCGAACACCTGGGCGTTCGCATCGATCGCATGCGGCACAAGGCGACGGTGGAAGGCCGGGAGTTGGATCTGACGCCGACGGAATTCCGCCTGCTGGAGTGCATGCTGCGGCAACCAGGGCGTGCATTCACTCGTCCGCAACTCATGGACGTGGCCATCGGCGAAGGGGCCATCGTGCTCGAACGCACGATCGACGTGCACGTGAAAACGCTGCGGAAAAAGATGGGCGGCGAACACGACTTCATCGAAACCGTTCGCGGCGTCGGCTATCGATTCAAGGAAACGAAGTAGCCAGGCTTCGACGAGAACTTCCAAGCGTTTGGGTGGCACGTCCTGAGTGGAGCGAAGGGCGTGGAAGCGGTGCTGACGCAGCACCGCAAGTGCCGGCGAGGGTTTCGCAGAGACGCGGGAGACGCGTGAAGCCTCATCCGGCGTCTATGCCAAACCCACGCTGGCTCCGGATCTGACGCTTGCGCAAGAGCCGCGCACGAAGTAAGCGGTTCGGCATGACCCCACGCGAAAACCGCTTACTGCGTGCGTGGCTGTGCGTCGTGTAGGTGTTGATGATCCTGTGGGTGCGAGACCCATGCTGGTATC
>JAIEPT010000342.1 GCA_019748295.1 Gemmataceae bacterium | reverse complement strand
GCACCGTTCTTGGGCCCGGAGTTCGCGCCGCCTTGTGGGTGCAGGGTTGCCCCCTACGTTGTCCTGGGTGCGTGGCTCCCGAAACGCTGCCGTTCGCGGGCGGCGAGGTTGTGCCGGTGGCGAAATTATCGGAGGAATTGATTGCCCTGGAAAAGATTGAAGGGCTTACCTTCTCAGGAGGCGAGCCGATGTCCCAAGCCGCCGCACTGGCCGAACTCGTGGACAAAGTTCGCGCGTGCCGAGATTTTTCGATCGTTTGTTATTCGGGTTTTCCACTTGGCTACCTTCGCGGTAATGGGACGCCAGCGCAGCACGAACTGATCAAGCGATTGGATATCCTGATCGACGGCCCGTATCTCCGCCGGCGCCACACGGACCTTCGCTGGCGCGGCTCGGACAACCAGCGAGTGCATTTTCTCAGCCCACGCTACCGGCATCTTGCGGAGATGGTCGAGGAGCGAGGGTCATGGATTGAATTTGAATGGGATGGTCAAGAGTCCTTGCACTGGATGGGGATTCCGCCTTTGGGATTCCGGAATGCGTTCGAAAAACACCTGGATCGCATCGGGGTTCTTGTGAAGGGCGATGTTCATGAGTGATTCACCGAAATACTGTTCGGCCCAATTGCAGGAAGCGCAAGAACGGCGACTTCGAGAGAAGCGCGAGCGAAAAGCCGCGAAGGAACTTGCTCGACGAAAAGCCGAGGAGGAGCGGCAGCACGCGGTTGGAGCAGGGACGAAGAGCCGCAAGGAAGGAGTTTGCGGAGGTTCAAGCGGGCCTGACGGAATTCCTGAAAACGGACCTCGTTCGATTCGCGCCAGCCGAGCAGGTAAACGCGCTACACACCTGCGTTCGTGAACTTGAGATTGTGATCAACGAAACGATCCTGGAAGAACGTGCCCGCGCGACGCTGGTCGACGTGCAGTCGCTGCGCGAAAACCTCCGTTCGCTGATCGCCCAGGTAAACGCCGCCAAACTCTGCGAGGCCTTGGCTGGGGAGGAAGCCGAACTGACGAGACTGGAGCACCAAGTCGCGGCGTTGGATCGTGCTCGCTCCGACAAATTCGACCGCAACGGCGCGAGCAACCTGGCTCGATTGCTTGCCGACGCGCGGTCCAACCTTCAACGTCAGGACGTTCCCCAGGTCCGACGGGATATCGCCGCGGTACGACAACTACTTGTCAATCACGAGGCCGAGGTGACCAAGAAGTTTGTCGCTTGGCAGGCGGCCAGGGACCGATCCGAAATGGCCTTGGAAGCAGCAAGCGACCGAATCGCTGGGCTTCGCGCGGACGAAATCATTGTTCGGTGGGGGAGCGGCGAAATCGCTTCCCTGGAGGGACGCGTGGAACGGTCAAGGAAGCTACTTTCCGAAGAACGATTCGACGTCGTCCTTGCCGAGAGTTCCGACCTGCTCGAAGCAAGTGATGCCGTTGTTGGGCATGTTCAGGAGTTACAACTCAAGGAGGAACGACGTCAGTACATCGTCCAGGGAATCGTCGAGATGATGGGCCAAATGGGCTTTGTCGTTCAGCAGAATTCGCTGGCCCTGGAACATCCCGATGTGCCCAGTTCCGCAACCATGATCCACGCGGTTCGGATTGGCGGCGGGGCTATCGCGGTGAGTGTCCCCCAGGATGGGGAGATCCTCTACGATGTTGATGGTTTTCCGAAGCGGACGGAGACGGGGGGCGACGGCGCGACCGTCCGCACCTGTGACGAGGCAGAGCAGGAGATTGATCGTATACATGAGGCAATGAAAGATGCTTTCGGTATCGAGATGAGCGAACTCGTTTGGGAAGGCAAGGATCCTGATCGCGTTCGCAAAGCCGCCGAGAGGCTTCCTGGATCGGCCCCGGCAGAACGGGTGAGAGGCGAGTGACGTGAGGCCACACTTTATTCCCGATCAATCGTCCCCGTGGATGGGCGAGTTCCACAAGCACCTCGTTCGCGGCAAGCACGTGTTGCTCTACGGCAACGTATTGGATCACTTCTACCTCACTCCCGCCGGCGAGGCGCAAGGTCGTTACGTCTCGGTCCCCGAATTCCTTCGGCACTACTTTCGAGACGAAGGTTACGAAGTGATTGGCCATTACGATATCGTGGACGGCCTCAGTTTCTCGGACCCAGCGGCGATGCGACCGATCTTTGACGGGATTGTTGCAACCGCCAAAGGGTGCAGTTTGCAGGACGGAGTGCCTTCATTTGGACCGCACCTGTCGCCGAGACCTGGCGCGACAGCATCCGCGACACCGGTAAGAACGGATGGCTCCGCGCCCCGCACCATTCCTCGGGCTGGCGGCCAGGCGACTCCTTTGCTCCTGCTCCCCGATCAAGCTCTGGACGGAATTCGGCACTTGCTGAGTCAGCCCCGCGTCGCCGGTGCCACGGTCGTGGACTACTCCGACAAGCTGTTTGGCGATGCCAAGCACCAGACCGAAGCTGAACTCCGCTTGCTCGTGCGATTAAAGAAAATCGTCCAGACTGCCGCCTTTCTGGAAAAAGGCCATCGGCTTTGCGGTCGAAAAAACGTTCTCGTGATCGTTGGGGCGCAACTCGGAGCGATCCCACCGTGGTTCTACCAGGACAATCCTTTCGTCGCCCTTTTGCAAATCCCCAAGCCCCGCCGCGAAGAGCGGGCCCGTTACATCCACACCCATCTTGCCGACTTTCGCGACGGACAAACGCTCGACCCGGAAGAGGCCGTCAAAGTCGAGCAGGAGTTCGCCGATTTGACGGATGGCTTGACGACCTGGGATCTCGATGCAATCTGGCGAACATCCATTGCCGAGAACGTCAGCATCGTGCCACCGAAATCGTTGGTGGATTACTACAAGTACGGACAGAGAGACGATCCGTGGGAGCGCCTCGACGCCGCGAAGATTCGCCACGCGCAGGCGCAGCTTGAGGCGCGAGTGATTGGCCAACAATGCGCCATCCAAAAGGTCGTCGATATGCTTCCGGCTGCGCGCGTGGGCTTGAGCATGTCAGAAGTCACCGCGCAGGCCGGGAAGCCCAAAGGTGTGTTCTTTTTCGTGGGGCCTACGGGCGTCGGTAAAACGGAGTTGGCCAAGGCCCTGACCGGCTTGATCTTCAGCGATGATGCCGCTTTCGATCGCTACGACATGAGCGAATACAAGGAACAACACTCGGCGGAGAAATTGGCGGGGTCGCCGCCTGGATATGTTGGCTACGAAGAAGGAGGCAGACTCACGAACCGCATGCGCGAGCGGCCTTTCAGTGTTCTCCTGTTTGACGAAATCGAGAAGGCCCATCCGTTGGTCATGGATAAGTTTCTGCAGATCCTTGAGGATGGCCGCCTCACGGACAGCAAGGGGCAGACGGCCTACTTTTCCCAGGCCGTTATTATCTTTACGAGCAACATCGGTTCCGACAGTCTTGATCAAGTCCAGAGTGGCAACCGGGACGGCGCACAACCCGCTTTTGCGGAGCTTGAGCAGCATTACAAGGATGCCGTGAGACGCCACTTCACTCAGGGCCCGCCCCAAGGACTGGGCCGGCCAGAGTTGCTGAATCGGCTCGGCGACAACATCGTCGTCTTCGACCTCCTTCGCCCGGAACACGTCGAGGGCATTTGCAACAAGTTCCTGACGGCCTTGGAACAGGCTGCCCGCAACAAGCGCCGGCTAGAGATTTATTTCGACCGGCAAAGAATCGTTGCCATGGTCCGAAGCCTAATGGAAAAGGACGGTAAAATGTCTTCCGGCGGGCGAGGGATCAAGACACTGCTGGAACAGATTGTTGAAAGGCCGCTCAACCGTTGGGTGTTCTACCAGAACCCGCCGGAAAACGCCCAACTTGCAATCACGCCTGGACCCGATGGCGCGTGCATTCTTGTCAATGGGGAAGAGGTTCCGAGGTGAGGCCAAATGTTCGCCGTGAACGACGTGATCGACGGTCGCTTCCACCTGCGGAAGTCCTTGGGCTCGGGGGCATGGGGTGAACTCTTTGCCGCCGACGATAGACCCAGGTATGGCGCGTTGGCAGGTGGTCTTTCTGGCGGCGGCATGATGGCCGCCGACCACAGTGCTTTCGTTGAGGTCGTTCTGCCATCATCGCTTCCGCCCGGAATCACGGTCGACACGGTCGAACGTGAGATGAAAGCGTTCAAGAACGCGGCAGGCTCAAATCTCGTTACCTGTCTGGACTGCGGCCGCGAAAACGGTGGACGTGTCCCCGGGCTGACTTACCTGGCGATGGAAAGCTGGGGCGAATCGCTGGAAGAGCGTCTGCAATCTCCAATCGGCCTGACCGTCCAAGACGTAGAAGCAATTGCCAAAGACGCGGTGATGGCACTCGGCGCTCTGCACGCCCGTGGCCTTCACCATCATGGCATCCATCCAAAGCGTATTGTCAGGGTCGGCGATTCCTGGAAGATCACTCCGTCCGGGCCGACTGCGGCATTGGGTCCACGGATTGTTTCCCCGGAGAAGAAGATTGGACCGGCCGAGGACGTCTACGCCCTTGGTCTCACTATCCTTCACGCATTGCTTGTCGCAGACGGCCAAGTCGTTGCACTCGACGATTTAGCCACCGATCACGAGCGTTGGCTCACAAAGGTGCCCGAACAGTGGCGACGGGCTCTTGCCCGTTGCCTCGTCAAAGACCCAAACCGTCGGGGAGCGGTGCAGGATTTTCTGACGCCAGTCGCTGCCCCGTCGAAGCCGGTAATCGACTGGATCGGTGAGCCTTCGGACAACGGAAGCCGGGACGCTGCGACGCCAAAAGCCGGAAATCTAAACGTTACTTCTCTGGAGCAGCAGAAACGCGATTTGGACATTCAGATTGAAAAGCTGAATGCCGAGATTCAAGCGGCGCGAGGCGACCGCGTGATTCGCCTTGGCGTGTTTGGGGTTCGAGGTTCGGGCAAGTCGTCCCTATTGGCCGCATGGTCTTTGTTCTGCGTGGATCGATCGGATCCGACGCGAGCGATGCAGCTTCGCTTCCCCGACGATGGGTCGTTGCAATATCTCAAGGAAGTAAGAAGTCCCATCTTGAAGGAAGGCAAGTCACGCGCGACCGCGATGGCAGAACCGAAGACAATCCACTTTGAAATCGTGCTTGACGGCGACGCCGGACGGGAGGTCTGGAGAATCGAAACGATGGACTTCTCCGGCGAGTTTGTTGAACTCATGTCCGACAAGACTGGCGTCAAAACGTTCGCCAAGCAAACGCACGAGTTCCTTCAACAGTCGCACGTCATCCTTTGTTGCCACCGATGGAATGACAACAGCCAGGAAACGTTGGAGGCCATCAACCGAGTTCTTGCGAATTACGCATCTCACTTCATCCTTGCGCTGACTCGTCTCGACGAACGGGGTGAGGTGCCAAAGTCCCCGGAAGAACTTGAGTCCATGCTGCAAAGCCTGGAGCAGGACAGTCCTATCTACTTCGGCAACCTGATCGCTAACATCCAAGACATTTATCATCGCACGGGCCGAGCAGGGATCATGGCGATCTGTCCACTCGGCAAAAACTTCGCCGATCCACGCCACTTACCGCGTGGACGCGAACTCTGCGTGGACGACCTCGCTCCCATCGCCATACACGAGCCATTGCGATATGCCGTGGAACGGCGAAAGGAAGTGGAACCTGGGTTGCACAAGCGGTTGCAACGACTGAAGGCCGAGTTGGCCGATCTGGACAAGGAAGTTGTTTCTGCGCGAGCGGTGGGCGAGTGTCAGCGCCAGGACGAACGCAAGAAACTGCGTGATGAGTTGACGGGACTCCGAGAACGACTGTTATTGTGCCTGGATAAAGGGAAGATGCCCCGCCAAGAAGACCAACACGCACTCCTGCAACTCTCCCGCATGGCGACGGACCTCGATGAATCAGCCATGAAGCACGAATGCAACGAGCTTCAGAAGCGAATCACGAATGAATGCGGGCGAAGCGCCGCGTGGCGCCAACGTGCCATCGAGCTTCTGGTATTGGTGATCTTCGCGATTCTGTTGGGGGCGACGTTGTTATGGTTTGCCTGGCCCAGGGCAGCAGAATGAAACGGTAAAATAGGGGGCGACTCTTCTATGGGGACCGACAACATCATCACGAAGGCGAAGGCCGTTGATCTCTATGCGCCGGTTCCAGTTGCCGTCCACCGGTGGTTTGCGGACGGCGCTGGATGGGCCTATCATCCCGAGATTGACGATCGTGTCCTGGAAGAGATCATCCGGACGGTCACGCCGATCCTTTACTCCTCGGAAAACGAATCCAGAGGAATCCACCAATCCGCGGTGGGACTACTCGTTGTCGAGAAGTTCCCGCAAAAGAACTGCGACGATGCAAGCGCAGTCGCAAGGAGCCCCCACGTGCTACGCGTCGCGGTGTTGAACCCCGCCGTTTGGAACGGATGCCGCTCGCCAGAACAAGCCGAAACCGAATGGCTGGAGAGTGATTTATTCCGCCAGTTTGGCAGGCTCTCGGATCCCAAAAGCCGCGGCCGGTGCGAGTCGTTGATCGTCTGGGCGAAGGCCGCGCCGGCCAAGTTGCCAAAACCTGACGTTTGCGACGAATCGACCCGGCAGCACGCTCACGTTGACGATTTAGCGAAAGAAAATGGCGTGCTCGCACAAAAAAACGCAGAGCTTCGTCGACAGGTCGAATTCCTGCGAAAGTCCGCTCCGACACGCGGCCAGCGTCTTGCGACCTCAATCCTTCTCGTGCTGGTGACGGCGCTGCTCACGGCTGCTCTGGTCTATATGGCCGTGGTGAATTCAGGATTGCCGTAGGTCAGCACGTAAGCCGGCGACTTGTCCAGCCGATCGCGATTTCGGATGTAGGACAAAGTCGTTTTCGGGTCGCTATGCCCTGCAAACGTCTGAATATCAACCAGGTCGCAGCCTCGCTCCCTTGCGGTGGTGAGCGCCGTGACCCGAAAAGAATGAACCGTCACGGCGGGATCCAGTCCGAGAATACGGACGTAGCTGGCGATCGTGAGTTGGACGGATCGCGGACTGAGATGCCTTTGGCAAAAGCCATCAGATCCGCGGCCTCGTGCCGAGCGCGCTGGTGGGAACAATGCCGCTTCCGGCCGTTCGCCAAGTCCGCTTGATTCGATCCACGCCGCAAGTCGCATTGACGCTTCGCGGTTCAACGGGACTCGGCGTTCTTTCCCACCCTTGCCTCGTATTTCCACGATCTTGTGCCCGCTCGTCATCTTGATGTCGCCAACACGGAGTCGGCAGAGTTCCCCGACGCGGCATCCAGTGAACGCCAGGACCGCCAACATCGCGCGGTCGCGGATGCCGACGGGTGTTGTCGGATCCGGAGCATCCAGCATAAACCGGCATTCCTCGGGCGAGAGCCCCACGGTCTTGCCATCCCGCGGCACCGGCGGCGTTGCCACCAGATGAGGATGGGCCGGATTGGTGTCCATCTCTCCCTGAACTTGAAGATAGGTGAACAGCGACCGCAAGACCGTGATCTTTCGCCCGATGGATGTCGCGGCTAAGCCACGATCCCGGAGATGATCTCGCCAAGCCGCCACGGTGAAAGGCCGAGTCTGCGCGAGCCTCTCCAACTGATTCGGCTCGATACCCGCGAACCGCATGAACAACGTTACATCGCGTGCGTAGGCCTTCTGGGTTGCGGAAGACGCGGACTTCGTCAGCCAGGCCAGAAACGCTTCTCGCAAGGCCTGCCCGGTCAATTCCTGGTCACTTTCGGCAATCATGAGAGACCCCGACAAGGGTTCAAGAATGCCAGGTAATTGGTCACGGAAGATTGCGGGAACTTGTGCCAGTTCCTCCCCGAAATTCAGCGGTTTTTCGTCGGCGTCCATGTCCTTTTCACTTCGTTAAGAGTGACTTTCGCGAAGCATACGCCAACCGCGGCGCGAGCGCAAGAATTTCGAGAAACCGCATCGGCTTCGCGGTTTTGCAAGCATATACCGCCGTCCGTCACCGGTTTTCGGGGGCGACGAAACGATCAACGATGACATGGCATCGAAAGTCGAAAAACAATTTCGGTGAGTCATGAGAGAATCTCCTTCAGCCGTTCAGTCCTTTGAGCCACGCCATGCGTGGATACTTGCTTTGGTAATTGCCATCGGCCTGTTCCTGATGGCGATCGAATCGTCGGCGCTCCCGACGGGAATGCTCGCCTTGCTCGGCGCGATTGCTGTTCCAACGGTGCTGGTCGTTGCGCATCTCAAGGCAGATCGCCAGCGGCACCGCGAATTGACGGCGATGTTGAATGTCCTTCCGATTCCGTTTGCGTTGGCGCCGGCACCGGGCTTCTTCCAGCAATATCTAAAATTCGCCGACGCGCTCACCAAGATCGGACGGCACAACGATCGTTTGTTTCGAGATCTTGCGCTACACCGATTGACGACGGTCGCCGATGAATTCGCAACGATGGCGACCGGGCGGATTGTCTTCCACGCGACGGAAACCTGGCGGACCGCGTATCAACACATTCTCGAAACGCTTCGCGTGAAGACGTATTTGTCCGTCGCCTGGGTGCGAACGAACGACTACTGGAACGACGCCCCGGGCCGGCAGAGCATGCAGTTCAACTACGAGCTAGTCGGCAGGGGGATTCGCATCGAGCGGGTCCACATTCTGTCGGAAGAACTTTGGCCGTTCGATGAAAGGCTGCCAACCGGCGGCATCCTCGAATGGCTCGTCGAACAACGCGGGCAGGGGATCCATGTCTCCTTGCTTCGAGAATCGGATCTGTCCAAGGAACCAGACTTGCTCCGGGATTTCGCAATCTACGGCGACCGGGCCACCGGAACCCAGGAACTCGACGAAGATTCCCGGACGGTTCGTTTCGTTTTGTCCTTCGATGAACCAAGTATCCAAAAAGCACTCGACCGCTGGGAGCGGCTCACACTCTACTCAGTGCCCCTACAGAACGTGGTCGATCAAATGCAGGACTGACCTTCGGCCGGACCCAGACAGAAACATCGCAAAACAGAAAGCAACCATTTTTCGCGGAAGGAGCCACCCCTGCGACCTTGACCAACGATCAACGCGCGTTGTGTCCAGCTAACCGAACCAACCTACTCGCGTCGGCGCGTTGGACCGACGCTTGGTTGATGGAACCACCCTTGGTCGCTTCGGTCGAGGTGACCGAAGCACGCCAGTCTTCAGCAGCTTGCGGGTCTAGAGATGGATGCACTTTCCTAGCCCACTTTACAATGTGACTGGTGCTCGCGGAATATGAACCAAAATTCAGGTGACAGGACCGGGACCCATTCATAGAAAATCAAATTATGGAGCGACACCTCTGTACCTAATACATGGCGCTTGCTGGACTTCCCGGGGGCGGCGTGGTGTTCGCTGCTACCAATAGAGACCTGTCCCGTGTCGCAGCCGCTAATATTTCTTCACCTCTCGGACATACACTTCTCCAAAAGAAGCAGTTCGACGTATGATCCCGACCTCGACCTCCGGAAGGAGCTTGTCGCGGATGCCGTCCGCACGCTGGCCGAGGTGAAAGTATGTAGCGGCATTCTCGTGACGGGTGACATCGCCTTCTCCGGCAAGGCCGACGAATACGCCAAGGCGAAAGACTGGCTGGGGGAGCTTCGCAAGCTGCTCGGATGCACGGAGGAGGCCGTCTGGGTCATCCCAGGCAACCACGACGTGGATCGGGACGTCATCAGGAAAAGCGGCATCATCCAAGACAAGCACAGGCTGCTGCGGCAGGGAGACCTTGAGAACGAGATCCGCCGCCTGCACGACGACGAGGAGGCGTTCGAGGCGATCCACCGCCCCCTCGCAGGCTACGTCAAGTTCGCCGGTGCCTACGAGTGCCTCCCCAAGCCGAAGCATCTGTACTGGGAAGACGACATTGATTTGAATGACAAGTCCACCCTCCGTATCCGCGGGTGCAACTCGGCATTCGTTTGCGGCGAGAAGGACGACGAAAACCAGAACCGGATGGTGGTCGGCCGGAACCAGATGCTGCCCTCGAACGAGCCCGGCGTGGTCAACCTCCTGATGTGCCACCACCCTCTCGACTGGCTGCACGACCGGGACGCGCTTAGGGACTCACTGAAGGCGAGGACGAGGGTCTGCCTCTTCGGCCACAAGCACGTGCAGCGCATCGAGCGGTCTGACGACACCCTCTTCGTCATGGCGGGGGCGGTGCATCCCGAGCGGAACGAAGGAAAGTGGGAGCCTCGCTACAACTTCCTCGGACTTTCGGTGGTGAGCAGCGGCGGACAGCGCCACCTCGCCGTCGATATTTGGCCGCGTATCTGGGACGACGTGCAGAAGGTGTTCAAGGCCGACCTCGACAACAACAGGTCGGACCGGCGGTCTTATCAACTCCCGCTTCCTGCGTGGCAGCCACCGCCGGCGGCGGAGGGGGAATCGCCCAAGCGTGCCAGAACCAGTACGGAAGTCACTGCGGAGGGCAGGATCGTGAACCCTAAACGACGCCTTGTCAACCGTTTCCACAGCCTTCCATACGTCACCCGGCTCGAGATCGTCGCGAGGCTTAAGCTCACGGCGGACGAGGATCAAGACCTCAAAGAAGAGGAGCGCCAGATCCTCTACTTTCGGCGCGCCGAACAGAACGACATGCTGGAACAACTCTGGACGGCCGTGGAGCAGCAGCACGGCAAGGACCTGGGTGAGAACCCCTTTGCCAAGAAAGCGTGAGGGACGTAGATGCACGACCACTTCGCCGACTGGTATCGTCCCTGCACGACCGGGACCGAGGCCAAGCTTACCGAGGATCTGCTGCAGAAACGGTGGGCCGTGGTGGCGAAGCTCGCCGATGAGTCGGCCGAGCACGCACTCCAGTTCGTCCGGATCGCGATCCAGAAGCGGTCGGTCCCGGCAGACGTCGTGAGTACGTTCCGGTCCGCATTCAAGGAGGCCGACGCCACTTTCCAGATGTCGGGGAACGAACTGGAGCTGAGCGTCCTGGCGGGGTCAATTGGTTGCCAGATAATGACCGATGAGAACCGCGATGCGGACCTGACCGCGCTCGGGGTGATCTGCGCGACCTCAGTCGCTCCGGGGCCGCCGTGGGCGGCTCCCTTCGTGGCCTGCGCCCACTCCTACCTGAATGAGCGGCTCCGGACGGTTCGCAAATCGGAAGATATTCGCCGGCCGCAGATCACGCAGAACAAGCTGAAGCCGCAGATCGACGCCTACATTGCCCGCATCGGGGAAAACACCCCGGCGGCGACCGCCGAAGCGGCCAAAGCGATGATCGAGTCGCTGGTGCAGGCGCTGGTCTCGACAACCGAGACGGCGTCGGATGCCATCGCCGAGCTGGAGCGGCAATCGAGGCTGCGGCGGGAAGAAACGGACATTCTGTGGTGGATGACGACGGGCGTAAGTCGTGACTTGGGCGTCCCGTTCGAGGATCTGAAGACCCTGGCCGCCACGGTCGTTGCGGGGAAGGAGTTGGCCTCCCTTGTCAGCCCGCCCGGGGTGCTGCCTGCGTACTCGCTGCTACAGGGGATGATCCCGCCGGCGACCGGAAAAGCTGCCGGCAAGCCCATCGGCCTAATTGCCGCAGTGAACGCCACCGATCGCGCATGGCGGGAGTCCGTCATCAAAGCCCTTGACATCGACAGCGTTGCCGATCTTTCGCCGGCGCTTACCGCCATCAAGCAGTCCCTCACGACTGACAAGCCGGACGGGTGGACGGCGGCCTATAAGAAGGCAGCCGGCTTTAAGGCGGACCCGCTCATGGCTCCAGCCGACCTTGCGCTGCAGGTCCACAGGGAGTGCATTCTGGCTGAGCTGGCGAACCAAGAGTGAAACGGGAGGCGATGCCGTGCCTGAAGACAAGCCGAAGAGGAGGCGGTTCCTCGAAGGAGACGTGCTGAACGCCTTCGATGGCGGCAACATCGCCAGAGGCGGCCCGACGAGCATTGTCGTCGTGGCCGGACCTGCCCGCTGTGGCAAGACGACGCTGGTCGGGGGCCTCTACGAACTTTTCCACCGCGGGCCGTTCGGTGGGTATTTGTTCGCCGGTTCGCGGACCTTGCCTGGCTTCGAGCAGCGATGCCACCTCGCGCGGATCGCTTCGGGGCTGGATACGCCGGACACCGAGAGGACGTTGCGCAGCGAGGGCAAGGATCTTCTGCACCTCCGGCTGGCGGAGCGGGAGGGCGGCGCGTTTCGCAACATCCTTTTCAGCGACATCTACGGTGAGGCGTTTAGGCGAGCCGCCGACGTCGCTGAGGACTGCCAGAAGTTCACGGTACTCAAGAGGGCCTGCCACGTCGCGGTGCTTGTCGATGGTGCCAAGGTCGCTGACCGGGCCGAGCGTCAGGCGGCGTTTGCGTCGGCCGATTCTCTCGTCGGCCAATGTCTCGACTGCGGTATGTTCAACGGCGAGTCATCGGTCCAGGTGGTGGTCACCAAGTGGGACCTCCTCGCTGGCAACGCTGGGAACGAGAGGTTCGTTGACGGCAAGCTCAACTGGCTCAACGGGCGGTACGCCTCGCGTGTCGGCAGCCTGTCGGCTCACAAGGTTTCTATTCGGCCGCCGGGGGGCGGGGCAATAAAGCCGGGTCATGGCATGGCCGACCTGCTGGGCATCTGGGCGCAGGTGCGCTGGCCCCAGGTGCCTGAGGCCGCACGACCGCAGCCGCGCTATTACACCGAATTCGACCGTAGCGCGGCGCTCCGCGCAAACGGAGCAGGAGGGCAGTCCGGTGGTTGAAGCGGAACCCTTTCAGTGCCTGATGCTCGGGCTGCCGAAGGCGGGGAAGACCACGTTCCTTGCCGCCCTTTGGCACGTCCTTAAATCCGGCGAGATCCCCGGAAGCCTGCTGATGGGGCCGCGCGAGGGCGATCAGGAGTACCTAAACCAGATCGCTGACCAGTGGTCGAAGTGCGAGGAGTTGGATCGCACGCCGGGAAGCGGGCACATGGGCGTCACCATCCTCCTCCGAGACGAGGATCAGGGGTCGGTTGTGCGGATGAGCATCCCCGACATGTCTGGGGAGATCTACGCTTCGCAGTGGGAGCACAGAGGCTGCGACGCGGAGTTTGCCGACCTCGTCACTAGAGCCGGGGGATGCCTCGCCTTCGTCCACGCCGGCACGCTCACGCCGACGGCCTGGATCGCTGACGCTCAAGCGCTTTATGATGAATGGGTGGGGGAGGAGGGCGAGGAAGAGGAAGAAGTCGAGCCGAAGGAGGCTGAGCCGGAAGGAGGCGTGTCGGACTCCGCATCGTCGGGGAATCCTTGGGTTGCGAAGGATGCTCCCACCCAGGTTCAGATGGTGGAGGTTCTCCAATTCTTGGCTGAACTGGCGGGCAGGAGGCTGCGTCTTGCCCTCGTCGTCTCGGCCTGGGACCTCGTCGGGGATGGCCTCTCTCCCGATGGGTGGGTCGCGCGAGACCTCCCCTTGCTCTGGCAGTTCCTCCAGACGAATCCTGATCTATTCGAGGTCGTTTATATGGGGGTGAGCGCACAAGGCGGGAAGAGATCCGACACGACGCTTCTGGACCACGATATCGCGTCCCATCGCATTAAGGTAGTGGCACCGGGGGTCGAGAGCAACGACATCACTCATCCTATCCGCTGGCTGATGTCGCCGGCAGAGTCGGAATGACGGGTGGTACTGCGATGATCAGCATTCATGAGTCAGCGAAGTTCGTGATCCAGCAGACGCTGCACGGCTACTCCGATGGCCACCGCCTCCTCGCGTCTTCGTGTCGGCTGCCGAAGGACGCCGAAAGCCTGATGCTCATCCTGAGCGATCTCTCTGGACCGGGCGGCGGCGACCAGTTCGACCCGTACCTGACAGGCTATCCGCTCGAATCAACAGGCCGGTACGCCCTCGGCTGCACATGGCCGGCTCCCGAGATGGGGCGGCCCGGGTGCGTCTGGACACACACGCTACTCCTCGGCGAGGAGTTGCTGGCGGAAATGAACAACCCCGAAGAGTTCCTGAAACTCTTCCGCAGGCCGACCGCGCCATCCGGCTTCGGTGACTACCTCGGTGGGATGCGGGTGCCGGAGTTGTTCGGGTCGAGAGATCGCCGCACTGCCCCTCTGGATGACTGGACGGCGAGGCTCGGTCCGCATCTACTGCGGACGCTGTACGGTTCGGCAGCCCCCTTCACGGTCCTGACGGTCCCGCGATACTCGGCTGCTGACATGCCTTGTCTCTCGACATGGCGGCTCCAGTGGCCAAGGCTGCGGGCTAGGTTCACCTTCTGCGGCGGCGCACGTGCTGTGCGGACGGTCGAAGGCGAGCCTATGAACCTTCAGGCCACTCTGGACCGTGACGTTCGTCGGCTCGATCGAGGGGCAGTGCCGCCCGCCTTGGTCTTGTCGGAGTTTGCCCCGGGTGAGCCGGCCGGAGAGTGGGTAGGTATCGCGGCGGCGGCATGGTCGGCTCCCGACGCCAACAATCTAGTCGGATTCTTCAACCGTCTCGGGAAGGGTCTCCCCGGCGATCCTTCCCTCTTCCGCCCCGCAGCTGAGGTCTACGCGATTCTTGGCCACTCTTCCCATTTCGACGCGGTGGCGCGCGAGCTGGTGGCCTACGTGGCGAGGGAGTTCCCGGACGCAGATGCTGGAAGTGAGTTCAAATCCGCAATTCTCGGCCCGAAGAACGTGACGGGACTTCCCGAACTCGCCGTGCTGCGTGCGTTCGCCGAGACGGAACGTTGGGGCGCATTTGAACCCGATGCGTTATTGATTCGGTTAAGGTCTGCGGCACTCTGGCAATCGAGAGAGAGCGCTTGGGGGCTGATGTCGCGGCTCCTCGCGGGTATGAACACCCAGCTTTCGGAGATGGTTCTCAGCGGCCTGATTGAGGGTATGCCACACGAGACGCTGATTGCCGCCCTGGACACCGGCGGCGAGGTTCTGGAGGGCTTCGTGCGCCGGTGTCCGCAGATCGCGGCCACGCCGCTGTACTGGTCTCCTCCGGCCCAGAGACAGGCCCGCGCCGCGCGGGGGCTCGTCGCGGCCGGCGATGGCGCGAGCGAGATACTGCCGGAGATCGTGAACGCAGCGCTTGATGCGGGTGCCGATCCGGCCGATCCGTCCCTCGTGGATGTTTTTGGAGACAGAACGGTTCCGGTTGCGTTGGCGTGGCTTGACAGCGACGGCACAAAGCCCTCACGGCTCCCCGGCGGATGGCAAAGCTCGCTCCGGCGGAAGCCGTCTCAAATGTTGGGCTGGCTTTGCGGCAGGGAGGCGGTACGCGAGGAAACGGCGCGATTCATCCTGTCCGAGATCGACTTCGCTGCGGTCTTCCCCAGCCGGGAACTGACCGTCGCCCTGGCTCGGTTCCTGCCGGTCATCGAAGCAGCCGGGCCGGAGAACGGCGGGATGATTGGATGCGGTGCCCTCAAAGTCGCGTTAAGTACAGCTTCTCCGCGTGGGGCCGAGCTCGCAGCCGCTTGCCTGGACGTGGTCTATCGTGCCGCGCTTAATTCTCGACTGCCTGATGATGCATGGTGGAAGGTGTCTAGCGAACTGCCACGCTGTTACTGGTGGCAGGACTGGGACCGCTGCGAGAGATTGCGGAAGGCCGTGGCGGAGAGGTTTGCTGAAGGGCGGTGGCCAGCGTCCGCGTTGCCGGCGATTACATCTGATGAGGTTATATTTGACGCCCTCGTTGAGGAGCTTCGCGATAGCAAGCCGGGAAGGAGGGTTTTGAAAGAAGCGGTATCCAGTGCGACTGGGCGCAGGCGAGAAGTCATTCTAAAAGACTGAGGGGACTTACTGTTTGCGTCATCCTGTACTTCTAGGCCGTCTTACGATGCCCGCCCCAGCGTTGTGCCTTCGTCGAAATCTCATTCCGTAGTGCCGTCGCTTGACACGTGGACATCGGAGGAGAGTAGTGGTGTTGCTGCTCCGCCACCATTGCCCCAAGAGCCAATCCTCGTATCCGCACGGCGCTCCGGTCCGCCACGCGTCCGCCACACCGAATCGCGTTCAGGTCCGAGAATTCGCCACGTCGGTTTCATCGCCCGAATTGTCGAGCGGCAATCGTGACTGCCGAAAAATCGACCGAATTTCGTCGATCGCAGGCCGGCTGAATGCCTACAATAGTGTACAAGACAGTGTACAGGCTCTGGGCCTTCCATGCCGTCGATGTTGTATCTCGACGCGGCTCGGATGGGCCGAATGGCACCGACCGCGCAGTTGGCTTTGAGAGATTTCGTGCGGGTTGCCGGCGAAGAAGGTTGCACGCTGTACTTTGAACAGTTCCTGCGGGACGGTTTTTCCGCTTGGCCGTCGCATCTTCAATCGCGGTATCCGGGGTTGCGTTCCTGGGCTGGCCTCGCCGAACTCAAGGCGGCGCTCGCCGAATTTGCTGGTCTCCCATCCGATTCGCCACCGCTCTTGGCGGGCCGGTCCGCGAATCTTGCCAAGCTCGCGGCACGCCAACTGTTTCGCAAGGGTGGGACCGTCCTCGTTACCGACCTTATCTGGCCGAGCTACGCCGACATTCTTCAGCGAACAGCACGCAAGGTGAAAGGCCAGATCGAATACTTCCGCATTCGTGCCCGGATTCTTCGTCGCGAAATCTCGCCCCGACAACTCATCGAAACCATGATGGATCGCTTCCTCTCCAAGAGATGCACCGGTCTGATGTTTCCGCACGTCAGCCATGACGGAATCTGTTTGCCGGCGACCGAGATCGTTCGAGTATTTCGGCAGGAAACCAGCAATAGTTTCATCGCGATCGATGGTTCCCAGGCCGTCGGACAACTCCCCTTGAGATTGTCGGAACTGCCCTGCGACTTCTATCTGGCCGGCTGTCATAAATGGCTTGGCAGTTATCTTCCCCTGGGAGTCGGATTTTGCCCGAACGAAGCAACTCAGTCCGAAATCCAGAGTGCATGCGTCAAATACTTGGCTCGGGGAACGCTCGACGACCCGCTCCTGGCGTTTCTGCACGGGCTGGAAACAGGCAAGTTGCGTCGGTTCACCGAGACCGTCAACGTTTCGCCTCTCTTCGCGCTCCGAGGCGCGTTACAGGACCACGGTCCCGAGGAGGCGACTTACGATTTGCACCACCGGCGAACCGCCATTGCCGAGATGGTCGCCCGCATCGGCCACATGACCGGCTGGTCTCCGCTTCTTCCCAATGAAGGCTTCCGGTCGGCTGCCGTTCTCCTCCAGGCGACTTGCCCAGAGGTCCGCCGATGGAGCACGCAAGTGCTGCGGGAGCGGTTCCACGAACTCGGCATCGCCCTGACGTGCTACCGAGGCGGGATTCTTCGGTTGTCAGCGCCGAGCAAGCCATTCACCACCCACGAAGCGGGCATGCTGATCAACGCTCTCGCCCTGGTTCAGCTTCGGGCTCGTCAATGCTCTCAGCGAGCACGACTTGTCTATGCCTGACGGTTGCCACACGGAATTGGTCGATTTCGCCAAACGGCTTGACGATGCGCCGACGGAGAGGCAGCACTTCAATGGGTATCGGGTGATAACCGGCTTGTTTGCGGACTCGGTTGACGGCACGGTGCAGCGTCAGAAGCTGGCGCCGGATGGGGGCGTAAGGCTCGAACGGCAATTCGTAGAACTCCATCGCCAATTTCTCGGCTGACCTGTGGACGGCGAGTTCGAGCAAGTAAGCTCGGACGCCAAGGTAAACATGGCGATCGATTTCCACATGGGCGTGCCACCGATGATCGGGAGCGCCCTCCGAGGTGCGGCCGCCGCGCCGATAGCTGATCGAATAGCCCGAATACCGCAGCGGAATCCGCCGAATGTCCCGGATGCCCGCGGCCTCTTCCTCGAAGAAACGGTGTTGCCCCTTCGTCGCGAAAATCGCGAACGTCCGATCATGACGAAGGTATTGCAGGTTGGCCAGCCCCGCTTGTTTTCGCCGGGCTCGCGTTTTCTCCGAAACGCCGATGCCGTATTTCTCGATGAGCTTGAGGTCGATCGTTTCGGCATCCTTGCCCGCGGGAATCCGGCCGGTGACATACCACCAGTAGCCGTGTCGCAAATAAGAGCAGGCAATTTGTTGGACAAAGCCCGCGACGGAAACAACTTCGGAACGATACTGCATGTCCCTCCGATGCATCAAAGAGAGGGATTGTTTCAGCGGCACAATCCCTCCAAAAGCCGCGAACCTTGGTAAGGTGAACGCGACGGCCGTGCAGACCGGGAAATCGCGCGCGAACTACATTCTTGAGTTCGCCCTCCCCAATCCATACTACCCGTCACGAAAAAACCGTCGGCGTTTTCAGGCGAACTCAAGACGTGCACCATGAAAACGCCGTCGATTTGCCAACTTCATGAAGCGTCACTTCCCAGTGGCGCTTCATGAAGCCGCTTGCGCCCTACCAAGGACTGGCCGCCTCGTGCGGCCAGCACGTAACATCGATCGGAAATCCGTCAGCTCTTTCGTCGTCTACGCCCGGCACCACCCGTAGCGAACGAACGAGTCCGCACTGCCTTGCACGGAACATCGCCCGGCCTCCCGGCCGGCTTCTACTCAAGCCACACTCCCACTCTACGGCCTTTCAATCACCTGGTTTTCCACGCCAGGCACCGGGAACCACCCCGGCAACCGCAGAGCTTCCTGCGTTAGCCATGTTCTTCGTCTTGCGGGTCACGTCGCTATCCGGCGTTACCCGGAGGGACCGCCATCGTATGCACAGCTCTCCCGAGCCGGCATCGTTTGCACCATAAATTTGATGGTGATTTCGGGGGACCGAACGTAGAAGCATCCCCTTACCCGTCGATGGAAGTCTGTCGCGGTTTGGCACCGTCTCCCGCAAAACTCACTGGCAAGCCCTTGCGGGCCTTTCGTGGTTGAGCTATTCACGCCTGCCGGATTTTCCGGCAGTGCCCGGTCTGGATCACCGGTTCCGCCTGTTGCCAGGCTGGAAGCTCCCCACGCCAGCCAGGTTAAACGAACCACGAGGGTCCGAATCCCCTGGACAGGATTTTGCACCTGCTTTGAAACATGACGGCCCTGGCCTTTGACAGCAGCCAGGGAATGTCCGCGTCGCCCTTGTTCGAAATGTATCGGATAGAATGCCGGGATTACTCGAAGCGCATAATGCGCTGCGGATTACTCCGGCAAGCCTCCGTCGAGCTGGACAAGCAGTAGGGTAAAAAGCCAGCGAGCCACCGAATTTGACAGTTCAAATCAAGCGCTTTTCCAACCTCTCCCCTCCGAACCGGACTTGACCGTTTCCGTGTCATCCGGCTCTCCAGTGATTTTTCGAAGTGCAGGACCGTTGTATCGTCCGTTGTGAATTCCGTCGTGGCAGGACCGACACACAACCAGGGTCTTTCGTCGGCGCGCCACCATGACTTTTTCCCACTGGGACCGTCCGCGGAGGTCTGCAAGTTTCCGAACGTGATGCACCTCTATGTTCGAGGTGGACCTGCACAGTTCGCATTCTTCCGCAAGCAGTCGTCCCAGGAGTTCACTACGTCCGCTCCAAACCTTGGTCGGCGTGTCGCCGATGGATGCATGGAGATTCCACGCGAGTGAGATACCGCCGAAGTGTGCCTTGAGGGGCTTCTTCTTTGGTCCTCTTTCTACGACAACCTGAAGGACGCTGAAGCTTCCCTCCGGTGTCATAATCCGTGTGCGATATCGCCGAGTGACCTCACTGGTGTGACAACGCAGCTTGTTCGCGAGCGTTTTCACAAGTGAGAGCCAAGCTGCCCATCCAAAATGGCTCAGCTTACCGAGGTTGTAAGCCAGTCGGTAATACTGGACAATTCCACTGTATTCCGACTGATACAACCGAACGATGCTGTAGACATCGTCATTCAGCCTCTGCGGGAGATGCGTTGGCTTCCCGCCTCGCATGTATTTGGCGATTGCCGCCCGTATTACATGATGCGGAACTCGAAGCCCAATTCTTCCGTTGATTCCCCGCTGACCGCGAGGGTCATGCTGGTCATCCGCGTGAATGCAATGGACTTCGTAACCAAGGAACCTTGCCACATCATCACGTGCGTGTGTGACCAAGGTCTTCTCCATGCTGAGGTCCAAGTGAAGTGTGTCTCGCAGATAGCGAGCCAACCTTTCCTTGATTTCCTCAGCCTCGGCCTTGGGTCCAATGAACCCCAGCAGAAAGTCATCGGCGTACCGAACATACCACAGTCGTCGGAAATTTGGGTCTTCCGGGTCCCGTGAGGGCAGCCTTTGAGCTGTCTTCGACAGCTCGCGAGCCATTTCCCGGTCGCCACGCTTCCGAGCCCGTGCTGCCGCCACAGTCATGGCGACATACGGTGGATACGTCTTCCTGCGTCGGCCACGTGTGTTGCTTGGGATAAGCTCGTTTTCAACAAACTTATCCAAACGGTCCAGCACCAAGTTCGACAAAATGGGACTGACGACACCTCCTTGCGGCACTCCGCTGTAGGTGGCGTTAAATGTCCAATCCTCCAAGTAGCCCGCTTGCAGCAGTCCGTCGATGAGTCGCAAGAACCGGTTATCATGGATTCGTTCGCGCAGTATCGCCAAGACAATCGAATGATCGATCTTGTCGAAACATGCGGAAATATCCCCTTCGATAAACCATTTGGTTCCAGCACCTCGGTCAACGACCTCCCGCAGTGCCGTATGGCACCCGCGTTTCGGGCGAAAGCCATGTGAATGCTTGCTAAATTGCGGCTCATAGTAGGCATTCAAGATGGAGCGGATGACTTCCTGGAGAAGTTTATCCGACCAACTTGGCATCCCCAATGGTCGCAGCTTGCCATTCTTCTTCGGGATGTATGTGCGTCGCACCGGCGTCCACCGATAGCGTTCCTCGCGAAGCGCCTCGATGATAGTTTCGATTCTAGCCATCGACATCCCGTCCACGGTCTCGCTCGTGGCTCCCCGTGTCATCGCACCTTTATTGGCATAAAGCCGACTGTAGGCGCGAAGGTACAGGTCCGGCAGGAACAGCAGTCTGTAGACTCGTTCCAGCGGCAATCCACGTTGCCCTCTCTCTTCAATGATGTTCAGCACTGCCTCGGCTTTTCGCATCACGCGTACCTAACAATTCTTCACATCCAATCACCTGCTTCCCTTCGCCCTGTGGCCGGCTTTCCCGACCTCTGACTACTACGGAAGCTCCGTCACCTTGGGGCTCGCGCCCTGTAGGCGATCCCATGTTCCGTCACCTGGAGAACGTTCTAGAGCAACGTAGGTCTCCCACTCATACCCTTAGATGGAGTCATTCTCCATCGGTCGCCGACCGAAGGGTGCCTCGGACGAGAAGCGCTTCCGAGGTTGTCGGCGTCGCCGGTGTTCAGACGTGCTACCGGCGGGTGTGCGCATGCACCCCTGGGTATTGGGATTCAAGCAATCCAGCCTTGACCCTATCGCTCAGGTGTTGCGGGGCAGTCTCCTTACACGTCTTCCGTGACTCCCCGCTTTTCCGACATGCTCTTGTCCCCTCCACCTTTCGGCTTCAGGTAAGTCGGCTCACCTCAAAGTCTACTCCTTCGAACTTTGCCCAACTACGTTGGGAATTCTCCTGGTGCGTTCCACGGCGCACCGTCTCCGTGCATCCAGCTCTACGGAACAACCTCATGGCGGGTGGTTAAATCCGCCCCCTTAGCCGAGTTGGTAACTCGGTTTACCGGGCGAGGTCGCCAATCGAGATACGCCTTGCAGTCATCATTCGGCCCGGCGAATTTGCGCCGAGCGTCGCGATGACGCGGTTGACGAAATCAACAGCAGCCGGGCATCCGACACCCAGCAGCGGGCCAGACAATACCGGATTGTTATCGAATTGCAACGAAAAAGTTGGTTTCCGTCAAGGTTACTGCAAGAGCGCGACGTGTATTTCGCATCGGCTTTCTGCGGGTCGAACACGTGTATGCCGCATCGGGTTTTCTCGTGCAGACGTGTATTTCGAGTCGGGTTTTCGCGTTACTTTGATTGGAAAAAAAATAAGGTAGGCGCGCGAATTCCTTCACTATCCTGCGATTTGCGGGATCGAGTTTCGTTGGCGCCAAGATCCTGTATCAAGATCTGCCAAAAGCAAAGTGAACAGATAGCCTTTGGAGGTGAAATCAAGCAGGCCAGCGTACAAGTAAATTGCCTGTCCCAAATGCGCTGGATTTGACTGAGACGTTGGGACAAACGATCCTCGCGATAAAGAGTCGCAATTGCGTCGGTATGGCAGGACGTGCGGCGGATCGACCAGCCATATTTGGTATCTCGGTGCCGACAAGTCGCGCGTCGCGTAACAGTTGAGGCGAGCGTCGAATCGCCCCTGACCCCCTGACCCGAACTCATGCACAATTGCGCCGGCCGCGAGAGAAGGAACCCGAATATCGGTGCGGTGACCAGAGCGGTGCTGGGACATCAAAACCGTTGCGCCCTGAGCCGCACAACGGTTTGTGGCTTGCAAATCTTGAAGGCCCTACTGCCCGTGCTGCCTTAAGGTATAATGGAGAAGGTTGGGCACGAGGATTCTCGATGCGCCCTATCAAGAAAGCCATGGGCGGCCACGGATTAGCCAAGGGCGGCTCGGCAGGCAGACGCTCATGCACGGCGTCGGTCTTTTATCCTGCACGCAGGCTCGACACGAGAGCGAGCCTGAAAATGGAATAACCCCCATGACTATTCCGTTCTCGCCCTACGACTTCTTCGGCTACCTCGCCAATGGCTTCTTGATCCTCTGCGCCGTCGAGTACGCCTTCTGCGGAACCTCGCTAGCGGAACGAGACTGGAAAATCGGCACCGCCGCCTTCTACATCGTGCTGGCGTACATCATCGGCCACATCATCGCCAACGTCTCCAGCTATCTCCTTGAGCACAAGGTCGTCCGTGAGTGGCTCAATTCGCCCGAGGAGACCCTGTTCGAACCGCAGCAGAAGACGTGGCGGGCCTTCTTCTTTCCGATCTTCTACCGCCCTTTCCCCGCCGAGACGCAGAAGCGAGTTCTCGATGTCGCCCAGAACAACGGATTTGACAAGCCGGGCCGTGGACTCTTTTTGCACGCCCACGCCGTTGTCAAGCAAGACAAGGTGACGCTGGAGCGACTCACTGCCTTCCTGAACCAGTACGGCTTCTGCCGCAACGTCAGCATGGGCCTGATCATCTCGGCCATCATCCTCCTGATCGGGGCGCTCATCCACGTGGGGCAATGGACCGAGGTTGACAGCTACAAGTTGGCGTGGGCTGGTGCCGCGCTCGTGGGCACGGTCGGGATGTTCTACCGCTACTTGAAGTTCTTCAGGCACTACACGATGGAGGTCTTCGGCTCCTACGCCGAGTTGAAGCAGGATAAGAAAAAGGACGAATCGAAGATCCCTTGATGCGAGGAGGCGGAGTCATGGCAAAGAAGAGGCCGGTGGTCCACTTGGAAGGAAGCGCGAAATACAAGAAGACCAAGGCGAAGGTCAATGTGGAGGTAAAGATCACTGACTCGGTGTACGAGTTCGAAATCATGAAGGATGACATTCGCGCCAAGCGTTTGTGGATGGAACTCCCGCCCGACGACGACGGCTGGATGAAGCTCTTGTACAGCGCAGACGGACCTACCGGAGATCCCATCCCTGTTGGCAAAATCAGGTTCAACCTTTCAGCCGAAGACCTCGACCCCAACTTTGGTGATCTTTCGAATCTGAAATTGGAAGAAGCGAAAAAGGAGTGAAGTTCGATGCCCAGAGTGCATTGCTTGAACGTGCGGCTCGGCGCGTGCTCGATAATACAACACGGCTCGGCGCGAGTTTCGGTCATCGACGTGAATTCCGCGTTTACACCAGAGCCGACCAAGGTGGCTAGGTTCAGCATGGCCGAAAACTACCAGAAGAGTTGGAGCCCCGTGCCGGGGAACTTTCAGCA
This sequence comes from Gemmataceae bacterium, assembly GCA_019748295.1. Lineage (GTDB taxonomy): Bacteria > Planctomycetota > Planctomycetia > Gemmatales > Gemmataceae > JAIEPT01. Next base: position 2,585 of record JAIEPT010000342.1, on the reverse strand, counting down.
GAAGGACGATCCCGACAATCCGATTGCTTACCTTCGAAAGCTCGGGGTTTCTTCTATCTTTCGATTCATTTTGACCCACCCGGACATGGATCACATGGGCGGGATCACAGACCTTTTCATGGAGTTCAGCCCCGGTAACTTGTGGGATACGGCAAACACCAAGGAATTCGCTGAAGGCGCCTTTAACGGCAGGCCAAAGTTGGGGGCCGATTGGGAATTCTACAAGCGGCTCCGCGACACGAGCCCGGACACGAACCCAAGACGACTCGTTTTTCATTCCGGCGCCAGCAACGACTTTTACAAGCAGGACGGGTTGCAAATCCTCGCACCCACGAAGGAACTCGTGCAGAACGGCAACCGGATCAGGGATTGGAACGACGCCTCGTATGTGATCTTGTACAGGTGCGCTGAGAAAAGAATCCTGTTCTCGGGGGACTCTGAAGATCGGACGTGGGAGCACATCCTGAAAACCTGGACAAATGCGATCTCGGACGTCGATGTCTTGATTGCCCCACATCACGGGCGAGACTCTGGACGGGACTACGAATTCCTCAACGTCGTGAACCCGAAGCTCACCCTGTTCGGAAACGCAAGTTCGGACCACCTTGCATATCAGCCGTGGTATAAACGCGATCTACCGATCCTGACGAACAATCAGGCCGGATACATCATCCTTGACATCGACTCGAACGGGCTGAATGTGTACGTCAAGAACGAGACATATGCAAAGGCGTTCGCTGAGCGGAATCAATTCAGAACTTTCAGGAGCGAAGTGCTTGATGCATGGTATCTGCGCTCTGTCTAGCGCCACGAAGCCTCCTTTCCGCCACTCTGCGTCGGTTACATCAACGCATCAACGTGTCATCGACGGAATCATTATTCGCACGGTTGGCGACATGCGGACTGAATTCAGCCTTCTATTCGCCTTGCATCGTTTTCGTGATTGCTTTGCTTTGGCGATTGTATTCTCGTAAGAATCTCTCGGCATTGATTCTGGCAGCGTTTTCGGGCTGGCCGCCTGCGACGAACACCGAGAATATTTCTTCAGCAATGTTGTCGAATACTCCTCGTGCCTTTTCGGACAGATCGCGCACTTCGTTCTGTGGAATTGCATTCTGGTGAGATTTCTTTTCATTTGGCCGGATCTCTGTCCGGCGTAAGGCATGCCACCAGTCGGGCGGGGTGCGGGCACCTGCTTTGGCATTCTTGAGATTGTCCACGAGCCAGGCCTGCGGGCTTTTCCTGAAGAAAGATGGTCCGAATCTCTCCTTCGCGGCAAGGGCGATGTCGATCCACTCGCGAAGCAAAGGCGTAGCAAACGTTCTGATGAGCCAGCGAATTCCGCCTTCGTCGAAACCCAGGCTTCGCAATGGCTCATGCATGGGCGTTTCGCCGACATTAGCCACGACGCGATTGATTTGCTTCCGTGCAAAGTAATCACCGCGTTGAAGCGTGATCGAATATTGGCCACGTTGCTGCTTGACAAATAGGCGATCTTCATCGGCAACGCTGACAACCTTCAATTCGGCGAGTCGCTGGACACAGCGCCGCACCTTCGCTTTCAGATCCCAGATCGCAACGGTCGGAGCGAAGCCGAGCACATTGACAGCGAGATGCGTGAGATCGAATTTCGGCGACGTTGCCCGCCGGGCGAAGATCTTGGAAAGTAGAAGAAAGAGTCTTCGGGTCGCCGGATCAAGTTCCTTGTAGGTCGCGAGGTCGAAACGAAACGATCCACCGGCGGCGCGAACGATGTCGAAGAAGATTGGGTCCCAGGCGATGCGCCACGCTCGATGGGATTCGGGATCGAGGGGCAAGCTGTAACTCAAGAAACCGAAGCTCACCTTGCGATGCTCCGCACGCACCGGATCGTAGAAGCGATCATTCAGATAGGTAACTTGCGATAGCCGTTCAATCGCTTTGGCGAAATCCTGATATTGCTTTCCGCCGCGACGAGCGTGCTGGTCGATCACGCCGAGTTGGCGCAAGCAGTAATGCGGCGTCGCAAACAGGTTCGCATCGGCTTGCGGTTGAGCGAACGTCAACGCGAGCAGTCCCCACAGATAGAATTCGTCGGTCGCCGACAACCCAGAAGGCGAAACGATGCGTGCGGTCGCCTGTTGCATGCGATGGTTCTTGTCGACAAAGAAATACGCACTCTGGTGAACGAGGTTCTCGACCAACGAAGCGCCGCCATCAAGGGGACAAAGGGCGTGCTCGACCAGGGAAAGTTGGCCCAGTCCCGACCAGCGCCGGCTGGCCTTGTTTCTGGTTTGTCGTCCGCTTTGCATCTCCGCGACTTCCTTGGCTTTTCTCCCTCTGATGTAGCATCTTTGTCGCCTGCTCCGAAAGCACCATTTCCGGCCGCGGCACCAAGTGTTCCTTGACGACCTTTTGGACTTCGTGCCAGGATTCGCCGAAGGAAACCGAAGGCTTACGCGGAATTGCCGTTGGCAATTTCGCGCAACTGGTTTCGAAATGCATGCAACCAGGGAGCAAGAGTCCGATGCTAACCCGGATATTTCACTGTGATTGGAGACTGGCGGCGAAATGTCGCTGGGGCGTCGAAGATCGGGATAGTGGCG
>JAIEPT010000111.1 GCA_019748295.1 Gemmataceae bacterium | reverse complement strand
CTCTCTCTCTCTCTCTCTCTCTCTCTCTCTCTCTCTCTCTCTCTCTCTCTCTCTCTCTCTCTCTCTCTCTCTCTGTAGACTCTCATGGGAAGTTTGCAAGTGACCGATGTGGACTATTGCAAGGTTACCGATCTCCCGAAGGAAAAAGCCGCCTTGAGGAGGCTTCTCCACCAACTTGAGGCCTTCCTTGTCAGCCTTAGGGAGGAGCATCGCCAACTGAAGGAGTGCCATCCTAATCAGAATGTCCGTCTCCACCAGGTGGAAGCATCCCTTGGCAAAGTAAAGGCGCGACGCCGCCAGGTGGAGGCGTCCCTTGCTGATCTGAACGCGCGCCGCCGACAGAAAGCGATATTTGCCGCCCTTCAGGAGGCGGTGCGTGCTGCCTTTCAGCCAGCTCCCGTTGCTGAACCGCCCTCTAGGTTGTCGCGGTCCCTTCTAAATTTAGTGCCAACCGTGCCTCAAGAACAGCACGGTACTTTGCACTCGTCTCTGCGCGGGCTCTCGTGTGTTCTGAACACGATGACTGGAGGCGATCCGCGTGAGACTTTCTCCTGCCGAACCGGACGCGCGTCGGCCCGGGGCTATTTCGTATCTCAAGTTCTGGAGTTCCTCATCGACTGGATCTTCTTCTGGGAGGATCGGCACTGTTATCACTCGTGGATGTCCTCTTTGCAAAGGAACAATGCGTACGGTTGGGCTGCACTAGCTTTTGCCTGAGGGGAAAAAAGGAAACATCATCTTTTGTATTTGCCGATTTTGCCGCGATGATCGCCCACCCGAAGCTGAAATAGCTGACCGGGCGATAAATAGCGGCATAAAAAAGATGAATGTCCCCTTTGTCTCTCTAGCCGGCGGCCGAGGCCGATGTCCATGGCGTGTTGCGCTGAGGCACTCCGCATGGGGTGAAAAAGGGACACGCACCGACTGACGGGTTTGGGTGGCACGCCCTGAGTGTAGCGAAGGGCGTGGAAACGGTGCTGACGCACGGACATTCGGATTGACTATCTTGGCGTCGGCGAGCTGAGTGTAGCGAAGGGCGTGGAAACGGTGCTGACGCAGCATCCAAATTGCAACAAGCTTTCGGAAGTTTCACCACGCCCTTCACTACGTTCAGAGCGTGCCACACGGAGTCGCGGCTAGCTGTCTTAATCGTCCCATCCTGGCAACATCTGCTGAAACGCCGGCGGCATTGATTCGAATCGCTTCCCCGCACGCCGTGGGGCAATGCACGCGGTGGGGGCGTTGGGCGTGGCGACGTGGATCTCGAAATCGCGGCCGTGCTTGTCGCGAACGCGTTCCGCGGCTTCACGTGCCAGCGCGGGGCTGTTGCATTGCTGGCTGAGATGCGTCAGCACGACATGCGAAAGCCGTTCGCTCGACGACGCCTCCAGCGTTCGTCCGAGCAGCGCTGCGGCCGAGTCGTTCGACAGATGCCCGCGATGGCCCAGCACCCGGCTCACGAGAAACGCATGCCGGCCGCTTGATCGTTCCAACTCCACATCGTGGTTGAACTCGATCGCCAGGATATCGACGTCGGCAAAGCAGGAAACCAAGGACGAGTTCCACGACCCAAGATCCGTTGCATAAGCGAGCGACCACGCTTGGCGTAGGCCTTCGATGCGGAACCCGCTCGTGGGCCCATCGTGCGGCACCGCGAACGGCGTCACGCGGATCGTCTTCAAATCGAAGATCTCGCCATCCTGATAAGTCCGCAGCAGCCCTTCGCTTTCCATCGCCTCCGCCCGGCGGTTCGCTCGCTTCAGTTCCTCCACATGCTCGGGCATGCAATGGATCGGAATGCGGCGTTCATGCAGGCACTTGAGCGTCCCCTCGTTCCAGTGATCGCAATGGGTGTGCGTGAGCAGCACCGCGTGGATCGATTCCCACGAGGCGAACACCTGATCGAGGCGGCGGGCAATAGTTTTGGGCGCGAGGCCGAAGTCGATCAGGACGCCGAAACCATCGGCCTCAAGAAAGCTGGCGTTGCCGGAACTGCTGCTGGCGAGGACGGAGAAACGAAAGGCCATCGACAAATCCTTTTGCGCAGCCTGAACAAAGGCATACCTGTGTTGTAGCGAACGCCTGGTTCCGCTGCCAAGAGCATTCGGCGAGCGGCAGGATGGGCGTCTCACACTAACCCGAAGCGTGAGTGAGCGAGGGATGACGTTGACCTCGCTTACATTACGCTTCGGGTCAGTGCAGGCCCCGCAGCAGCAGAAACGAGGCGGCGCCGAGGGCGGCTCCCATGGGGAGGGTCGTCACCCAGGCGGAGAGGATGTTGCCAATCGTTTTGAGATCCCCCTTGCGTGTGATCGTGCCGATGCCGAAGATCGAGCCGCAACTCACATGGGTGGTGGAAACGGGCATGCCGAGCCGACTGGCGCCGACGACGATCAGGCCAGTGATGAGGTTTGCGGTGAATCCTTGGCCTGGATTCATCGGGGTGATCTTCTTGCTCATCGTCTCAGCGATGCGGCGAGCGCTGAGGACGCCGCCCAGGGCGATCAGAATGCCGACGAACGCCATGCTGCCGAAGCCGCCGAATTGCGGGGCGAGCAGAAGCAGGGCGGCGATCTTCGGCGTGTCGTTGAGCCCGCGGGCGAAGCTGACGATGCCGGCCGAGACGAAGTGCAAGCAATCGAGGACCTGGGCCGCTTCGATGCCGACCACCTTGCCCTGATACCGCTTCTGACATGTGACCGCGGTTCCGGTGGTGGCGGTCAATTGCTCCACGCGTTCAAGAGCGATCGTCTCGGAGCAGCAGGCGGGCAGCGCTTCCACGACCTCCCGGCCCACGCAGAGGCACGTCGATTCCGTGATGCCGAGGCGATTGCGGACGAAGCGAAACGTCGGGTAGAGGATGCATGTCGCGACCACGGCAAGCAGCGGGCTGATGAGGAGCGGCAGGAAAAAGTCGCTCGCGAGCTTCGGAAAGTTGATGTCGGAACCCGCCGCCCACCCCGCGCCGACCAGAGCACCGATAAGGCCGTGCGTCGTGGAGATGGGCATTCCGATGAGGGTCGCGATCAACACCGTGAGCCCCGCGCCGGCCGCGACGGCGGAGACGTATTGCATGTTGCCGACCAGATCATCCGAGATCAGGCCGCGGCCGCTGAAGTTCTTCAGAAGCTGGCTCGCCAATACGACGGCCGTCAGCGACCCGGCGAACGTCGTGATTGTCGCCCACACGACTGCCCACTTGAACGACGTCGTGCCGCTGCCGAAGAGCGTCGCGACGCCTTTGAAGTTGTCGTTAGCTCCATTGGCGTAAGCGAGGCAGACGACGGCGAGGAAGAGGATCGGGAGGCTCATGGATGCACAGTTGGGCAGATGTCAAGGTTTTGGTGCAATCGAATTGTAGAGGTTCGCGGGCGGGAACCCAGGAGCTCGCTGCGCTCGCCCCTGGGCTTGGGTGTTCTGTCAGCGTTTCCAGAGTTTGCGGTCGAGGCTGCGGTAGCAGATCGCTTCGTTGAGATGCATCGCCTGGATCGTTTCGCTGCTTTCCAGGTCGGCGATGGTGCGGGCCATGCGGAGAATGCGATCGTGAGCGCGGGCGGAAAGGCCGAGCGCGTCCATTGCTTGCTGAAGCAATTGCTTTCCTTCGGCATCGATCGGACAGAATTTGCGAAGCTGCCGGCTCGACATGCGCGAGTTGAGCCGAACGACGCTGTCGCCGAACCGCTCTTGCTGGACTCGCCTCGCCTTCAGCACGGCTTCGCGCATGACTGAGCTGGGCGTTCCTTCGGTTTTGGCCGAGAGTTCCTGAAACGGCACTGCGGGGACTTCGATGTGCAAGTCGATGCGATCCAAGAGCGGGCCGGACACTCGGCCCATGTAGCGTTCGATCTGCATTGGATTGCATTTGCATTGATGCTTGGAATCTCCTAGGTATCCGCACGGGCATGGATTCATCGCGGCGACGAGCATGAAGTTCGCGGGGAAGGTCGTCGAATGCAGGGCCCGCGAGATGGTGACGGCTCCTAGCTCCAGCGGCTGTCGCAGCACTTCCAGACTGCGGCGATTGAATTCGGGCAGTTCATCGAGAAACAAGACGCCGTGATGGGCGAGACTGATTTCGCCCGGGGAAGGATTGGTGCCGCCGCCCACCATGCCTGCATCGCTGATGGTGTGATGCGGATTGCGGAAAGGGCGCGTGGCGAGCAGCGGTTGGTCCGGGGCGAGCCGGCCCAGCGCGCTGTAAATGCGCGTCGTCTCAAGGCTTTCCCCAAGGGATAGCTGCGGCAGGATCGTCGGCAGACGCTGGGCGAGCATCGTCTTGCCGGTGCCGGGGCTGCCGATCATCAGCACGTTGTGCCCGCCGGCCGCGGAGACCGTGAGGGCTCGCTTGGAAAACTCCTGGCCGCGGACGTCGGCGAAATCGACTTCGTAGACGCTCAACTTCGCGAACAGCGAATCCAGGTCGCATGAAGTCGGCTCGATCGGCAACTGGCCCGAAAGCAGGCCGACGGCTTCGGTAAGGCTGCCGACGCCGAAGACTTCAAGGCCTTCGACGACGGCGGCTTCGCGGGCGTTGAACGTGGGGACGACGAGCCGGCGAAAGCCCTTCTGAAACGCCGCCATCGCGAGGGACAACGCGCCTTTGATCGGACGAACCGATCCATCCAGCGCCAATTCGCCAACGAGCGCCGCATCACGGACCTGTTCCGGCAACAGCTGACCCGTGGCCACCAGCATGCCTAACGCGATCGGCAGATCGAAGGCGGCGGCATCTTTTTTGAGATCGGCCGGCGCGAGGTTGATGACGGTTCGGCCCGCATGACGATCGTAACCCAGGTTCGCCAGCGAGCGTTCCACGCGATGCACGCTTTCGCGGACGGCCGTCTCCGCGAGGCCGACGAGCACGGTCTTGGGCAGACCCGCCGCCGTATCGACTTCCACCTCAATCGGCAGAGCTTCGATTCCGACCAGAGCAAACGAAGAAAGCTTGGCAAGCATGCGGCAAACAATGCTGAGTAAGGAAGCGAACCGACGGGGATTGTAACCGCGCGTTGGCGGAATGCGAGCGGAATCCGAAAGTCGATTCCGCGGAACCGGATCTTGGCTGCATGGCCTCGCTCCGGGTTATGGGAACATTGCTATCGATCGTCAGACAGCGAATGCGCCTTGCTCCCCTTTCTCCGGGAGAGGGGCCGGGGGTGTCTTTGTTCGCATTGAACCGCACGCCTCCTGGGTTTGCGGTTTCCCCACGCTCTTCGTGATGGGCCCTTCAGGCGCCCTCTCCCTCCGGCCAGAATGATCTTGCAACATATCTGCAACTGCCGGCGGAGGGAGAGGGGAGAAATGCGGGCGACGGGAAATTGCGGATTCTGCCTGAGCGAAGCGGAGGATTCTGCCTGAGCGAAGCGGAGGATTCTGCCTGAGCGAAGCGGATTGACCCGAAACGTCCGCCGCGGCAGGGCTCGGTACATCGGCGGTCCGCCGGAGCTGGTCGCGGAAATCGCGTACTCGACCGCGAATTACGACTTGCACGAAAAGCTGGCCGCTTGCGAACGGAACGGCGTGCTGGAGTACCTTGTTTGGCGTGTCGGCGAAGGCGAGGTCGATTGGTTTCAATTCCACGGCGGGCGCTGTCGAAAGATGGTTCTGCCCCACGACGGCATCTACCGCAGCGTCGTCTTTCCGGGCCCTTTGGCTCGATGTGGAAGCGGCTGTCGCCGGGAAGACGAAACTTACCCTTGGGATGCTTGCGAAGGGACTTTCATCCGCGGACCACGCGGCATTCGCCGAACGCCTTGCGTCCGCCCGGTCGCGGCGAAAGAAGTCCCAACCCTAAAGTGCAGCGCGATAGAGTTCGAGAAGCTCACGCTCGCCGGCGGGGCGCGGGTTGAACTTCGCCGTCCACTGCTGGGACGCTTCTTCGGCCAGCAGATGCAAAATCGTTTCGCTGACGCCCAAATCCGAGAGACGCGTCGGCAGATCCGCGATTTTGAGCAATTGCGTCATGCGTTGGGCGAGCACCTCGGAGGCTGCGCTGGGCGAGCCGTTCAAGAGTCCCGCCTCCTCGGCCAAGTCGGCGTAAAGCTCCGGCACTTCGCTGGCGTTGAATCGAATGACGTGGGGCAACATGATGCCGACGGCGAGGCCGTGCGTGACGCCGTAGTGGGCGGTCAAGGGATTGGCGCAGGCATGGCAGGCGCCGAGCATCGAATTCTCGATGGCGGTTCCCGCGAGGAAGGCCCCCATCTGCATGGCGCCGCGCGCTTCGAGATCCTGGGGCATGGTGAGCGTCTTCTCGAGGTTGATTTCGAGCAACTTCCACGCCTCGCGCGCGAAAATCTGCGATACGGGATTGCGCTTCGCGGTCACATACGATTCGACCGCATGCGTTACCGCGTCGATCCCCGTGAGCGCCGTGACGCGGCGCGGCTGCGACAGCGTCAGTTCGGGATCGAGGATGGCAATCGTGAACGCCGCCTTGCGGTCGCCGCAGGCCATCTTCATGTGGCTCTTTTCGTCCGCGATCAGCGCGTACGATTGGGCCTCGCTGCCGGTCCCAGCCGTGGTCGGAATGCCGATGGAAGGGAGCATCGGCTTGAGGGCTTTGCCGAAGCCCTTGTAGTCGGCGATCTCGCCGCCGTTGGTGAGGATGAAGTTGATTCCTTTGGCGCAGTCCATCGAGCTGCCGCCGCCGACGCTGACAATGAGATCGATGTTCAATGGGCGGGCGAAGGCGACGCCGGCGGAGACATGTTTGCTGGTGGGATTCTCTTCCACATCGTCGAACAGATTCGCTTCAAGCCCGACGTCGCGCAACGACTGGAGTGCCCGTTGCGGATGGCCCGCGGATTTCAGGCCGGGGTCCGTGACCACGAGCACTCGGCCGGCGCCGAGTTCCTTGGCGAGTTCGCCAAGCCGTTGCATGGTTCCGGGGCCGGACATCACTCGCGTCGGCGTGTGAAAATCGAACGGCCGCAGCGGCCAACCGGAGGCCGCTTGCAGCCGAGAATTCGCGGGTGAAATAGCGGGACCCATGGAGCGGGATAGCGAGGGTGCGGGCGGTTGCGTCAGGTTGGGTCTTTATAGCCGTTTCCGCGCCGACCTGCGCCCTCAAATCGCGGTCAGCGCTGCACGCGAGCGCTGCCCCCCTTGGCGAACTGCTCGATTTCCTCGAGCCGAGCCATGCTGACGTCGCCCGGAAACGTGGTCAGGAACGCGCCATGGGCCCAGCCGAGACGCAACGCTTCTTCCGGCGTACGACCCAAGATCAGGCAATAAATGAGCCCCGCCGCAAAGCCGTCGCCGCCGCCGATGCGGTCGATGACGTCGAGTTCGCAGGTGGGGCTGACATAGCGTTTGCCGTCCAGCCAGAGGACCGCGCCCCAACTGTGGCGATTGGTCGAATGCACTTCGCGGAGCGTGGTCGCCACCATCTTGATGTTCGAGAATTGGCCGACGACGCGTTCGATCATCTGGAAGAACGTGTCCGGATCGAGTTGCGATTTGCCTGCCGCCACTTCGGGACCGGCGATGCCGAGTCCCTTCTGCAAATCTTCCTCGTTGCCGATGAGGCAATCCACGCTGCTCGCGATCTTGCGAAGCACCTCGTGGGCCCGCTTCTCGCCGCCGACCGACGACCAGAGCTTCGCACGATAATTGAGGTCGAACGATACGATCGCCCCGGACTTCTTCGCCGCCTGCATGCCTTCGAGGATCAAATCCGAGGTTGTCGTCGATAGCGAGGCGAAGATGCCGCCCGAGTGGAACCAGCGGACGCCGCGGGCGAACATGCTGTTCCAATCGAAATCGCCGACTTTCAGCATCGCCCCCGCTTCGTTCGCCCGGTTGTAAAAGACGACCGGCGGCCGCACGCCCTGGCCGCGATCGCTGTACACCGTCGCGATGTTCGGGCCACGCACGCCGTCATGATCGAACCACCTGTAGAACGGCGTGACGCCCATCTCGCGCACCCGGCCCTGCACCAGTTCGCCGATGCCGTACTTGACCATGGCGGTGGCGACCGCGGTCTTGAGGCCGAAGCATTCCGAAAGATTGGCGGCCACGTTGTATTCGCCGCCGGAAACATGCACATCGAGGGAGCGGGCTTTGCGGAAGGGGATGATGCCCGGGTCGAGCCGATGCACGAGGGCGCCCAGCGAAAGGAGGTCGAACTCGCACGCGTCTTTGCGGACAGTGAGGGCGCTCATGATTCACCGAGGAATGCTGCCGCCGAAGCGGTAGAGAGGTTAGCTGCAGGAGTAAGGATGAATTTATGAAGGCGGGACGATGGCAGCCAGAAACGGCCCAAACGGTACGGCAAGTTTTTCGGGCGGACGGACCTGATCGCGAACGCTGAAAGCGTTCGTGGTCAGGTCCATCCGCCCGAAAAAATTTGCCGCACCCGTCCCGAGTCCGGGATGGCGTTTTCAGTGACTTTCCCGAAAGCGGCCGTTAAAATGCCCGTCGCTGTTTCGCGAATAACCCTCGCAGTTCTGTCCCACCTCTTCGGAGTCCCTCCCATGGCTATGGGCATCGGATTTGTGGAAATGCTTATCATCCTTCTGCTTTCGGGCGGAACGGCGGGCGACATCGCTTCGATGCTGCCGACGGAGGCCTATCTCAAGCATCGCCAGATCGAGAGCGACGTCGATTCGCTGATGGCTTGGGCGACGAAGGAGCCGAGCGATCCCAAGACGCAACTCGCCCAACTCGTCGCCATGCGGCGGATCGGCGAGCAAGGCGATGCGTTTTCCAAATCTCCGAAAGCCGCGGACCATCGCCAGACGTTGGCTCGCATTGCGGAAGGCAAGCTGGCCGCCGACAAGACAGGCTTCGCGGCGATCCAGGCGGCGAAAACGCTCGCCGCAATCGACGGCAAGAAGCTTCCCGAATCGAAGATGCCCGCCGACATCGCCGAACAGGCGTGGACCTATTTCCCCAAAAACAGCGTGATGGCAGGCTTCGCCGAAGTGCGCGCAGAGCAGGCTGTGGATGCGGAGGCGAAAGTCATCCAGGCCGTGATGAAATCGCTGACGGACCGCGAACGCGGCGAAATGTTCGCCGCCCTGGAAATGGTCGGCAACATGCGCATCGACCGAGCGGCCTTCGCGGTCATGGAAGATGGAGACACGATGTCGATCATTCGCATCACCGGCAAAGCGAATCCGGAGTGGATTCTCAAGGCCGGTTTTCGCGGCAAGGATAAGGGAACGACCAAACTCAAAAACGGCGTCGAGGTGCATTTTGTCGGCCTCGACAATGTCGGCAGCATGGCGGCCATTGTCGGCGACAGCGACTTCCTACTGGTCAATGCGACCACTGACCGCAACAAAAATCGTCTGCAAGCTGCAAAAGCACTGCTCGAAAAGATGCTCGAGGATGCGGGCAAGGACAATCCCGCAAACACAACGTTCAAGGAGGATTTGAAGAGCATCCCGAAGAATGCCGTCGCCGCGATCGTCGGCCGATTGCCGGAAGAGGCGAAGAAGGGGTTGGGGGACAAGGCGCCGGAAAGCATGCGGGTTTTCGCGACTCGCTCGCCGCAAGGACTCGGTCTCGACGGCCAAGCGACGATGGCGAGCCCTGATGCCGCCAAGGTCATGGCCGAAATGGCGCTGATGCTGCGGAAACAGGCTCTGGATGGCGTGGCCCAGATGCAAGGCATCCAGATGCCAGGAATGAACATCGGGGCGATTACCGCAACCTTGCAGAGCATGCAGGTGCAGGGGAACGGCGCTCGACTCAGCGGCCAAGTGCTGATCCACCCCGATGTGTTTTCGTCCGCCCCTATGATGTTCTTCGGCCGACAGCAGGGGCTGCAACCAGTTCCGCCGCGCTAAAGATAGTTTCGAAACGGTCTGTACATGTTTGCCGCTTGCGGCTTAGCGATCCGGATTGTACCTGCGAACGCTAAGCCGCAAGCGGAAGACGCGCACAAACCACATACCCGCTGAGACGGCAAGCCCATGACGCTCCCCGTCCAATTGGACGACATTCGCGAGGCGGCCAAGCGAATTGCCGACTGGGCCCATGTGACGCCGGTCCACACCTGCGCGACGATCGATCGCCGGGCGGGGCGGTCGCTCTTCTTCAAATGCGAGCAATTCCAAAAGGTCGGCGCCTTTAAGTTTCGCGGCGCGTGCAACGCGGTCCGCAAGCTGACGCCGGAGCAGTCGATCCGCGGCGTGGCCACGCATAGCTCCGGCAATCATGCCCAGGCGCTCGCGCTGGCCGCAAGGATGCGCGGCATCGTCGCCCATGTGGTGATGCCCCGCACTTCGAATGCAGTCAAGCGGCGAGCCGTGGAGGAATACGGGGCACGCGTCATCCTCTGCGAACCGACGCTGGCTGCACGCGAGACGACGCTCGAAGACCTGCGGAAGGAAACGGGCGCCTACGTCGTTCCCCCCTACGATCATCCGGACGTCATCGCCGGGCAGGGGACGGCCGCCTTGGAATTTCTCGAACAGGTGCCGCGGCTGGAAGCGATCGTCGCGCCGGTCGGCGGAGGCGGGCTGATTTCAGGTCTCGCCATCGCGGCCAAGGCGATTTCCCCGCGGATCAAGATCATCGCCGCCGAACCCGCCGGTGCGGACGATGCGTTTCGCTCCAAGACGCAGGGAACCTTTGTGCCGCAGACTGGGCCAAAGACGATCGCGGATGGGTTGCTCACCAGCATGGGCACATTGACATGGCCCGTCGTGCGCGACTTGGTGGATGCCGTCATCACGGTCAGCGACGAGGAGATACGGTCGGCAATGCGTCAGCTCTGGGAGCGAGCGAAACTGCTCGTTGAACCCAGTTCCGCCACTGCATTGGCGGCGGTCCTAAGCGAGAAGTTCGAGGCGTTCGGCGATCATCACATCGGCATCGTGTTAAGCGGCGGAAATGTCGATCTGGACCTTTTGCCGTGGTAGCGACAAACATTGCTGTCGCGATTGAAATCGTTTATTTTTTATTTTCTTTAACTGCACTCACTATCTTCGTAAGCTGATTAGTATTGCCGGCACCACACCACAACTAGAGCACGCAAACATGGACGAGAAAGTCAACAGTTCCAGTCTTATCCGCGAAGCGGTCGACGCGGGCGTCAACAAACCCAAAGCCATTGTCGAGTGGGTGAGGGAAAAGCATGGCGTCGAAGTGAAGCTTTCGCTGGTCAATAACGTGAAATTCCACTATAGGAAGAAAACCGCCCCCGCCAAGCGCGGCAGACCGAAAGGTTCCACTTCCACGTCAGCGCCTGCTGCGCCTGCTGCGCCTGCCGCGCTTGCCGCGGCTCTCGCCGCCCCCGCCCCCCTCGCCCCTTCCGGCAATGGCGCCTCGCTGGCCATCGAAGACATCGTCGCCGTGAAGGAACTGGTCGATCGCTTCGGCAAAGAAGGCCTCGCGAAGCTGGTCGAAGTGCTGTAACACGAAACGCCCCGGAAATCGCCGGGGCGTTTTGCTGCGCTGCGAGCGACGCATCCTGGGCGGCAGGCTCTCGTCGTGTGGAGAGGCAAATTTGCTCAACCTGCAGAACGATCGCTACCGCCAGGAGAACGCCCTCGTCCACGATTTCAACCACGCCGCAATTCGGGGCGAGCGCACGCGTGAAGTTGAAGGATTACGACCCAGGCCTGTTCGCCCTCGTGGACGAAGTTTACAAGCAATCCGTGTTCGCTACGTTCGCTGCTCCAAGCGGAAGTTAATGGGCGATCATGTCGTGTAGTCGGCATTCAAGCGGACATATTCGTAGGTCAGATCGCACGTGTAGAATGTGCTTCGCGCCGAGCCGAGGGTGAACGCCAGGCGGGTCGTGAGTTCGCGGCGATTGCGGATGAAATCGGAAACCGCCTTGGCATCGAACGGCAAAGGCCGGCCCGCTTCGTACAGTTTGAAGTCGCCGATCCAGAGCGAAAGCTGTTCTTCCTGGAAATCCACGCCCGAGTAGCCCGCCGCGGAAACAATCCGGCCCCAATTGGGGTCGGCGCCGAAGAATGCGGTCTTCACCAGGGCGCTTTCGGCAATCGTCTTCGCGATCAGCCGGGCCTCGGCTTCCGTGCGAGTTCCTTCGACTTCGATCGTGATGACGTGGCTGGCGCCTTCCGCATCGGAGGCGATGGCACAGGCCAACTCGGCACAGACTGCGGTCGCTTCCGCCTCGAATCGCCGCAGCGATTCGCCCTCTAATGCCGGGCCGGAGCCGTTGGCGAGAAAGAGCAGCGAATCGTTCGTGCTGGTGTGCCCTTCGACGCTGACGGAATGGAAGCTGCGATCGGCCGCGGTCGGCGCGAAGCGGGCCAAATCTTCCGATGCAATCGACGCATCCGTGAGCAGGAACGAAAGCATTGTCGCCATGTTGGGCCCGATCATGGCGGCGCCCTTGGCGAAACCGGTGAGGCGAATGTCCTGCCCATCAATCGATATAGTCCGCGTGCGGACCTTGATGTCCGTATCCGTGGTTAGAATCGCGCGAGCGGCCCGGTCGAACGACTCCGCATTTGCCGACAATGCGGCCGCTGCCTTACCGATGCCCGGTCCGATCACGTCCATCGGCAAGAGCCGACCGATGACGCCGGTTGAAGCCACGAGCATCTGCTCGGCTTTGCAGCCGATCCCCTGAGCGCTCAGTTCGGTCATGCGTCGGGCATCGTGCATGCCTTGTTCGCCGGTGCAGGCATTGGCATTGCCCGAGCAGATAACGATGCCGCGGGCGTCGTTTCGCGGCAAGCGTTCGCGGCAGACCTTCACGGGCGCCGCCACCACGCGATTGCGCGTGAAGACTCCGGCCGCATTCGCCGGCACGTCGCTGACGATGAGGGCGAGGTCCAAGCGATCCGATTCGCCGCTGGGGCGGATGCCGCAATGGACGCCGGAGAATCGAAACCCGCGAGCAAGCTGCCAGTCTTTCATGGCAACAGTATATGCGCCGAAGTTTCACTTCTCCCCTCTCCCTCCGGCACTGATGTAGCGACGAACGTAGCGTTCTGTAGGGAACGCCCTCCGTGGCGTTCCGCCGAACTGGACGATGTGGAAACTCGCCATCCAACAATCCGCGAAATCGTTGGCGCTTGTCTCTGACGCACGCATTGCCGCTCAGCGGGTTGTTGCAGATAGATTGCTGGGGCCGACATCGCCCAGTTCGGCGGAACGCCACGGAGGGCGTTCCCTACAGACCGCAACGTTCGTCGCGACGTCGATCTGCAAACGGCTCTAAGCAAGTTGTTGCGGCCGAAAGGGAGTGGTATAGTGTCGGCTCCTCCCGTCCCCTGTCCGCTCTCGCGGAGCCCGCCATGTATCGTCTCGCCATGTATCGTCTCGCCATGTATCGTCTCGCCATGTATCGTCTCGCCATGTACCGCCTCGCCATCGCGCTCGTTTTCGTTTCCGCTTCGCTGACTTATGCCGAAGATTGGCCATCCTGGCGCGGCCCTCGCCTCGATGGCGCCTCCGCCGAAACCGACGTGCCGCTCGAGTGGTCGGCCAACAAGAACATCGCCTGGAAGACGCCGATTCCGGGGGTCGGGCATTCGTCGCCGATCGTGCATGGCGACCGCGTCTTTCTGACGACGTGCTTGCCCAAGGACGAGAAACGCGTGCTGCTCTGCCTCGACCGCAAGACGGGAACGATTCTCTGGGATCGCGAAGTGGTGAAGAGCGTGCTCGAACCCAAGCACGGGCTCAACAGCTACGCCAGCGCCACGCCGGCAACGGACGGCAAGCATGTGTGGGTGTCGTTCGTCGCCTATCGCCCACGGAACGAAGGGGACGATCAGCCGCGTAAGCCGCGCGATGCGGGCTATGTGCCGAAGCAACTCAAGGAATCGGTTTCGGAGATGGTGGTCGCCTGCTGCACCGTGAACGGCGACCTTGTGTGGAAGAAAACGCCGGGCCAGTTCTACTCGCGCCATGGCTTCTGCACATGCCCCATCCCGTACAAGGACACGATCATTCTCAATGGCGATCAGGATGCCGAGGCGTATATCGTCGCGCTCAACAAGGCGGACGGCAAAGAAAAGTGGCGCATCGAACGGAACGAACGTTATCGTTCCTACTGTGCCCCGCTGATCGTGGAAGCGGCCGGCAAAACGCAGATGGTTCTGTCTGGGGCGAACTATGTGGACAGCTACAACCCCGATACGGGAGAACCGATCTGGAAGGTGAAGGGCCCGACCGAACAATTCGTGGCTTCGCCCGTTTTCGGCGACGGCCTGTTCTTCCTGACCGCTGGCTTCCCGACGTATCACAACCTCGCCATCCGGCCCGACGGAACCGGCGACGTGACGAAGACGCATGTCGCATGGCATGAAAGCAAAACCGCCGCTCGCAAGGCGGCATATGTGCCGTCGCCGATCGCTCACGACAAGTGGTTCTACGTCATCTCCGACCTCGGTTTCCTCAACTGCTTCGAGGCGAAAACCGGCAACCGCCTGTGGATCGAGCAACTCGGCATGCACCATAGCGCATCGCCTATTTCCGCGGGCGGCCGACTTTACGCGATCTCGGACGAAGGGGACACCTACGTGCTCAAAGCGGGGGCGACCTTCGAAGTGCTGGCCAAAAACTCGCTCGGCGAAAACTGCTACAGCTCCCCCGCCATCTCGCAAGGACAACTCTTCCTCCGCACCGCGGGCAAAACCGGAAGCCACCTGTGGTGCGTCGGCGCCGCGAAGTAGCGTTTGCCTCTGGGTCTTCCGCTCGCGGCTTAGCTTAGCGATCCGGATCGTCGGCGCGAACGCTAAGCCGCAAGCGGAAGACAGGGGTTTTGAAACTACTTATTTTCGGCGAACGTAACGGGCAGGCGTTGCGCCTTCTTTAGGCGCTCGAGATACTCCTCACGCGAAATCTCGATGGCGCCGAGGCTGCCTGTGTGGTCGTTGAGGATTTGGCTGTCGAAGAGGGCGAAGCTGCGTTCTTTTAGGCGCTCGATCAGGGCGACGAGGGCCACCTTGCTGGCGTCGGTAACGCGGCAGAACATGGATTCGCCGCCGAAGAATCCGCCGATTGCGACGCCGTAGATGCCGCCGACGAGTTCGTCGCCGAGCCAGGTTTCCACGCTGTGGACATGCCCTTGGCGATGCAGCGTTTCGTAGCAGTGCATCATCTCGCGCGTGATCCATGTGCCTTCGTCGCGGTCGGCGCAGCCGCGGATGACGCCGGCGAAATCTTCGTTGACCGTCACGCGAAATTTGCCGGATCGGATGGTGCGGGCGAGACGGCGAGGGACGTGAAAGCGGTCGAGTTCGAAGATCGCTCGCGGATCGGGGGACCACCAGCAGACGGGATCCCCTTCGTTGAACCAGGGGAAGATGCCCGCGGCGTAGGCACGCAAGACGCGGGCGGGTTCCAGCGCGCCGCCGACCGACACCAGGCCGAACTGAGTCGCGAATTCCGGGTCAAAACCGAACTCTTCCACATTCGGCATCGCTCGCTCCTCGCATCGTCGCCGCTCATGATAGCAGCAAATCTTCCGCCGCGGCTCGCATCGCGAGAAGATGCTCCGGCGTCGTCCCGCAACATCCGCCCAGCAGCGTCGCCCCAGCGTCAATTAGCGAGCGAAAGTTTCTAGCGAATGCATCGGCATCGAGCGGCCAAGTCCACGTGCCGCCCACTTGGTACGGCGTGCCGGCATTGGGGCGAGCGATGAGGGGCAGGGTCGTTCGCTCGCGAAATTGGGCAACGATCGACGCAACATCCGCCATCGACAAATCCAAGCCGCAATTGACGCCCAACGCGGCGAGACCGGCGTCGTTGGCCAGTTCCGCAATGGTTGCGGGATCCAATCCCCGGTACGTGCGAAGATCGCCGTCCGCATCGCGGCGGAATGCGAACGACACATAAATCGGCCAATCGGTTCGTTCGCGGCGAATCCATCGCACGGCATCGAACGCGGTGACGTCCGACAGCGTTTCCAGCAGAATGCCGTCCGCATCGCCTAACCACTCGACCGCAGTCCGCAAGTCGCCTTCATTGGGAAAGTCCGCGCTTCGGCTGATCGGACCCAAGTCGCCGAGCGTCACGCCATGTTTTTCCGCCAAGGCCACCGCAGCGGTTCCCCAACGAGGCCCGTTGGCGGTCATTCCACGACGTGCGAGTTCAGGGGGATTCAGCGTGAAGGAGTTTGCCAGAAAGAGATCCGCGCCCGCCGATGCGTAGGCAGCATGAACCGCGTCGACGATCTCGGGATGCGACTCGTTCCACTCGGGAAGGAAGCTGTCGGCTCGCGCCCCGCGGCGGATGAGTTCGGTGCCGAGGGGGCCTTCGAACCAGGCATGCTTCATCGCTTGGTCTCGGCGTTGGGCCCGCCGTCCCAGATGCGAATCTGGCCCAGCGACGCCGCCGCGAGCACTCGGCCCCGCCAGCCGAACCCGACTGCGCGAAAGACGCCTGTTGTGTCTTCCAATTCGAGCATTTCTTGCCGGGTGACCGTATCCCACAATCGCAAGGTCTTCTCCTGGCCGATGGCGGCGACGCGTCGGCCGGAAGGATGAAACGCGAGGCCCACGATGGGGAAGGTCGAACCTTCCAGCGGCTTCAGCTCTCTCCGTTGATCGACGTCCCAGAGGCGAATCTTTTTCTCGGCCCCCGCACTCGCCAGGTATCCCGTTTGCGGATCCCACGCGAGCGTTCGGAGGGTGCCGGTCACTTTGCCCAGCACCGTTCCTTCGCCGGTGTTGGGATCCCAAAGCCGCAGGGAAAGGTCGTAGCCGCCGGAGGCGAGCCGTCGACCGTCGGGGCTGAAGGCCAGAGCGAGCACGCCATTGCGATGGCCGGCAAGGGTGCGGATCAACGTGCCGTCGGTAGCATTCCAGAGGCGAACCGTTTCGTCCTCGCTCGCACTGGCAATGAGCTCGCCGTCGGGACTGAACGCCAGCGCCGTCACGGCTTGTTCGTGTCCGGCCAACACGATCGCTGCCCGCGTCGGTTCGCCCAGAGGTTGCAACAAGATGGTTTTGTCGTCGCCGCCGCTGGCGATCATGGTTCCGTCTGGGCTTAAAGCCACGGCTCGAACCGTGTCCTCATGGCCGCTGAAGACGCGAGGCTCGTCTTCCGAATCAAGATTCCACAGACGTACTTCGTGCTTCCCCTGGCTTGCTCTCCCACCTGCCGCGACAAGCGGGCGAGTCGGATGCACCGCAATCGCGTCCGTCTTGCCCGGGAAAGGGAGCGTCCGCGTTTGCAAGCCCCCGCGGCTGTCCCACCAATGCACGCGGCCGCTGTTGCCCGCGGAGGCGAGCGTCTTGCCGTCGGGGCTGAACGCGAGACCGTAAACGATTTGGTAATCGCCGCGGAACATGAGCGGCTCCGTCGAGCGCACTTGCTCCCAGACGTAGATCCATCCATCCGCGCTCCCCGCCGCCAATCGGCCGTCGTGAGCGAGCGAGAGGGTCAGCAGCTTGTCGGAAAGGCCGTAACGGGCGAGGCGCATGTTGCCAAGGCTGGTGTCCCACATGCGGAGTTCGCCTCGACGCGAGCCGATTCCTCCCGCGGAGACGAGGGTCTTGCCGGTGGAACTGTAAGCAAGCGCGCGGATTTCGCCGTCGTGGCCTTTCCATTCGCCTCCGCTCGAACCGTCGCTCACGTTCCAAATGCGGATCACACGATCCTGGCCGCCGCTGGCAAGCGACTTGTTATCCGGGTGAAACGCAAGCGCCATGATCTCCCCTTCCGCGGGGCCGAAGACTTGCGGACTGCTGCCCAGCTTGGCGGGATCGTCAAGCCGCCAGATGCGGATCGTGCGATCGACGCCCGCCGATGCCAGCCGCACTCCGTCATGGCTGAATGCGAGAGCGTTCACTGCCGCCGTGTGCCCAGCCAACACGCCGAGCGATCGATCCGCGTCGAGATCCCACAGATACACCTTGCGATCAGAGCCGGCCCAGGCGATCCAGTTTAGGCTGGGATGGTAGGCGAGAGCGGCAATTGGTCCCTTGCCCTCGATCGTGTGGACAAGCAGGCCCGTGGCCGTGTCCCACACTTTCACTTCGCCCGGCTTGCCTGGCTCGCCGCCTGCCGAAGCGAACTGCTTCCCGTCCGGCCGATATGCCGCCGCGGTCGCACGGCCGGCATGCGAACCGACGACGAACTTCCCCTGGCATCGCTCCTTCAGAAAGTACCATTCCCAGCCGCGCAGGTCCTTCTTGTCGTCCGTCGGCGCCCATCGCGCCAGCAGCATCTCGACGCGGTCGAAATCCGCTTGTTCCAGTGCCTGCTGTGCTCGGCGAATTTCGGCGTGATAGAGAAGATGCCGCATCCCCTCTTCGCGGACGGTCGCCAGCCTCCGCTGCGATTCCTCCTTTTGCCGCAAAGAACGCTCTTCGCGAAGCGAAATCGTTTCCAAGACGATGATGCCGAGAACCGAGAGGCAACTGACGGCAACCAGAGCCGCAAGCGCAGGCTTGCGCCGGCACCATTTGACGGTTCGTCCGATCGGGCCGGATCGTCGCGCATGGATCGGCTCGCCATGCCGCCAGCGACGCAGATCGTCGGCCAAGTCTTGAGCCGAGGCGTAACGCCGGGCGGGGTCTTTTTCGAGGCATTTGAAGCAGACGGTTTCGAGATCGACGTCCACCGCGGGATTCAGAAGCCGGATCGAAACCGGATCCTGCTTTTCGACGAGGGCTAATGTGGCCAGCGCGGTTTCCCCCTGGAAAGGGGGGCGACCCGTGAGCAGTTCGTAAAGAATGGCCCCGAGGCTGTAGGTATCGCTCGAAGGCCCCAGATCGCGGCTGCTTTGGGCCTGC
This sequence comes from Gemmataceae bacterium, assembly GCA_019748295.1. Classification (GTDB taxonomy): domain Bacteria; phylum Planctomycetota; class Planctomycetia; order Gemmatales; family Gemmataceae; genus JAIEPT01. The sequence goes on along the minus strand of JAIEPT010000111.1, from coordinate 7,559 downwards.
TCGGGCGCCATGTAGCTCGGCGTGCCGATGATCGCTCCGGTGCGCGTTTGGCCGCTGTCGATCGACATGAGCTTCGCGAGTCCGAAGTCGGCGATCTTCGGCAGATCGTTTTCGTCCAGCAGCACGTTGGCCGGCTTGAGGTCGCGATGCAGAATGCCCTTGCTGTGAGCGTAGTGCACCGCCTTCGCCATGCTCTGGACGATCGAAGCAGCTCGTTTCGCGGGCAAGGGCCCGGCATGCGTAAGTTGGGCCAGGCTGCTGCCGCTCACATACTCCATGCTGAAGTACGGCTGCTGTTCGACGGCGCCGACTTCATAAAGGGCGACGATGCCGGGATGCTGCAGTTGAGCCGCGGCGGCGGCTTCCGTCTCGAAGCGAAGCAAATGATCCTTGGCCGCCAGCGTGCCGCCGAGGATCATCTTGAGGGCGACGGTGCGATTGAGCCGCAGATGGCGAGCGAGATAGACGACCCCCATGCCGCCCCGGCCGATTTCCCGCAGCAATTCATATTCGGCGATGCGGGTGAGGGCCGGCAGCCCTCCGCCCGAACCGGGCGCGGCGCCGTCCGACGATCGCTGGCGCATGTCCAGCATCGTGCGGTCGTGATCCTGCGGTTCGGACGTGGATGCGTTCATGCCGATGTTCGCGGCCCCCAGCATTGCGTTCATCCTAACGACGAATGGGACAGGGCCAATGCCTGAAATCGCGACGCGCTGCTTCCTTCCGCATTGAGCTATCGCCTGCTAGGATGTCGGCATGTCCAATGTTCCGCTTGGAATCGCATCGTGGGATCGCTCGATGGCTGCCGCCGAACGAGTCCGGGAACGCATGCTTCGCGCAGCCTCTGCCTTGGAAAAGGCATGCATTCCCTATGCGGTCATCGGCGGGAACGCCGTTGCCGCGTGGGTGGGGCGGGTCGATGAAGCCGCGGTTCGCCTCACGCAAGACGTGGACATGCTGCTGCATCGAGACGACTTGGAAGCGGCCAAGGCGGCCTTGGAGCCTGTGGGCTTTCGCTATCGGCATGTCCGCATGGTCGATATGTTTCTGGATGGCCCCGACTCGAAAGTGCGAGACGCCATCCACATCATCTTTGCCGGCGAGAAAGTGCGAGACGCGGATCCCGTCCCCGCTCCCTCGCTTGACGAAGTCGAAACGGCAGATGCATTTCGCGTTCTGCGCCTCCCCTCGCTCGTGCAAATGAAACTGACGTCGTTTCGCGACAAAGACCGGATGCACTTGCGCGACATGCTTGACGTCGGGCTGATCGATTCCAGTTGGCTGGATCGATTTCAGATGGAATTACGCGATCGATTGCAGCAATTGCTCGATTCGCCCGAAGGCTAATGTCGCAAATGTCGCAAAGAACTTGTTTCGAAACCTCCGTCTTCCGCTTGCGGATTAGCGTTCCAAGAAAGCCCTGGTCTCGCTAAGCCGCAAGCGGAAAACTTGAACAGACGGTTTCGAAACCACCTCTAACCTAAATCAGCGTGCGCAAATCGGCAGCGGGTTAGTAGCGGCCTGTTGAATAAGAGTGGGCATCGCGATTCCGATCAAAACACGCCAGTTGCCCGCACTAGCCCGAAGCGTCAGTCAGCGAGGGTCGACGCGAAATTCCTCGCTGACTGACGCTTCGGGTTGGTGCGAAAGGTGCTGCGAAATCGCGCACGCTGATTTAGGCCGCCTTCCGAAATGAATGCATGTCTCAGGATGCCGTGCAGTCGGCAAGAAACGGAACGCACTTGCCGCCTTGGGGGGCGGCCCATAACACAACTAGAGCAAACTACCAGTCCTGTGACGCCCTGCGACGGTAATTTCGATCGCCCCAGCGGAACGAAGGCGCCCATTTCGGCTACCGCGTGCCTCGTCGAGCGACGGCTGGAATTCGGTTCACCTCTTGTTGTTGAGAGCCAGGGCACGTGCGAACCAAAACTCCGCAGTACGCCGAACGCATTCTCGAGGCGGCGAGCCGGCTGTTCGCCAGCCGCAGCTTTCATGAAGTTCGCATGGAGGACGTCGCCGGCGAAGCGACCGTCTCCAAAGGGACGCTTTACCGCTACTTTCACGACAAGGACGAACTTTACGTCGCACTGCTCAAACGTGCGAGCGGCCAAATCACCCATCTCATGACCGAACGGGTGGCGAGCCAAACGACCGCCCGCGAACAGCTGGTCGCGCTCATGGAAGCGGTCGTCGCGTACTTCGACGAACAACCGCATTTGTTTCAACTGATCGTCCGCGCCGAGCCGCAACGCGAACTGGGTAAATTCCCTTGGCAAGAGGCCCGCGACGTGGGCCATCGGCTCGTCTTCGAGATCATGACCGAAGGCACGCGTAAGGGGGAACTCGACATCCCCGAACCGCACGACGCGGCCATGATGCTCTTCGGCGGAATTCGCGCCCACATTGGTTACGGCAGAAAGCCCCGGCCGCAGGGTTTCGTGCGCGGGCTCGTGCTTGATTTTCTCGACGGCTATGATCGTCGCAACCGCCGCGGCATCTGAGGAAGCACCGCATGACTGCCGCCTTCCTCGCCCTCGGAAGCAACCTCGGCGATCGCCGTGCGAATCTCGATGCGGCAATCGCGGGTCTGCAATCGTCCGAACAGCTGCAAGTCGTTCGTGTCTCCTCGTTCCATGAGACCGAACCTGTCGGCGGCCCCGTAGGGCAGGGGAAGTATCTCAACGCCGTCGCTCATATCGAAACATCGTTAACACCTCGCCAACTGCTCGAACGCCTTCACGAAATCGAAGACGGCGCCGGCCGAGTCAGGTCGGCGAAAGATGCGCCGCGCACGCTCGATCTGGACATCCTTCTCTTCGGCGACCAGATTTTGGCCGAGCGAACCCAACCGCGTCGCTTGTTGATTCCGCATCCGCGGATTCAGGACCGCCGCTTCGTGCTTGAGCCGTGGGCCGAGATCGCTCCACGGACGCGGCATCCGATCTTCAGCCTGACCATTGCGGAGTTGCTCGCGGAATTAGGCCAACGCGAGTCGCGTCAGCAGCAAGCATCCGCTGGGCGCGAGCTGGCAGGCATGCGAGCCCTTGTGACCGGTTCCACCTCCGGCATTGGCCATGCGATCGCACTGGAACTGGCCGGCGCCGGCGCCGACGTCTTGATCCACGGCCGACGTTCGCGAGAGCGAGCGGAGCACGTCGCCGACCAGTGTCGCCAACTCGGCGTGCGAGCCGACATCCTGCTCGCCGACGTGGGAGACGCATCCGCCTGTCCGACGTTGTCGGCTGAAGCATGGAAGAATTGGCAGGGCCTCGACATCGCGGTGCTGAACGCGGGGGCCGACACGCTGACGGGTGAAGCGACTCGTTGGCCGTTCGAGAAGAAGCTGGAAGCGTTGCTCAACATCGATGTTCGCGGCGCCATGCTCATGGCTCGGGCACTCGGCGAACGGATGAAGGATCGCGGCCAGGGCGTGCTCCTGACCCTCGGCTGGGATCAAGCCGAGACCGGCATGGAAGGGGATAGCGGCCAACTTTTCGGCGCCACCAAAGGCGCCGTGATGTGCTTCACGAAGAGCATCGCACTCGCGTTAGCCCCCGAGGTGCGAGTGCATTGCATTGCTCCAGGTTGGATACGGACCGCCTGGGGCGAAAAGGCCGCGGACGCCTGGCAACAACGCGTGCTTCGCGAAACGCCCCTGGCTCGCTGGGGCACGCCCGAAGACGTCGCCCGAACCGCACGCTGGCTTGCTTCCCCCGCCGCGAAGTATCTCACCGGTCAAATCCTCCGCGTCAACGGCGGAGCCATCCGCGGTTAAGGGAATTGTTCCGAAACCACTCTCTCCCGCTTGCGGCTTAGCGTTCGGAGAAAGCCCTGTTCTCGCCAAGCCGCAAGCGGAAAACAAAGGATTCGAAACAACCCACCCACCGGAGTTACGCCTTTTCCGGTTCCGTCATCGCTCGCAGGTCGAGCGCTCCGCTCAACTCCGCGACGGTGACGACGGCGTCTCCGTCTTTCTTTTTCAGCGTCCCCGCTTTGATCTTGTCCATGCACAGATCGCGGACCGTCTTGCCGACCTTGAACGCTTCCTTCGCGATCGCGGCGGCGGTGTCGTAGCCGATGAGCGGGTTCAAGCTCGTCACCATCGCCATGCTCCACTCGACCTGCTTCTCGCAAGCCGCGCGGTTGGGCTCCATCTCCTCGGCACAGAATTCGACGAATGCGTTGGCGGAATTGGCCAGCAATTCGACGCTCTCGATCGACGCGAGGCCCATCACCGGCATCATGATGTTCAGCTCGAACTGCCCGCCAGTGGCGCCGGAAAACGCGACGCACTGGTCGTTGCCGATGACGCGAGCGCATGCCTGCATCATCGATTCGCTCATAACGGGATTCACCTTGCCCGGCATGATCGACGAACCGGGTTGGCGGTCCGGCAGGATGATTTCGTAGAAGCCGCAGCGCGGGCCGGAGCCGAGCCAGCGGATGTTGTTGGAGACGTTGAAGAGCGTGACCGCGATCGCCCGCAGGTTGCCGGAGCATTCGACTAGGCCGTCGCGGTTGGCGTTTCCTTCGAAGTGGTTCTTCGCCTCCACGAAGGCGACACCAGTTTCCTTCGCCAGCACCTCGGCCACTTTGGCGCCGAACTTGGGATGCGTGTTGATCCCGGTGCCGACCGCGGTGCCGCCGGCGGGCAATTCGAGCACCGCCTGCAGCGCTCGCTTGGCTCGCTCGACCGAAAGCTCCAGTTGCCGGGCGTAGCCGCTGAACTCTTGGCCCAGCCGGATCGGCGTCGCATCCGCGAGATGCGTGCGGCCGATCTTGATGATGTCGTCCCACGCCTTCGCCTTGGCGTCGAGCGTCTTGTGCAGCCGCTGCAGCGCGGGGATCAGCTCGCTCTGGATCGCATGGCCGACGGCCACATGAATGGCGGTCGGGAACATGTCGTTGGTGGACTGTCCCATGTTGACATGATCATTCGGATGGATCGGCTTCTTCTTGTCGAAGCGATCGCCCCCCGCCGCCTCGATGGCGCGATTGGAGATTACTTCGTTGGCATTCATGTTCGACGAGGTGCCGGAACCGGTCTGATAGACGTCGATCGGAAACTGATCGTCGAACTTGCCTTCGACGACCTCGCGGGCCGCCTTCACGATCGGCTCGGAGATCTCCGCCTTCAGCTTGCCGAGATCGCGATTGGCCACGGCGGCGGCGATCTTCACGAGGCCGAGGGCGCGGATGAGCTTCTTGGGGAGCGGTTGGCCGGAGATCGGAAAGTTCTCGACGGCCCGCTGCGTCTGAGCGCTGTAATACGCCTTGGCGGGCACCTTCACCTCGCCCATCGAATCCTTCTCGACGCGAAACTCGCTCATATCTGCCTCGTGGATCGGAAAAGCGGCGGCTATGGGTAACGACCGTGCATCAACTTCAAGCCCCACCGTAAGCGCAGCGCACGGTGGGGATCATCGCGCCCTCGGTCTGGATCCCCAGGGTGCGCTGCGCTTACCCTGGGGCTTGAGGGGACCATCATGTTTCAAGCAGCATTGCGCACGCTGATTTAGAGGCGCCTCGAGCAATCGGCAACTCGCGTCCTCGCACCTTGCAAGCCGCCTTTCTATCGCACAGACGGAACTGACCTCGCTAATCCGCCGTCGTCACGCGTTTCACCTTCGTCACATTGAATCGGATCGAGTCGGTCCCGGTCAGCACGTAGTTCGTCGGCTGTCTCGCCACCAGCGAGCCCGCGATCGTTTGGCCTCCGCTGCGTCGGCCGTTGCCGAGGATTTGCACCATGCTCGGCGGCAGATCGCGCAGCGATTGGCCCGAAAGCGCAACCCCCTGGTCCGGCATCGGAACCCGCATCGTCAGCGTCGTGCGACGTGCGGCGGCGATCGTGTTGAGCGAGCGGAACATGTGCTCCTCCGTCGTCGGAGCCCCGAGGTTCGGATCGTCGCGCAATTCCTGCTTGGCGTTGGCGATGTCGTCCGACACGGTGGCCAGGTAGCTTCCCTCGGCCATGTCGCTCGGAAGCTGCATCTGCAGCGTCATGCGGGTTCGCGTTCCCTTATAGGGGCGAAGCGTGACGATCGCCTTGACCGTTTCGCCCGGCAAGTAGGCATCCGAATCCAACTCCACGCTGTCGATGTCGGCCGTGCGGCGCCCCGGCATGATCTCGACGGCTGCCTCGATGTTTTTCACGCGAACGGGCGAGATCGGGTTGTTCGTCAGAAGTTGCATCATCACATTCGACTGACTGAAAAGAGCCTGCGGACCGCGAGCGCCGACGAGGTTCGAGCCGGAGTGCAGATCCTCGACGACCAGCGAAGGCCGATCCGCGAAGTCGAATTTCACCTTGAGCCGGGCCGTCATCTCCTCCGGCAAATCGCCCTCGGCATCGATCGAATTGACCAGCACCGCATTCACTAAACCCGGCATCACCTGACGAGGACGAGCGACGGTCACGTTGTAGGTGCGGGCCGCATCCGGTTCGCGTTGCACGGTCACGCGCATCGGCATCATGTCGGCGGGGCGATCGAGCCAGCCGGCGATGCATGTCGAAACGTCGGCATTGATGACGCCGACGTTTCGCAACGGCGATCCCATCTTGAAGCTGAGGCTCACGCGCGAGTTGATCGTGTGGACGTAGCCGGTCATCATCGGAAAATCGCAGGCTCCCATGCCGAAAAACGGATGGCCCCAGCCGTAGACGCGTTTGCCTTCGATATGCGTGACGGTGCCGATTCCCGACATGTCGAAATCGCCCGTCACCATGGCCACCGTGAGGGCGCCCCCCGCTTGCAACGGGATGTTCTTCTCGGCCTCGGGAATATTGCTCCCCACTCCGCCCCCTTGCATGGGGACCATGCCGAGGCTGGCGAAGTCTTCCCGAAGATGCGACAGGCTTTGTCGTGTGAAGCCGGTAACGGCAATCGGCGTGCGGAGCGGAACCATCCAAATGCCGTCGGCCGCGGTCGGCTGCGGATCGGAGAAATCGCCGGAAACCGTGACCGAATCGTACTGCCGATCGCCGACGCGGATCGGGGCACGAAGCGAAGTCCGCACCGGCCCATTCTTCCCCGCGAGATCCTTTTTCTCGAAACCGGCCGCGAACTCATGCATCTGGCTGAACGGCGTCACCCCCGCAAGCGGCTCCTTGCCGAACGGCCAGGCGAACGCGACCGCCCCCAGCAGTTTCCCCTGGATGTAAATCGGGCTGCCGCTCATCCCCTGAATGACGCCCGACTTCTCGAGGCCCAGCCCCGAGAGCTTGCAAAGGATCATGTCCCGCCCCGGACTGGAGTTTCGCAAGACGCCGAGGACCTCGGCATCGAACTCTTCGATTTTGGTTCCCTTCATCACCGTCTTGCCGACCCCCTTCATGCCGCCGCGGACGTCGTCGACGTTCCAGTAGGCGGCGGGGTTGGGATCGGCGTAAGCAAATGTCGCGCACCAGAGCGTTGCGATGAGCGTGAACCGGATCAAATGCATACAAGTAACTCCGATACGCGGAAGACATGGTTAGCCGCGACTTTCGCGTCGGCAGGGACGGCGTGTGCGGGCGGAGTTTGAAGTGGCGCGTTGAGGAATCGCAAGAAGTC
>JAIEPT010000076.1 GCA_019748295.1 Gemmataceae bacterium | reverse complement strand
CAGAAACCGCCGGATACGATGAGTACGTCCGGTGGTGTGGGAGGACGGGGGAAGTAATTCCCCCTCCTACCCGATTGATGCCATTCGCGCCGCAGTCATGGCGCCTGGGCCGAGCCCCGTGAACGGGGCTCGGTCTGAAACAATGTTTGCGGCGGGGTTGAGGCTTGGTCGTCCGCAGCTCTACTCCTTGCGCTCGCCGGGTTCCGGCGCTTCGACGGTGACTGCAAGCACCAGCGGTGCGGAGCCGTCGGTCCCCTTCACGAACTCGATCTCCGTGATCGTTTCGTTTCGCTCAGGGACAACGCGCAGATAGCGCATTTGCTGGCTTCGCATGGAGAACGCGAAGTCCGACTTCGGCACGTCCACTCGGCCGATGTAGTCGGCGAAGTGCTCGCCGTTGAGCAGCGGGTGGTTTTCGGTTTTGCCGTCGGCGTAATGGAGGCGAACGATCATCGACACGCTCCCCTTCTTGCCGCCTGGATGGCCCCAGCCGCTCACGCCGCTGAGCAGATGCACCGCCTTCGCGGGAGCGTTGCACGGCAGTTTTACCGACTTCGGCATCTTGGGGGGCACGTTTCCGTTTGGGCCATAGAGGAGAATGAGATTGGCCGTGCGGTCCCCTTGCGGATCGACGAAGTGGAACGGCACTCCCTTCACTTCACGCGGGTTCCAATCGGAGAGGATCATCCGTTCGAGCTGCGATTCGGTGCCGAAGAAGATGTTCTTCGTGCTGACCACCGTGGCGGCCTTGGCGAGCGGCAGCGGCAGGAATTTGCCGCGCTGCGTGAGGAACTCGAGCAGGTCGCCGACTTCCTCGGGCTTCATCTGCTTCTCGAAACCCTCGGGCATCAGCGACTTGGTCGTCGCAATGATCTGCTCGACGTCGGCTCGCTGGATCACATGCTTCTTCGCCTGGGCATCGATCAGTTCGAGCGAGGTTTTCGTTTCCGAGGCCAGCATTCCTTGCAGCGTGCGGCCATCTTCGAGCACGAGTTGGTAGAGGCGGAAATTGCCTTCAACGCTTCGGCTCGGATCCATGAGGTGGATCAGCAACTCATGCTTGGGATGGGCGGCCATGCCGGTGAGATCGGGGCCGACCTTCGCGCCTTCGCCCGAATGCATGTGGCAGACGGCGCAGTGCTTCTTGAACATTTCCTTCCCCTTCGGAGCATCGCCGGCTTTCTTGACGACGAACTCAAGTTCGTCGATTACCTTCTGCCGATCCGCGCTCGGCAACCCGCCGCCGCGCTCGAGGATTTTCTTGGCGCGAACGGCAATCTGCTTGTCCTTGCTCGATGCGAGGGCTTGGCGCTGATCGAGCGAAAGCTCCGCGAGTTGCACCGTCCCCTTGTCGAGGGCATCGAGCACCAGCTTCGTCGATTCGGGCCGCGACAACAGCGAACGCAACGCGGCGACCCTTACCGAAGGGGGCAACGACGGCAGTTTGGCGGCGAGCGATGCGACATTGGCCGCGGAAGCCGAATTGCCGAGGATATCGACGATCCCCGCGGCAAGCGTCGGCGACGTTCGCGGAGTCAGCAACTCAAGCAGTGCGGCCGACTCCTTGGCATCGTCGGGCCGTAGCTCGACGAGTTGCCGAGCCGCGCCAAGCCGATCCTTTTCGCTAGCCTTATCGTCCTCTAACGTCTTGCGAACGCCGACGAGAATTTCGCCCATGTACTTTTCTAGACGCGTGCTGCCCCAGTTGATGCCGACGCGCAACAGCTTGGGACGCGTTGCAGGATCAACTCGGTTTAGCAGCCTTTCGAGAGCTTTCTCGTCCAAATCGCCTAACTTGGCCTTCGTGTTTTTCGACCACCCACGTGAAAACGCCGAGATGATCACGTCAACGACTTTCGGTTCTGTCAGCTCGAGACTGAAAATTAGCCTGCTCAGGTTTTTATCGTTGCCAGCTCGCGCGAAGTGTTCCGCGACGATTGCGACAACCTCCCCTGCTTTTCCGTCTGTCTTGCCCACGCCCAGTGCGACCGCACATATGAAATCCAAATCGTGCCGAGCAGCGGCAGAAACTAAAGCGTCCGGTAGCCACCGATCCGACATGTTGTTTGCATCTTTCGTGAAATTCGCTAGAAGCGTCCCCATATCAAAGTCGGCAGGCATATCGGCAATCGTCAGTAATGCAGCAAGACGAACATGAGGATCTGAATCTTGAAGTGCCAATTCTTGTGCGGAGCAAACATCGTCTAATACGCTAATGGCGGGTTTGGTCGGCATCACCAAGATTGAGGCACGCCGAACCGCCGCAGAGCGATGTTGCGTGGCGAGTTTAGCGACTAGCGTTGCAGTTTTCTCACTTTGATCGGAAAGTTCGCCGAGGCCCTTCAGCGTCCACAGAGCGTGGATCACACCTGTATTCAAGCCGATCGCATCGACCGACTCATCCTTCAGCAAAGCAATCAGATCGGGCACCACGTCCTTGTCGCCCCGTTCCACCAGCAATCGCTGAGCATGCCGGCGCCAGAAGAGGTTGTCGTTTTTCAGCGTCGCAACGAGTTCCTTCGGCGTCGCTTTCGAGAGGTCGAGCGTCTTGCCGACTTTGCCGTCCTTGGGCACAAGCCGATAGACGCGGCCATGCGTTTTGTCGCGGAGTTCGGTTTCGTAGGCGTTGCCTTTGCCGTTCTTGAAACCCGCGGGCGTGGGGTTGTGCTGCACGATGAAGTTGTACCAGTCCACCACCCACATGCAGCCGTCAGGCCCCACCTCGGCCACGATCGGCGAACACCATTCGTCGTCGCTCGCCAGCAGGTTCCATGAATTGCGGCTCACGAAATCGGTGCCGTTCTTCTGGATCGTGAACGTCGCCGTCAGATGCCCGGTCGGCTCGTTGACGAATGCGGTGCGGTTCCAATACGCCTGCGGATAGGTGCGGGCGGTGTAAAGCGAATGCCCGGCGCCCGCAGTGAACTTGCCATGCCAATCGACCTGGCGGACGCGGTCGGTGATTGGGTGCATGAAGTTATCGACGGCAATGCTGCTCAGCACCGCCGACGACCAGCCGCGCACGCTTTCGTAGTAGCGGTTCGGGATCGGCAGGTAGACGCTCGGGGTGCCGTTGGCGGTGGAGCCGAAGAGATGGCCCTCTTCGGAGAAGCCGACGCCCCAGGAGTTGTTGTTGGTGTTGCGGAGGAATTCGATCTTCGAGCCGTCCGGCTTCAGGCGATAGAAGCCGGTGCGGAAGTCATGGCTTTCGCCCCCCACTTCCCCCTTGAAGCCGGCATAGCCGACCATGCCGTAGAGCCAGTTGTCGAGGCCATAGGTGAGGTTGCTGGGGCCGGCATGCGTGTCGCCGGTGGACCAACCAGTGAACAGGATCTTACGTTCGTCGGCCACGCCGTCGCCATCGGTGTCCTTGAGAAGCAGCGTGTGCGGCGCCTGATGCACGATCACCCCGCCGCGAGCAAAGGTGAAACTCGTTGGGATCGACAGCTTGTCGGCAAAGACGGTGGTCTTGTCGATCACGCCGTCGCCGTCCGTGTCTTCGCAGATGACGATGCGATCCCGTCCCTGGCCGTCTCGCTTGAGTTCGTTCGGATAATCGATGGTTTCCGCGATCCACAGTCGGCCGCGCTCGTCCCAGTTGATGCAGATGGGCCGCTTGATGATGGGATCGGTGGCGACCAACTTCAGATCGAAGTCGGAAGGATGCACCATGTGCTTCATCGATTCTTCGGCCGGCAGCGCCTTCTGCATTTTCGAGAGCGCCTTGCCGGACTGCCCGGGCGTGTTCGAGGAGTAGAAGGGGATCTTCGCCCCTTCGATGTACTCGAACGGCTTGACGTCTTTCGGGAGCGAGGTCATTTCCGGCCGATCGAAGAATGCGGGAACGACGGCAGGATCGCCGCCGCAGGCCCAACGGATGCCGCGTTCGACGAGGTTGTGGAAGCCTGCGTGGGCCCACGTCCGTTGATCATGTCCCCAAGCGGTGTAGAAGACGCGTCCCTTTTCATGGGTGCGAACCCACGTCCAGGGTTCCTTCCCCTTCTTCTCGGTTCGGTACTCGAGGACCGTGCGATCCTTGGGATTGTGCTTGGTATGGACGTAGGTTTCGTCCCAACTCTCGAAGCCGCCGAAGCCCTTCATGATCGGATGATCGCGCTCGGCGAGGATGGTGCGGAAGGTGCCCGTGTCGTGCCGCTGGAATTGGGCGCCGACCAGTTCGATGTATTTCGGCGAATTGAGGAAGCAGTACGACGCGCAGTGAAGCGGGATCAGTCCTTTCCCCGAGGCGACGTAATCGAGCAACGCCTTCTCCGCGGCCGGGTCGATCTCCGTCGTGTTGGCGTAGATGACGAGCCCGTCGTATTTGCTGAGCGTTTCGGCATTCAGTGCCTTGGTCGTGTCGGTGTAGATGAGTTCGATGCCGCGATCCGCCAGCACCGGCTGAAGCTGACGATAGCGATCATGGGGCCGATGACCGCCATTGTCGCCGAGGAATAGAAGTTTGAGTTTCGGCGCTTGGGCGGAAGCGAGGGATGCGAAGCAAAGCAAGACTGCGAGCGCGGAGAGGACGCGACGACACATGAGAGGGGCTCCGAAGAGAATCAGCCGATGCGGACATTGTCCCGAAGGGCTCTGCGGCAATCAACTGCGCGCCAGCATGGCGGCAGAAAACTCTCGGGAGTAGGCCGAACACGAGAGCAACGTAGGCCAGACCAGGCTGCGATGCACGGATTCTAATGGACGCGTGTGCGGACCATCAGGAGAATACGCGCAAAAGAATGGAGATTTTTCACCTCACGTTTGCGAGACATAATGAAACCGCGACGGCAGGTTGCGCTGCTGGTCGAGACGTCCAACGCCTACGCCCGCGGCTTGTTGGAAGGCGTTTCCGCGTATGTGCGCGACCATCGCTCGTGGTCGATGTCTCTACCCGAAACCGGACGCGGCGATGCGCCTTCCGCTGCGCTGGCTCGGTGGAAAGGCGACGGTGTCCTCGCTCGCATCGAGACCGCGGACATCGCGCGGGCAGTTCGCCGATTGCAGGTCCCTGCCATCGATCTCAGCGCCGCTCGTTTTCTGCGGGACCTTCCCTGGGTCGAGACGGACGACGACGCCATCGCACGGCTCGCACTGGACCATTTCGTGGAGCGTGGCTTTCGCCATGTCGCCTTCTGCGGCGATCCGCGCTTCAACTGGTCGAAGTGGCGTTGCGAGCGATTTTTTGGGCTCGCGGAAGAAGCGGGGCTGACTTGGACCGACTACGGAGCTTCAGGTTCGCTCCCCGTATCATGGCAAGCGGAACATGCGAAGCTGGTGCGATGGGTGCGGAGCCTGCCGCGGCCGATCGGCATTTTCGCCTGTTACGACATCAAGGCGCTGCAACTTCTCGATGCCTGCCGCGACGCCGGGATCGCGGTCCCGGAGGAAGTGGCGGTGCTCGGCGTGGACAACGATCCGGTGCTCTGCGAGCTTTGCGACCCGCCGCTTTCAAGCGTGATCCCGGACGCACGCCGGACCGGCTATCTTGCGGCCGAGCTTTTGGACCGCTGGATCGAGGGGAAACGGCCGCCTGCGGAAGCCCATCGCATCGCACCGCTAGGAATTCGGACTCGGCAATCGACGGACGTGTTGGCGATGGAGGATCGCGACGTCGCCGCTGCCGTCCGCTTCATTCGGGAACGGGCATGCACGGGAATCTCGGTGGCAACCGTGTTGCGCGAAGTGCCGCTGTCGCGACGGGTGCTGGAGCGACGCTTCTTCCGGTGCGTGGGCCGATCGCCGCATGCGGAGATTTTGCGGGTGAAGCTCGCGCGCGTCATGCAACTCTTGGTTGAAAGCGATCTGTCGATCGAGGCGATCGCGACGATGGCGGGTTTCGAGCACCCCGAGTACCTGAGCGTCGCCTTCAAACGGGAGATGGGCGTTGCCCCCAATCACTACCGCAACGAAAAACGCATCCGAGCGACATGCTCCTAAAGCGAATGCGAATGGTTAGCCGCGACGCGCAGCGAAGCGAGGGCTGCGTGCCAATCGTTCGCGGGGCGCCCTGTCCGCGCTCCGCTGCGCGTCGCGGCTAACCGGGTTCTTTGGTTTCGAGCACATGGAGTACCGGCGAGGTTGCCGCAGTAGTCGCGAGGGCCATGACGACCATCATTGCGAAGAGGGTGGGGCTGATGACGCCAAGGTCGAGGCCGATGTTGAGGACGATCAGTTCCATCAGGCCGCGTGTGTTCATCAGCATGCCCAGTGCGGCCGAGTCGCGAGTGATGAAGCCCGTGAGACGCGCGGCGACGAAGGTGCCGCCGAACTTGCCGACGGTCGCAACGAGGATGATCGCGCCGCACCAAAGCCAGCCGTCCCAGCCTTCGACCAAACGAATCTGCGTCCGCATCCCGGTGTAGGCGAAGAACGCGGGAAGGAAAAGGATTGTGACCGGTTCCTTCAGCTTCGCCGTCATATCGCGAGCGATTCGGCTATCGTGCGGAACGACGGCTCCGACGAGAAAAGCGCCGAATACCGCATGAATGCCGATCGTCTCGGTGCAAAGCGACGCGAGCAAGACGGCGAGGAACATACCTGGGATCGCATACGAGGGAAGGGGATCGGTTCGCGTGTCCCAGATTCGCACCCAGCGGCGAAGCAGGGGGCGAATCGCGAACAGCATCAGGCTGATGAACGCGACCGCGCCGCCGATCACCCAGATCGCGTTGCCCGGTTCCGCCTGGGCGACGCCGACGACAAGTGCGAGCAAGCACCACGCGGTGACGTCGTCTGCCGCGGCACATCCCAGGGCGATGTTGCCCAGTTCGGTCTTGTCGAGTCCGCGGTCGCTGAGGATGCGGGCCAATACGGGAAAAGCCGTGATCGCCATGGCCACGCCCATGAAGAGGGCGAAGCTCGTGAACGGCACGCCTTGATGCGAAAACCGCGGATAAAGCCAAAGCGCCAGCCCTGTGCCCAGCACGAACGGCGCGACGATGCTGGCATGCGAGACGGCCACGGCCGCATGGGCACGTCTCGCGATGCGAGCGGCATTGAGTTCGAGACCGACCAGAAACATGTAAAGGATCACGCCGAGTTGCGACACTGCTTTCAGGGCGGCGGGAACCTGCCCATGCGGATCGTTGGCGGACGAGGGAATCAACAGGTGAAACGTTTCCGGCGAAATCGCACCGAGCAGCGATGGGCCAAGCACAATGCCCGCAACCATCTCACCCACGACGGCTGGTTGCCCCAGGTAGCGAAGCAGTCGGCTGAAGACGAATCCCGTGGCGATGATCGCCGCCAAGGTCGCCACCACATGGGCGACGACATCCACCGATCCCGCAGCCGCCCGGCCCACTGGCCGCGACTCGGAGGGAGCGGCTGGCGCAGTCAGGCCTTCGCCGAACCAACGAATCAGGAAAAACAAGGCGACGCCGCCGAGGATGAGAGCGGCATACCCAGCGAACCCCATCCACGGCGAACCGGAAGAAGTGGACCCACCCTCATCGGTGCGAAGGGACAGATCCATGTCGGAAGAAGCAGGCGCCATCGCTTCCCACCATCACTTCCAGGGGCTGTCCGCCAACTCGTGCGGCGCCCGAGCTTTGCGGAGCAGATCGACCAACGACTTCAGCTCGGCCGGCTCGAGATGCCCTAGTTGCTTGCGATGGCATTCGCGAAGAGGCCCCGCGATTTCCTTGAGCAACGCGAGCCCCGCTTCGGCAATGTTGACCAGCACCAGCCGGCGATCTTCCGTTGAGCGAGTGCGGACGATGAGGCCACGCTGCTCCAGGCGATCGAGCATGCGCGTCACGTCGGGAGCCCGTGAAACGAGCCGATCGGAGAGGCTCAGGGTTGGAGCGGCTTCGGGGTGGCGTGCTTCGAGCAAACGGAGGAGGTTGTACTGCTGTGCGGAAAGCTCGAAGGAGCCGAACAGCTCAGCTTCCAGGGCGCTGAGGCGATCGTAGGTCCGCCAAAGGGCCAGGTAGGCCTCTTGCTGGGGCGAATCGAATCGGCGTTGCGGTCGGCGAAGAGCGGGTCGCATGGCGGCATATTACCTGTTGCAACGACTATTGGCAAGACAATTTGTTTCGAGGCGGTTCACCAGACGGTTTGACGTGCCATGCTTCGTCGGATCCCTAGCCGGGCTCTTTGATGCTTCCGCTTCCACCGACGAAGCATGTGAAGCTTCCGAGATTTCGGCCTGGGGGCATGCTTGAGCGGTGAAAGGGGACGGTTTTCTTGAGCCCGGCCAGGAACCCGCTCAAGCGTGGCGAGCCTCCTCCGGCTTTGAGCCGAAGAACTCGGATCGCGAACGCAAAAACAGACGGAAGACTTCGTCCACCCACTTCGACACGGATCGTTGGGACCGTTCTCGAAGTCTGTGGACGAGGTCTTCCGTCTGGTTTTTTGCCCGTTGCTAACGCATCCGGGTCGTTCAGAATCCGACGCAGCTTAGCACTTGCGCAGCACGCCAGTGAGAATGCCGAGGATCTTGATGTCGCGGCTCGGGTCCACCATGATCGCCGCCATTTCGCCGTTGGCGGGTTCGAGGCGGATCATGTCGCGTTCGCGGAAGAATTTTTTGAGCGTCACTTCGTTGTCGATCATCGCGACGACACGGTCGCCGTTCGTCGCGGTGTCCTGCTTGCGGATGACGACGAAATCGCCGTCTTGGATGTGGTTCTCGATCATCGAATTGCCGCGAACCTTGAGGACGAAGCGATCCGGGCCGCCGAAGGTTTCGTCGAAGTCGATCCGCTCATCCTGCTGGACGGCCGGAATCGGGGTGCCGGCGGCAGTTACGCCGAGCAGCGGCAGACCTTGCGAAGGCCGGCGATGGTCGGTTAGTTGGATGGCGCGCGCCGAGTGCTCTTCGCGCTTGATGAGCCCCTTCTTTTCAAGGGCCTTCAAATGGCACATGACGCCATTGGGCGACTTGATGCCGAAGCCTTCGCCGATTTCGCGAACGGTCGGCCCATAGCCGCGGCCTTCGATTCGGAGCTTGATGAATTCGTAGATTTCGCGCTGGCGATCGGTCAGTTGGCTAAAGTCCGCCATGGGACACTCCCAGAAGGGTGCAGGGCGCTTATTCCGAATGATCGACGCCCATTCACATTGAACTGGAGTATATTATACGCCCGTTCACAAGAAAAGAGATTTTCGGGAGAAACGTTGGCGTCGTTACAGACTGCCGAAGTTCCTCACACGGAAATGTACATCGAAGACGCCGTACACTGCTGGCCGCGCGTTGAGCAAATATCGCCGGAAATTCGGAAAACCAGGCAGGACGGGGCGGATGTAGCGGGTTTGACGCGGGACGCCGGTTAGCCGCGACGCGCAGCGGATTGCAAACATCTGGGAGTCCCGGCGAATTGAATCTTGAAAATGCTCACCGACGCATGATCGTTCCCGCTCAGAGCAGGTTCCTGCAGCGCTTCATGATGGAAGCCTACCGTCAGTCATTACGATTCGAGATACATCACCAGCACCGCGAGATCGGCGGGGCTGATGCCGGTGATACGGCTAGCTTGGCCCAGGTTCGCCGGGCGGATTTTGCCGAGCTTTTCCTTCGCTTCGATGCGGAGTTGCGGGATCGCGGCGTAGTCGAACGTCGATGGTATCGGCTTCGATTCAAGGCGTTGGAAACGTTCGACCTGGGCGGCCTGGCGGTCAATGTAGCCGGAATACTTCAACTCCAGCACCACCTGCTCGATCACGTCCGCTGACAGTTTCATTTCGCGAAGCGGCGGGTGCATGTCGCACACTTGATCCCATTCGACCTCCGTGCGGCGCAGCCGGCGTTCCAGCGAATCCTGGCCGGAGCGCTGAACACGAAGATAGGCGAGCAGTTCCGCGATCGCCTGCTCCTTCGTCTGCAAACGTTGCCATGCGGGATCGCCGACGAGGCCCACCTTTCGCGCGGGCGGCGTCAGCCGGCGGTCCGCGTTGTCATGGCGAAGCAATAGGCGATATTCCGCACGCGATGTGAACATGCGGTAAGGTTCATCGACGCCCCGGGTGACGAGATCGTCGATCAACACCCCGATATACGCCTGGCTGCGATCGAGGACGAAGGGCGCCTTGTCCTGAAGTTTCGAAGCCGCATTGATTCCGGCCATCAACCCCTGGGCGGCAGCTTCCTCGTATCCCGTGGTGCCGTTGATTTGGCCCGCGAAGTAGAGGCCGGCGACCAGCTTCGTCTCCAACGTCGGATGCAATTGCGTGGGCGGAGCATAGTCGTACTCGACGGCGTAGCCCCAACGCAGAATCTCGGCATTCTCCAAGCCGGGAATCTCGGCGAGCATTGCTTGCTGCACGTCGTTAGGCAGGCTGGTGCTGATGCCGTTGCAGTAATACTCGAGCGTGTTGTAGCCCTCGGGTTCGAGGAAGATCTGGTGTCGGTCCTTGTCCGCGAAGCGCACCACCTTGTCTTCGATCGACGGGCAATAGCGCGGGCCACGCGACCGAATCTGCCCCGAATACATCGGCGCCCGATGCAGATTGGCGCGAATCAGTTCGTGGACCTTTTCGTTCGTATACGTGATGTGGCAATCGAGCTGTTTCTGTTCGATCTTGTCCGTCGAGAAGCTGAAAGGTCGAGGAACCTCGTCGCCCGGTTGCGGCTCGCACTTCGAAAAGTCGATCGTTCGGCCATTCAGCCGACAGGGCGTTCCCGTCTTGAAGCGAGCGAGTTCGAAGCCGCTGGAGGTGAGGCTGTCGCTGAGGTGCTCGGCCGAAGCGTCGCCCGCCCTGCCGCCCTGCGTCTTCGCCTCCCCCATGTGCATGATCGCTTTGAGGAAGGTGCCCGTCGTGAGAATGACTGCCTTCGCGCGATAGATCGTGTCGCCGCGGACACGAACGCCGACGACGCGGCGGCCCGAAGGATTCGCGGAATCCGGGTCGTCCTCGATCAGGATCGCTTCGACGATTTCCTGCCTCAGGGTGAGGTTCGTCTGCGCTTCGACGCGATGCTTCATCGCGAACTGATAGAGCTTCTTGTCCGCCTGAGCTCGCGGCGAATGCATCGCCGGGCCCTTCGTCTGGTTCAGCATGCGGAACTGCAGGCCGGCGAGGTCGGTCGCTTTGCCCATCTCGCCGCCGAGGGCATCGATCTCGCGGACGATCTGCCCCTTCGCCACGCCGCCGATCGCCGGGTTGCAGCTCATTTGGCCAACGGCGTCCGCATTCATGGTGAGAAGGGCGGTGCGCATGCCGAGCCGCGCGGGTGCGAGGGCCGCCTCGATCCCCGAGTGCCCCGCGCCGACGACGACGACGTCATAGCGAAAAGTGAGCGGCATCAATTTATCCTAGCATTCGCCTGACATGCCCCTTGGGGGGGGCGCGTCCTGAGTGGAACGAAAGGCGTGGTGAATCGCCCGAAAGCTCGTTGCAAATTGGATGCTGCGTCAGCTCCTTTTCCACGCCCTTCGCTACACTCAGGGCGTGCCACCCAAGCATTCGACGTCCATTTAAGCGAAGATTCACTTCGCCTTGGGCCGAAACGTCTTCACGACCGTTTCGTTCGTGGCTAGATAAGGCCCTTCGATCAGATCGACGCAATACGGGATCGCGGGAAACACCGCCAGCAAACAGTCGCGGATGGCGGCCGGCTTGCCCGGCAGGTTGACGATCAGCGATCGTCCGCGGATGCCGGCGATTTGCCGTGAGAGGATGGCGGTGGGGACGATCTTCAGCGAGACCGCTCGCATTTGTTCGCCGAAACCGTCGAGGATCTTGTCGCAGACCGCCTCCGTCGCTTCCGGCGTCACATCACGGCGAGCCGGGCCCGTTCCGCCGGTCGTCACCACCAAACAACAGCCTTCATCATCGCAAAGCTCGCGCAGGTTTTGCTCGATGAGGGGTTGGTCGTCCGGGATGATCCGAGCGACCGGTTCCCATGGGCAGGAGAGAATTTCCGTCAAACATTCGCGGATCGCGGGGCCGCCGAGGTCCTGGTAGATGCCCTGGCTGGCCCGGTCCGAGACGGTGAGGATGCCGATGCGGATCATCTTCGTTGTGCTCCGGCGCGGCTGCGTTTCGTTCGCACTTCAAGCCCCACCGTAAGCGCAGCGCACGGTGGGGATCAACGCGCCCCCGGTCGGGATCCCCACCGTGCGCGGCGTTTACGGTGGGGCTTGGGGTGCGACAGCAAAAAAGCCCGAGCCAGCGGGGCTGGTCGGGCTTGAATGCGTGGCGCCGGCGATTAGCCGACTTCGCCGACCTTGTAGCGGAGGAACGTTTTCAGCGTGAGCCCCGCGTTCGAGAGCAGCTGGCCCACGGTCTTGCTGTCGTCCTTCACGAACGGCTGTTCGAGGAGGACGTTTTCGGCGAAGAACGTCTTGAGCTTCCCTTCGACGATCATCTCGAGGATGTTCGCCGGCTTGCTATTGTTCTTCGGATCGTTCGCGACCTGATCCTTGGCGATGTCCGTTTCCTTGGCGATCACTTCGGCCGGCACTTCCTCTTTGCGGGCAGCAACGGGGGAGCGGGCGGCGATGTGCATGCAAATGTCGCGGAGCAACTCCGGATCGGCATTCTCGCCCTCCACCGAAATCAGCACGCCGACCGTGCCGTCGTGATGGCTGTATTCGCCGAGCGTGCCTTCGAGCCGCTTGAACTTGTGAGGCTTCATGTTCTCGCGGATGATCCCGATCGTCTCAAGAACGCGGTCGTTGATCGTCTTCTTCGCATCGCCGAGGAACGGCTCCGCGAGAAGGTCTTCCACCGTGGCCGGGTTCTTGAGGGCAACCTGCTTGGCGATGTCGCTGGCCAGGGCGATGAACTGATCGGACTTGGCGGAAGGCGCCGTCTCGCAACGGACCTCGACGATGGCGCCGATCTTCGCGCCGCGATCGATGTAGACCGCGACCCGGCCTTCCGCCGCCTCGCGGTCCGCGAACTTGCCCTGGACCGCGGTGAACTTCTTGCGGAGGTCTTCGACCGCCTTCTCGAAATCGCCGCCGGCGGCAGTCAGCGCCGCCTTGCATTCCATCATCGGGAGCTTGGTGCGATCCCGCAGTTTCATCACATCCGCAGCCGTGAAGCTCATAAGGCACTCCTCGATTTCAAATTGCAAATTTCGAATTTCGAATTTCGAATTGCAAAATTGAAAGCAATCAACGTTTGGCTGTGTTTAGGCTGGCGACGAAGATTGCCGGCAACTCGCGACATTCTCTGGCCAGAGGGGCCAGCATTTCGGCGGAGACGACTTCCGTCTCAGCGAGGATTTCCAGCCAATACAGCGTCTCGTCTGTTTCTTCGAGCACAATACCCGGCTTCGAGATGAAGTCGGGTCGCGAGCGGCCTCGACAGGCTGCCCGATAGTTTGCGCCAATCGAAGTTCCTGATCGGAATACTTGGTTGCCGATCAGCTTCGCTACCTGCGTGCGCGGAAGCTCGCGACAGAGGCGAACTATCCGCTTTGCGAACGTTTTGGTCCGCTCACGCAGTTCATCAGGGTTCATTGAAATCGCATCTTGAATGAACCGCTCGGTTCTTCAATTTGCAATCTGCAATCTGGAATTCGTCTACTGATTGACGGTTTGCTGTTGCCGTGGGTTCGCGCCTTGGCCGCGGGGGCCGCGGCCGCTTTGGCTTGGGGCATCCGGCGGCAACGACGCTCGGCCTTCGAGGACGGCGTCCGCAAGTTTCGCCAGGATCAACTCGATCGAGCGGATGCTGTCGTCGTTGCAGGGGATCGGCAAATCGACGGTGTCCGGATCGCTATCGGTGTCGATCAGGCCGACGACCGTCACGCCCATGCGTTGGGCTTCCTTGACGGCGATGTCTTCGCGCTTCGGATCGACCACGACCATCGCGTCGGGCAGGCGATTCATATCGCGGATGCCGGCGAGGTTGCGATTGATTTTGCTGAGTTCGCGATTCAGCTGCGCGACCATCTTCTTGCTGTAAGTATGGATGGCGGCCGATTCGGGAGCGCGAGCAAGATCGTACTTGCCGGCTTCCGTCAGCATGCCCTTCATGTGGGCGGCGAGATCGACGTTGCCCGGCTTTTCGCCGTGATTCAGCCAAAGCGATTCCAATTCCTGGAGCCGCTTGAGCCGGTCGCGAATGGTGCGATAATTGGTGAGCGTGCCGCCCAGCCAACGTTCGGAAACGTAAGGCATGGTGGCGCGGGCCGCTTCGCGTTCGATGGTTTCCTTCGCCTGGCGTTTGGTGCCGACGAAGAGGACAAGGCTGCCGCGGCTGGCGACCTTGGCGAGGAACTTGTACGCGCGGAGAAGACCGCGGACGGTTTCACGCAAATCGATGATGTGAATCAGGTTGCGCTTGCCGTAGATATACGGCCGCATCTTCGGGTTCCAACGGCTGGCCCGGTGCCCGTAGTGACAACCCGCTTCAATCAACTCCTGAGCATTGACGATGGCCACGCAACCCCTCCTGCCTCGGATGCTTAAAGATCGCCGAGGCGGCGATCCCGAGATCGAGAAATCAGACTGAAATTGTAGAACCTCGCGGCAAGGCGGGAAGGGGGGCCATCCGAATCTGTCCGTCTCCCGCTTGCGCCTTAGCGAGATCAGGGCCGGCTCCGAACGCTAGGCCGCGCGAGCGGAAGACCATAAACCCAAAAAGACGCGGTACGGTCTTTGCGGTTTCTCAAACACGAAGCCGCTGCATTGGCGCGTGCAAATCCCCCCTCCTTTCGAAAGTAATGCTCATGGAACCTGATCGCCTACCTCAGCGACGTGATCTTTCCAAGGACGACCCGAATGTCCTTCTGCCCAATCCCGATCAGTTGACCAACCCGAACGAAACCCAACCCAGCGAAGAGCGCGGCGAGCGGATCGCTCACGGCAAGCAAATCCAACGCGGCGGCAAATCGACCGGGGATGTCCCGGGCGCCGCCGAAGAAACCTAGGAGACGACCATGGCGGGCAAACAACAAGAGCAACCTGTCCAAAGCAACGCTCCACCCGAAGATCGAGCGCCGGCGGGCGGGGGCGATCACCACGGCCGCGGCGGGTCCGGACCGGATCGCAAAGTCAAGGAGCCAATGCACGTCGAAATGCACGGCACTCAAGGCGCCTCCGAGAATTCGCCCGCTGGCGAAACGGGGCAGCGAGCGGTCCATGTGCTCGTTCGCCGCGGGGAAGATGTGAGCACGACGCCGCTCTTTTCGATTGCCGAAGGGGGCGAAGGCGTGGCCGTCTTCAGCCATCGCGAGAAGGCTCAACTCTATCTGCAAATCGCGGGATGGGACGAAACCTTCGAGCCCGCGACCATGTCGCCGATCGATGTCGAAAAATGGCTGGACGAAGTGAAAGCCGAAGGCGTACGGTTCGTGATCGTCAATCCGGATCGCAACACGCACGTAAAGAACGTCCCGCAGCCCGCGCTGTTCATCGATGCGGAAAGCAAGCGCAGCGGCGAGCAGGCGTATATCGACATCAAGGAACTGGCCGCGAGCCGTTGATCTTTGGGATCCGTCGCTTTGGCGTTTCGCGACTCTAAAGCGAGGACTGCAGTGCGGACTGGACGGCGGCGATTACTTGCTTCTGTGCGTCCTGAATCGACGTGTCGAGGATGGCGCCGGATGCGAGGCGATGGCCGCCGCCGCCGAATCGTTCGGCCACCTTGGCGACATCCACTTTTTGCCGTGAGCGGAAGCTGACCTTGACACCCCCCGCGGGCTGTTCCATGAAGAAGAGCGCGACTTCGATCCCTTCGAGCGATCGAATCAGCGAGATCACGTCTTCCGTGTCTTGCGGCGTCGCTCCCGTAGCGGCGTAGTCGGCGCGGCGAATCTCCGAGTAGCCGATCCGGCCTTCATCGACGCTCTGCAATCGTTCCAACACCAGGCCCATCAGCTTGAGCCGGCCCAGCGTGCTCCGCTCGTAAATCTGCTCATACAGAAGCGTCGGGTCCGCGCCGGCCGCTGTCAGTTTCTCGGCCAACGCAAAGGTGCGCGGCGTCGTGTTGCGATGGCGAAACCAACCGGTGTCGGTCGCCAACGCGGCGAAAATCGCATCGGCGGCTGAACGGGTCAGCTTCCAGCCGAGAGCCTGGATCAGTTCGTAAACCAGTCGGCCGGTCGCTTCGGATTCGATGTCTTGAAAGCGGATTCCGCCCAGGTCGTCTTGCGAGATGTGGTGGTCGATGACCGCCTTCTCGCAGGAGAGCGTCTTCATGAACGTGCCGAAATCGCCGAGCTGATTCCAGGTGCCGGTATCGAGCACGATGACGGCGTCCGCATCGCGGCTATCGTCGCCAGGCAACTCGAAACGTCGTACCCGATTGTTCGGATCGAGGAAGTCATAGCGCGCGGGCCAGACGCTCGAGATGAACATGCGGACGTGTTTGCCGAGCCCTTCGAGCGCATCCGCGAGGGCGATCATGGAGCCGAGGCCATCAGGATCGGGGCGGACGTGCGTGGTGAGCAGCAAGCGTTTGCTGCGATGCACGAGGTCCACCATCGGCTTCCAATCGACAGGCATACGCTCTCTCGTTCGATCTTCCGCTTGCGGCTTAGCGAGAGCAGGGTTCTTTCCGAACGCCAAGCCGCAAGCGGGGGATTCGGGTTAATGCGACCGCTGGTCTTCCTCGATCTTCGAAATCTTCTCGACGCGGCGAGCGTGCCGGCCCCCCTCGAACGGGGTATCGAGAAAAATCTTGACCATTCGGTCAATGAGTTCATCCCCGAGCAGGTCGGCGGAAAGGCACAGAACATTCGCATCGTTATGGCGGCGCGACATCTCGGCAGTGACGCTGTCGTGGCACGGCGCGGCACGAACGCCCATGAATTTGTTGGCCGTGATGCACATGCCGATGCCGGTTCCGCAGATCAGGATGCCGCGGTCGGCCCTGCCCTGGCTTACTTCCTTGGCGACGAACGCCGCGTAGTCCGGGTAATCGACGCTGTCGCCGTCGGCGGGTCCGACGTCCGTCGTCTCGTGCCCGTCGGTACGGAGCATCTGCATCAGCCGACGCTTCGCGTCCACTCCGCGGTGGTCGCTCCCCAGAACGATCTTCATGTCGGTTTCCGCTAGCTTTCCAAAATCTCAGGCAATCGCAGCTTCAGCGCTTCGAGAATCTGTTCGGCACACGCCCGATAGTCCGCTTCGTGCCCGCCGTAAGGATCCGCGATGTCTTCATTATAAGGAGACAACAGGCGCGGTCGCGGACTGCTCGGTTGCGGCGGGATGCTTTCCAGCACCTCCAAGTGGCTCCGCGTCATCGCGAAGACATGGTCCGACAGGTAGTAAAGCGGCCCCGTCAGCCGTTGGCTGCGATGCTCCGAAAGGTCGGCGCCCCAAGCCCGAGTCACCTTGTCGGCATGGCTGCTTGCCGACTGACCCATCATCGCACTCAGCCCCGCCGATTGCACGCGAAAACCGCGACTCGCCAGTTCGCTTTCCGCACATCCTAATGCTTGAGCCAGCAGCATCCGGCAAAGACCCGCCGCCATCGGGCTGCGACAGGTGTTTCCCGTGCACAAAAAAAGGATGGAACATGCCGAATCTTCGGCCAGGTGCTCCGCAGGCACGACTCCCGGCCGGACGATCCGCCATTCGCTGGGATTCGCCTGCACCCAAGTGACAGCAGCCGGCGCCAACACGGATGGCTCCGCTTCGATCAACACATCGGCTTCCGGAGTGCCTTCGATGGAAGCAATCAGCAACGGCCCGCCAAGAACAGCCTGAACTACATCGATCAACGGCATCGCGGGCATGCGCAACGCAAGACCGTGGTCGGTCCAAACGGCTCGTCGCACGCTATCCGGCAGCTTGGACGCCAGGCCCCATTCACCGCCCGACGCGAACATGCCGAGCGGCCCAGGCCAATGTTTGCGGGCAAGATTCGTGATGCGGCCTCGAGCATGCGGAAGCCAGTCGAGCAGATCCCCGTGGGAGCGCAGAGCAAGGGCGAGCGGATGATCGCCGGCAATCGCAGACAGTCGGGCTGCGGCATCGGGAGCTAGTCCCCAGGCAATCGCTTCCTGGCCGGACTCGGTAGGGATGACTGCAATGCCGCCCCGTTGCAGAGCGATCGCCGTCGCTTCGCCGATCGACGCTGCCTCTTCGGGACGCCAAATGAGTCGCACGGCCATGCGCGATCGATCCTTGGAGAGCGGCGGCGTGGAGAAATGGAACTCCAAGAGTGAAACCTATCGGAAAACACGCCGCATGCCAAGGAAATGCCCGCTTAAGGCGAGCGGCTCCTGCATTTCTCCCCTCTCCCTCCCGGAGAGGGGCCGGGGGCCTACAGGCGTAGGCTTCTTGGTGGAGGCAGCGAAGCTTCCCCTCTCCCCCGCCGGGATCAAGTTGGCCCATGCAATCGAGTCACCGCGGGGGAGAGGGTGGCCGAAGGCCGGGTGAGGGGAGCTTCGGAAGACTTGCCCTTTTTGACGTGAAGTAAGGGAAAGTTGCGTTTGCACAAGCACATATCTTCCGAAGCGCCCCTCACCCGCCCTTCGGGCACCCTCTCCCCCGCGGTGACTCGATTGCATGGGCCAACTTGATCTCTGCGGGGGAGAGGGGAAGCTTCGCTGCCGCCACCAAGAAACCTACACCTGTAAGGAGGGGCCGGGGTGAGGGCATGCGACGTGGCGCTACGCGAGAAAAGGCACCCTCACCCCAACCCTCTCCCAGAGGGAGAGGGAGTAAGGCATACCCTCACCCCAACCCTCTCCCGGAGGGAGAGGGCCCTCGGAGCGCTATTGATCGTCGTTTCCGCACTAGCCCGAAGCGTCAGTAAGCGAGGTCAAAGTTTTCCCTCGCTGACTTACGCTTCGGGTTAGTGTGAAGACGCCCATTTTCGAGTCGACCGAACTCGAAGATGCAAGATCCTCCCTCGGGGGGTGGGGGACAAGACGTCCGCGATAATGCCGCTCGGCTAACGCAATTGCCCCTCCGGCAAGAACAACTCGTTGAGCTTGTTCGCCGCAACGTCCGCGGGCGGGGTGGCGGTCCAATCGGGGATGGCCTGTTTGCCTTCCTTGTAGAGCGTCGCCATCGGCTCCCAAACCACGTCCACCTTGTCCTCGAACAGATCGCCGATGAGCAGGTCGGTGATCTTGCCGCGGTATTCGGGGAACTTCTTGATGAAGGCGCCGAAGCTGAAGCCGTCGTAATATTCGCACACCAGGCGACGCATGCGGTCGATGCCCTTGTTGAACATCGGGCCCCAGTTGCCCAGTTGATCGGCCGAAGTATCCCCCTTGCCGATCCCCTCGGCAATCGCGTCCGCCGCAAGTTGGCCGGACTTCAACGCAAGGAGCACGCCGGAGGAATAGAGCGGGTCGAGGAAGCCGAAGGCGTCGCCGATCGTTACCCAGCCGTTGCCGGCACATTCCTTGGAGCGATACGAGTAGTCCTTCGTCGCGAAATAGCCGGTGGCTCGCTTGGCATCGACAAGGCGGCGTTTCACGCCGGGGCAGCGTTCGATTTCTTCGTTGTAGGTCTCTTCGTGCGTGCCGCGGTTTTTGAATAGGTAATCGAACGGGCCGACGATGCCGACGCTCATCGTGTTGTCGTGTTGCGGAATGTACCAAAACCAACCCTGCTTGTCGGGCGTCTGAATCACGACGGTCGCGCCCTCATCCTTGCCGACGTCGCGATAGGCCCCTTCCCAGTAAGTCCAGATGGCGCCCTTGTTGAGCACCGGATCCCACAGGCGAAGCTTGAAGCGGTTCATCAGCATCGCACTTTGGCCGCTGGCGTCGACGACAACCTTGCTGCGAATCTCTCGCGTTTCTCCGTTCTCCAATTGCACCTTCGCTCCGACGGCCCGGTCCCCCTCGAAGAGCACTTCGAGCACGCGGGCCGGTTGATGGACGACGACGCCGTGTTCGCGGGCGTTCTCAAGCATCATCGCGTCGAATTCGCTGCGGATGACCTGCCAGGTCTGCGAGCACTCATGCGGCTTGTTGTCATGGAAGTAGAACGGAGCGGACTCCTTGCCTTCCGCATTGACGAACTGCACGCTGTATTTCTTGATGAACGCGCTTTTCCGCATCTTTTCGAGCATGTTGAGCCGTTTGAAGACCCAATAGGTCTCCGGGATCAGCGACTCGCCGATGTGAAAGCGCGGGAACTTGTCGCGTTCGTAGAGATGAACCTTGAGGCCCTGCTGGGCGAGCAAGGTTGAGGCCGTGGACCCCGCAGGGCCGCCGCCAATAACGACGACATCGACTTGGAGAGGATTGCTGTTCATGAAAGCGGGCTCGTCGAGAGTGCGACCCGGAATCCGGGCGCCTGGGCATCAAAAGGCGCCCTCCATCATAAACGTCGTGACGATAGTTGTCCAGACAATTATTGTTTCAAGGCGATCTGAGCGTCGACGACGGGGAGGGCGACCGAAAAGGAAGCGTGTCGGGCGAAGCGATCCAGGCGATTCGATCGCGGGTCCGAAAATCCTCATAAGGCGCCCGTAGGGACGAGTTGGCGGTTGTCGAATCCAAGTCGGAATGAAATGCAAAACGCGGAAATTCAGGTCCGAGTGCGATTCGAACAAAAGAAGACGGGCAAAGCAGGCCATTTTCGGGACATTTCACGGTTATCCACGTTAGTTGTGTTATAATTGCGCCGAATCGGAATTTCGGAGCGAAATCGGCTCCATAGATACGCAGGCGTTTGCAGGTTCGGTTGCGACGCCACTTGAGGATTGCATGGATCGACAGCCGTCGGAGACACCCCGGCCCGGGACGGCCAAGACGCACCCGGCGAGGCCGTTGGCCTCACGCAATGCTTCCGGCGAGGATGCACTCGGAAGCACGCGCGTCATCGATGCGCACGCCCCGGAGTCGGGCGAAATCCACGTCCCCTCCGCCACCAACGACGGCGATGATGAGGCCACGCCCGCCCCCTCCTTTCGTCCGAAAAAATCTCTCCCCATGCCGCCCATCCTCGGCGGCTACACCGTCCTCCGCAAGCTCGGCGAAGGCGCCATGGGCGCGGTGTATCTCGCCCGTCATGCCGAAGCGGATCGCGAAGTCGCTCTGAAAGTTCTCTTCCCGCACATCGCCGCCAATCCCAAATTGGTTGAACGCTTGTACCGTGAAGGTCGGGTGATGGGGCAGCTGGATCATCCGAATCTGATCCAGGCCTATGCCATCGGCGAAGATCAGGGCTGGCACTTCGTCGCGATGGAGTTCATCGAAGGCAAGAGCCTGCAAGCCCACATCGACCAGCTCGGATCGGTCCCCGTCGCCGATGCCGTCCATGTGACGCTCGCTTGCCTTCGCGCGCTCGAATACGCGCACAAGTCGGGGATCGTCCATCGCGACATCAAGCCGGACAACGTGCTGATCGATCGTAGGGCCGGCATCGTCAAGGTCGCGGACCTCGGCATGGTGAAGACCGACGACGAAGAGATGTCGCTGACTCAGACCGGCCACGCCGTCGGCACCCCCTGGTACATGCCGCTCGAACAAGCCCGCAACGCCAAGGAAATCGACGGTCGATCCGACATCTACGCTTTGGGTTGCATGCTCTACTGCATGCTCGTGGGCCATCCGCCATTCACGGGGCGGACGATCGTCGAAGTGATCCAGGCGAAGGAAGCGGGAACCTTCTCGCCGGCTCGCAAAACGAATGTCGACGTCTCGGAGAAGCTGGACCTCGTCATCCTCAAGATGACGGCCAAGCACCCGAAGCATCGCTACCAATCGTGCGCGGAAGTGCTCAATGATTTGACCGAGTTGAACCTGTCGTCGCCGTCGCTGTCGTTCCTCAAGAAGTCGAAGACGCCGAAGCTCGATACGCCGGTCGACGGAAAGGCGACGGTTCGGGTCGCGTCTGCAACCTCAGACACTGACGTTCAGGCGATCGACCCCGAAGTGTGGTATCTGCGCGTGAAGGCGGAAGGGGGCGATAAGGCCCACAAGCTCACCACCGCGCAAGTGACCAAGATGATCCAGGAAGGGACCGTCGGCCCAGGGGCCAAAATCAGCCGCCTTCCCAATCAGGGCTTCCGCGCCGTTGCGAGCTTCAAAGAGTTCGCCGACGTCACCGTTCGCCAGCGTGGCCCGAAATCGGTTGCCACGGACAAGTATCGCGATCTTTACAAGAAGATCGAGCAGAAAGAGACCAAGCGCGACGGGGACGACGAAAAGGTACGCGACCTCGAAAACCGCAAATACTGGGTCGGCATCTTCTGGCGCTCGCTCGTGGGCGTGCTGCTCTTCTTCGCACTCGCGTATTTCGTCGTCTGGGTGATTCGCGGCATCGCCGGTTAAACGAAACCCGCCTCGCCCTCTCAAATCCGTCCGTTGATGTCGTAACCGAGGTCAGCGCGTGAACGGAATCCCGCGTCGGCGCACCTGCGCGATGATGTCGTCGATCGGGCCATGCCGCATCAAATCGCCAACGGGCGTTCTTACCTGGCCCTGCCGTGTATTACTGACGAGGAACGTCGACGACGAGCGCCGGCCGCGCTCGGTCGTCATGTGGATGGAATCCACCTCGTCGAAACGGATGCGATGCTCGTTCGGCGCGAACCAGATTCCCGTTCGCAGATGAAATCCCTCCGGCGTCACTTCGCAGAAGTCCGTGAACATGGCCGGGGCCGCGATCACGCCGAGAATCACGAAGAAGGCGGTCCCGGCGATGCCGGTCCATTTGTCGCGGAACACCAACCAAAGGAAGCCGCCCGCGATTCCGACGAGGGCTCCCAACAGCACCAGCAAGCCGACCCAGGGGGCGAAAGTCCAAATGGCCTTGTCGCCGGTGCGAGTCACTTCCGTGCAACCGGAAAGCGAAATGCATACGCAGAGAAACACGAGACGCCGAAGCGGCGACATGGGCGAAGTCCTGCATTAAAGATGTGTGAGGGCTATCGTGGCCAAGTCGCCATGCGGTTTCAAGCAGAAAAAAACGAGTTGTCGACCAGCGACGGATGCCAGGCGTCCTCTAAGGCGGATCGATACCGCCGGCATTCCATGGATTGCAGCGGCAGATCCGCCACGCTCCGCGGCACGCGCCGCGGATCGGACCGTGCTTCCGAACCGCTTGAATGAAGTATTCGCTGCAGCTCGGCTCGAATTTGCACACGCTCGGAAGAAGCGGGCTCAGCACCGCCTGATAGAAACGCACCGGCAGAATGAGCCCGAAGGAAACCACCCGGCGTGCCCACGTCAGTCCGGCTTGGAGCATGACGCCCCCCGGCTGCCGAGTCTTTTCGCCAGGCGTCGCGCCAGAGCGATCAGCGATTGGCGAATCGTCGGCTCCGTCGGCAGGTTGGGGGAACGCGGGATCATGATCAGATCGAGCCCCGCAGGCATCTCCGCGCGACCCAAACGGAACGCCTCACGATACACACGGCGAATGCGATTGCGGACGACCGCCGATCCCCACTTGCGCGAGACCGACAGTCCGACGCGAGCATAAGGAAGACCATTTGGCTTCGCGAACACCAGAATCCACGCATCGCTCGCCGACGTACGGCCATCGTAGACCAACTGAAAGTCGGCCGGGCGACGCAGGTGCTCGTGCTTGCGTAAACGAAGATCGGGCCGGATCGGTTCCATGCGGGACAGACCAAAGCCCTTCGGAAAAGGTTCGCCGATCACTCCCAGGGAGCGCCGGTTCGCGGGTTTTGCGGATTGCGTTCGCGGAATTGCTCGATGAGTCGCCGGCTCTCGTCGTCGATGTTTTTGGGGACGACGATCTTCAAGACGATGTATTGATCGCCGCCGGCAATTCCTTTGCCCCGTAGGCGAAGCCGGCCTCCGCTCGAAGCGCCGGCAGGAATCTTCACTTCCAGTTTGGACCCATTGAGCGTCGGCACCTCGATCTTGCCGCCCAGAATCGCCTCGGCCACGCTGATCGGCGTTTCGAGAATGACGTCCTTGCCTTCGCGCTTGAAATTCGCGTGCGGCTGGATCTTGATCTTGAGATGGATGTCGGACCCGCTGGGCCCTTGGCCGCTTAAACGAAGCGTCTTCCCCTCTTCGACCCCCGCAGGAATCTTGACGTCGATTCCCTTGCCGTTGACGTTGAGCGCCATCGTTCCGCCGTTGGCCGCCAGCAAGAAAGGCACTTCGAGTTCCGCCTCAGTCGGCGCGGATGGCGCCTTGCGCCCGCGATTGCCTCCGCGCGAACGACGTCCTGCCCCGCCTAAGCCGGAAGGCGTGCCGCCGAAGATTTGCTCGAAAAGCTCCTGCGCCTGATCGGGATCCATCTCGACGTTGCCGCCGGGGAACCCGCCGCCGCCTCCGCCCGGAAACCCGCCTGACCAATGAAATCCGCCCGGGCCTTCGCCGCCGCCGAACCCGGGTTGCGGGCCGGCGAATCCGAAACGGTCGTACTGCTCGCGTTTCTTCTTGTCGGAAAGGACGTCGTAAGCCTCTTGCACTTCCTTGAATCGCGATTCGGCCTGCTTGTCGCCGGGATTGCGATCGGGATGGAACTCCCGGGCGAGGTTGCGATACGCCTTCCGGATGTCGTCATCGGAAGCCGACTTGTTCACGCCCAGAACATCGTAAAGATCGCGCGGCATAGACCTGAATCAACAAGGGAAACGGCAGGTTTCCTTGCATTGTATAGGCCGGCGGAAAGGTTCCGAATCCCAGGGATCGGCGAACGTGTTTGTGGCGGAAGCAAAACAAAAAACGCAGCTCCATGGAACTGCGTTGCTCAGGGGAATGCGACGTTAAAGCGAGCGGTAATAGCCAGCAACCTTTTGACCATTGCTGCGTGTGTAACCGCCGACCCAGACGCGCGAGCGGGTGCCGGGTTCGGGTCGGGGATCGGAATCGGACTTCGAGTACTTGTTCGACCGCGGTCGGGATTTGCCTTTTTGAGAAACGCTGGCTCGCTCCATCTTCCAGCTTCGGCCTTTCGCATTTGGCATGACGAGCTCCTTGGTTGAGAGAATCCCCGCGAGGTGAGGGGAGGTGCGCGAAACCTATCTGCACGTTGCATGCCTCTTGCTCCCCTCTCTCCTTGGGGGAGAGGGGAGCAGGAGCCCGGAACTCCTCTTGCTCGCTTGCCCGAACATGGCTATATGCCGGGTCGCGAAATACTCGCGATGGAGCGCGGGAGATGCCAGGGATGAATCCGCCGTACCGTTGGACTTGGCGATGGGCACTGATCGCGTCGATTGCGGTCGCTCCCGGCTGCGCCAACTTCTGGGACGACATCACCGCCCGCGATTTCAGCGTGCGCAACTGGTGGACTCAAGAAGACCCCATCATCGTGCTGCACAAAAGCACCGACGGCTGGAAGCGGGCGAAAGCCATCGCTCGGCTCAACAACCCGAAAAATCAGGAAGAACGCGAGCAGTACTTCAAGATCCTTTCCACAGTCGCACTCCAGGGCGACGCAATGCTCGACGACAAAATCAAGAACGACCAACCCATGTGCCGCCTCGCCGCGATCACCGTGCTCGGCCAATCGAAAGACGCCCGGGCGCCGAAGATCCTGGAAGACGTCTACCTCCAACGGCTCCCTTACACGCCCGAACTCGCCAAGGTCGTCCGCCAGCAAGCCCTTGCGGCGCTCGAAGAGACCGGGGAAGCGAACTCGCGAAGCCTCTTCATTCGCGTCGCGCGGCAACCCGGCGCCGATGCGACCAGCGCGACGGCCGACCACTTGCAGACGCTTGACGAACGCTTGGCGGCCATCCGCGCCCTCAGCAAATATTCGCAACCCGACGTCGTCGAGACGCTGGTGCATCTCATGGAATCGGATCGCGACGTCGCCATCCGATCGCGAGCCTGGGATTCGCTGAAGACGGCGACCAAGAAGGATCTGCCGAACGACGCCAAGGCGTGGCGCGAAATGCTCGCCACGGGCAAGGAGCCGCCGAGGCCGTCGCTGATCGAGAAAGCTGCCGCGTGGACGCCGAATCTCGATATGCAGCGCCCCCAATTTCTGCAGCGCGATAAGATCCAGCCGAAACTGACGGGCGGCGAAAAGAAGAAGGACGAAACCACCCGGCCCTTTATGAAGGACGCGGGCACGAACCCGACGCCGGAAGCGACGCAGACCTCAAACAGTTCGCCGGGATTGCTGTCGAAGCTCAACCCCTTCCGCCGCGAAGAAACAGATCCTGCGGCGTCGCCGCAACCGGGCCCCGTTCGCCGGCTCTTCCAAGGGCAAGAAACGAAGTAAGCTTTAGCACGCTGCGCAAGCAAGTGTTCGCAGGCCCGCGGCAGATGGATGCATCCACCTCTGCGAG
Organism: Gemmataceae bacterium; assembly: GCA_019748295.1. Lineage (GTDB taxonomy): Bacteria > Planctomycetota > Planctomycetia > Gemmatales > Gemmataceae > JAIEPT01. The sequence continues at coordinate 138 of JAIEPT010000076.1, read as the reverse complement.
CCTGCGAACACTTGCGTGCTCAGCGTGCTAAGAGAAAACTCACTTCAATGATGATGGGCGACGACGGCGGTTTAGTGGCCGAACGTGTCCTTCAAATGCTGGCCCGTCAGGATCGATTCCGGCGGGCCTTCGGCGTGG
>JAIEPT010000124.1 GCA_019748295.1 Gemmataceae bacterium | reverse complement strand
GGTTCGATGAGCGGGCGGTGAAAACGGAACGCCGGTGTCCACCGGCGCACCGCGTCACCGCTCGACTCTACCCTTAGGGCGTGGCGGCGTTTACTGGCCGCGTTCTTGGCTCGATTGGCACAACCCGCACAAGCGGACCGGGAAAGCGAGGGATTCCCCTGACGAATGCGTTGATCTGCTCGCGCGGCGGCCGATGAGGTCGATACCGACCAATTCGTCGCGCGTGGGAGACGCGTTATGCGGGGGACCAGACACATCGACCGGCGATGCCGGCTTTGGGTGGAATCGCTGGAGGCGCGTACGACGCCAACGGCAATGCCCGTCCCGCCGATGCCGCCGCAACCGACTGAGGTTGTGATTTTCGTGGGGCCGATGCTGCCGCGCATCACGTTGCCGATCGAAATCCGCATCGACCTTCAGACGGAAAAGCCGGCCACGTCGAACAACGTGTCCAGCGCGACGGCTGCCGACAACGAAGGAGCCGTCAGTGCGTCGGCGATCGCGGCGGCGATGCGGCAAGCGGTCGCGATGACGACCCAGGCAATGCCGGCGCTGCCACGCATCGAAACGCCGCCGGTCTTCCCTGTCGAAACGCAGCCGCCGACGGAGTCCAACGCGAATCGAAGCGAAGCCGCAATGGAAGAGATGGCCGCGTTGATCGCCCGTTTGGGCTCCGCCGCCGAGCCTTCGCCCGGGGACATCGCGTTCAACTGGGTTGTGCCCGCCCATATCGCATACTGGCAACGCCCCGTGACAAGCCCAACGGCGGAACCGGAAGCCGTTCGCGGTGTGGCGGCCCCGTCAGCGCCCGATGCCGAAGTCGCCCCTGCTGTGCCTATGGCTGTGCCTGCTCCCGCCACGTCGCCGGAGGCGGAATCACGATATGGTCCCAGCGAAGCAGAGCCGTTGGAAGTGAAGCAAGAAGCGGTTGCCCATCAAACGAAGCAGACGCTTACGGCACGCATGCGTTGGGCCGGGCTGCTCTTCTTGGGCTGGCTGAAGAAGCCACGACGCGGCGCGAGGCGCGGCGGTTGGAGCCGGGTGGAATTAGGCTTGCTTGCTCCCGGCCGTTGATTGATGACGGTGGAAACAACAAGGAGGCGAGTCGATGCTGCGACTCGCCTCCTCGCTTTTTTTGTGACGGCTACTTTTTCGAAGTTACCTCGAAGGACAGGGGAGGATTGTCCCCGGCAGCAAGATCTTTGTTAAGCGGCGAATTCGGACCTGAGTATTTCGGCGAAACTACGTTCACCTTCAGCTTCGTTTTGGGGTCCATTGGGTGCGGGGCCCCCTCCTTTTCGTAGGACGCATCGATTTGGTTTTTGCCTGAGAAGACCTCTCCCGAAAACGCGCCGTCCGTTACTTGCAAAGTCTTGGGGGGGAACCCGCTGACGGAGAAGCGAACTTCGCCACCGGGCATCGGCTTTCCGTCAAGCTTGATGTTGCCGTTGACCTTGGCCGCGGCAGGAGGCGCGACCCCATCGGACCGGGGACAACCGAGAATTGCGGCAAGAGCAATGGGAGTTGCGAAGCAGGCCAAATATCGCATCGAAGGATCCCTGACTAATGAATTGGAGAAGCAGAAACGAAAGTGCGCCGACCTTGGAAGAGGTCGGCGCACAACGCCAGAGATTATTCCTGAGCGATATCGCCACCCGCTCGGGTGCAGAACGGATGAATCTGCGCCGTCGAAAGGGAACTGGTGAAGAAACGAACCGTTCCGTCGCCCAAAAGAATGTTGCAGCCACCGGTATGGTTGGAACTCAGCGGGAAGTTGCCGCCGGCATCGTTGTTGACTCCGGCATTCGCATCAGCTGAAGTGAAACCGATTTGATTGATCGTGTAACGGACGCTGGTGCAATTGAAATGGCGCCCATCTCCCCAACCCGCTTGTCCGCCTCCCGTAGGATGATCGGCTCCCATGGTCCAGCCGTACATGGCGCCGCTGTTGCCTAATCCGGCGGTATAACCGCTGGTGCAGGGCTGACGATTTGCGTCGCGCAAGTGGTCGCTCTGTTCGCCGACGAGCCAAGTATTGCTCGTGCCGTCGGTGATGTCGGTCATTTTCACGCGACTGCCCGCGAAGAGGATTCCGGTGTCGCTCGCCCAGGAGCTGCCGCCGTTGCAGCATTGCTGCTGATAGGTTCCGGCACTGCCCGGTGTTACCGCTGACCCTGCGATACCCGTGTAGGAGACGACCATTTTCGGCCCGCCCGCCCCGCCGGTCGGCGAGAAGTCCGGAAGCACGCTGGAAGGGCACCTGTAGATCGCAATCGTCTTGTTCGCGATCAAGGTGTTGTTGCTGCCGTTCTGAAAACCGCTGTTTCCGTTGAACTGCCACTGATTGTAAATCGGGCCCTGTTCGATGTAAGGAAGAATATAGACCATCCATGAGGATCCCCATCCGCCCCCGTTCCCGAACGGCGCACGGTCGTTTGCGGCGCCGGGGGGCAATCGCTTGTACGTGTCGTGATAACCGTGACAAGCCAGGCCGATTTGCTTTAAATTGTTTTGGCACTGCGCGCGGGCAGCGGCCTCGCGTACCTTTTGGACAGCGGGGACCAGCAACGCGATCAGAACCGCGATGATGGCAATGACGACCAGCAACTCGATGAGCGTAAAACCAGACCTTTTGCGCATGGACAACCTCAAAGAAAGGAAAGAGGTAAATCAGCCGAGGGACGGGACTACCTTCCAACGATAGCAGACTTCTCGATTCCGCAACAGAGATTTCAGATGAAATTCATTCGATGTTAGCGTTCGCTCACAGAAGATGTCCGGTACGAATTGCGGAAACCCACAATAATCCGACCGAGGAGAAGTTGGCTAGCCTGCCTGATGGCTGACGGCTTCAAGAAAATTCCCGCCGTTTTCGTAGAGCCCGTCGCCGACGGCGCAGGTCCATAGGATGCGGGTCGCGAGGCCGACGGGGGGTTCGCCTTCTTGCGCGGCGAGCCACACCGTTACCTTTTGTCCCAGCAGACGCTGAGTGCCGAGCAGGCGGATTCCCGTAGGCGAGACGTCGCGGCTCATCAGGCGGTGCTCGGCTCCGTCTTCCGTCGAGATCTTCAGCGGCGTGACGAAGTCGGTGCGGAGTTGGCCTCGGCGTTCCCGTTCCTTGGCGGCGTCTTTATGACGCTTGATCAACTGCTTGACGAGACGCGACACGATCTGCTGATGCTGCTGCTCCTGATGCAGCCTGGGGCTGACGGCGGAGACATGATAGTACCGCCCCTGGCGATAGTTGAGCGATGCCTTCGCTTGATCGACGACCGCCTTCCAATCGTCCTCCGGCAGGCCCGCCAGCTTCATCTCGGCTCGAATGTCGCGCGGGACCACGTAGCCTTGCCGTTGTGCACGGCGAACGACTGATTCCGCCACTTGCGCCATCGCGTCGGACATGATTGGTTCCTGGTTCGGACGAGCCGGGTTTCGTCGCCATTGTAGCGAAGACTCGGCGCCGGAACTGCATCGGGATCGCTCCGGACGTTTCTTGGCGAGGCGAACGCATGCACCTCCTGCAACTCTTCCTGCCGCTGTACGACAACGAGGGTTCCAAGCTCCCCAACGCACTTTACAGCGAAGTGAAAGAGGAGTTGGCGCAGAAGTTCGGCGGCATCACCGCCTACAACCGCGCGCCCGCGGAAGGGCTCTGGAAAGAAGACTCTTCCCAACCCCACCGGGATGAACTCGTCATCTACGAAGTGATGGTGGACGACTTCGACCCGCAGTGGTGGCGGCAATACCGCGAGTCGCTCGACCAGCGCTTTCGCCAGGAACGCGTGCTTGTGCGATCGCAGCAGATTGATGTGATTTGAAACAAGTCTTCGAATAGAAAATAGAAAATAGATCAATTTGGGAGGGCGAGACCGGTTAAACCATCGAGCGCAATGGTGCAGCCAAAACTTCCCTCAAACCACCCCCTGGCAGGGATCCGTCTGAGTTTTCAGCACTGCCGGCTGGGCATGGCGAGACTAGTGCAGGATGCCGTATCAGCCGCCCAGCAGCGGCTGCTCGCCGAGGCTCGGAACGCTTTTTCGGATTCCTGGAATTTTTTCCCGCGCCATCGCATCGTACTTCGGGAGGGCTCGCATGTTCGGCTTTGGATCGTCCCAGTCGATCCTGCCCCTGGCAGATGCCCATTACGCTGCCCTGTATCGGTTCGCCTATCGCCTGTGCGGATGCAAAGCGACGGCGGCGGATCTGACGCAGGAAACCTTCTGCCAGGCGCAGCGAAAGATCGATCAGCTCCGCGACCACGGACGGGCCAAAAGCTGGCTCTACGCGATCCTGCGCAACGCCTATCTGCTTCGGCTCCGCTCTTCCCGGACCGAGAAAACCGTTTCGCTCGACGACGTCGGCGACCTCGCGGATCCCAATGCCCTCGAATTGCCCGACATCGACGGCCCGCAGCTGCAACAGGCGCTCGACGCGCTGCCTGAGGCGTATCGCACTCCGTTGATCCTCTTTTACTTCGAGGATTTTTCGTATCGCGAGATCGCCGATCACTTGAGCATCGCCCTCGGCACGGTGATGTCGCGACTCGCGCGGGCCAAGGCATTTCTGAAGGTTCGGCTATCCGGGGGGAAGGCTTCCCGCCTTGAGGAAGCCCGGAGGAACGCATGATGGACTGCATTCACGCACGCATGCTCGTGCTGATGCTTCGCCGCGATCCCCAATCGATGGACGAGGCCGAGCGCTCGGCCGTGCGTCGCCACGTCGATTCGTGCCCCGCGTGCCTGGCCTGGGAGATGGAAGAGCGGCGCGAGGACGCGGTGATCGCCAAGGCGATGCACGACGTCGCCGTCCCCTCCGATCTGCATGGTCGCATCGCCGCCCAGCTGAAGTCTGTCCCCGCCCCGCGCTCGTATGGCCGCCTCGCGGTGGCCGCCGCCGCATTGTTTCTCGTGGTGGGCGTGAGCAGCTGGCAACTTTGGCCTCGGCCGGTAGTCGATGTGGAACCCAACGAAATCGCATCGTTTGTCGATGCCCAGATGACGAGTTCGCCGGAGGCGGTGAAGGCGTGGTTCGAGGAGATGGGGCACAAGATGGAGCCCCCGCCCCGCTTCAATTTCGAGTTCCTGTCCAGCTACGACGTCGGCACTTTCTTCGGCCAAACCAAAGCACCGCGCCTGGTCTTCCAGGCAGGGCATACTCGCAATCCGGTCGTCGCGACCGTGTACGTGTTGCCGAAGTCCCGCTTCCGCTCGCGGCAGGACATGCCGATGTTCGCGGCCCGCAGCCAAAAAGTGCAAGTGATCGACGACCCCGAAGTCCCCGACTTCGTCTACGTCGTCATCTACACCGGGCCGTCACTGGCTCCGCTCACCGTCCAATCGCAGTAGGGAACTGCCGGAAGGCAGAAGTGAGAAGGCAGAAGGCGGAAGGAGAATATCTCAATTCTCAATTCTTAATTCTAACTTCTTCATTCTGAACTTCTCAGTTCTGACTTGCAGCGCTATGCGTCACCGTTTGCGTGCCCGCGTGATTTCATCAAGGATGTCCTGCCCGCCCGCTTCGCTGCGATACAGCTCCTCCAACGCGGTCCACACCTTCTCCGCCTCGGCTCGCTTCCCCTGATCGCGCAATGATGCGGCGCGGTCCAGCACGGGGCGGATGGCCGCACGGCGTTCTTTCGCGTTCGCCTCCCGTTCCGCATCCTGCACGCTCTCGCGGGCACGCCGCACCCAGTCCTTCTCCTCCGGCGTCTCCTCGAAGGCGACGATCAAGTTTCGCCAAAGCTGCAGCGCCTCGCGCTCATGTCCCTCTTTCTGAAGGCGTTCGCCTCGGCGGAAGAAGCGTTGGGCCTCCGTCATGGCTGGATTGCGGGCATCATCGAACTGCTGCTTGAGCTTTTCGATCTCGGCCTTCGCATAGTCGGGATGGTTTCGCTGCAAGGGCTCCAGATATTCCTTCCATGCAGCCTCCTTGTCCGATAGTCGCGACGACTCCATCAACTCGGAACCGCGGCGATACATCTCGTCGGGCGTCAGCGGCCAAAAGGCCCAGGCAATCGTTCCCACGCAGAGGATCAGCAATGTCGCCAGGATCAAGGGGCGATTGAGGAATCGGCCCACGACTCCCGCATCGTTCTGCCGATCCAACTCGTCGCGCACCAGCCGGCTCATCAAGGTGGCGGCGCCAGGCAGAGGCGGGCCCGAGAGGGAGGCGTCGTTCTCCGTCACCGTGCCGTCGTCGCCGGCGCCGGTGCTGGTCTGGTTGCTCTTGCGATCGAGCTTGCGGCGGAGCGAATCGAGATGCTTGCCGAGCACATGCGCATCGGCGGGCCGTTCGTTCGGATCCTTGGCCAAGAGTTGGCAAACCACCTCGTCGATCTCGTACGGCAACTCAGGCACGATCTTGCCCGGGCGATCGAATTGGCCGTAGCGATGCTTGTGCAGCAATTCGACGAACGACGGCCCCTCGAACGGCAATCGGCCCGTGAGCATGTTGTAAAAGACGACGCCGAGCGAATAGAGATCGCTCCGCTTGGTGACCGGCTTGCCGGAGGCTTGCTCGGGCGAGAGAAACTCCGCAGTGCCGACGACGCCATGCGTGGCCGTGAGATGCGGTGCGGCGAAGACCTTGGCGATGCCGAAGTCGGTGATTTTGATGATGCCGTCGGGCGTGACGAGCAGGTTGGCAGTCTTCAAATCGCGATGAATGACGCCGTGATCGTGGACATGCTTGAGGGCGGGGCAGATCTGCAAACCGTAATCGAGCATCTGCCGCCAGGGCAATCGCTTCTGGGCGGCGATGACGTCGTCGAGGCTTTGCCCTTCGACGTATTCCATCGCGTAGAAGAACAATCCGTTTTCGAAGCCCGACTCGAAGAAGCGGACGATGTGCGAATGCTGAAGCGTGGAGAGCGTTTCGATCTCGCGCTGAAAGCGATGCAAAAAACCGGGATCGGTCGCAAGTTCGGCCGCGAGAATCTTGATCGCCGCCTTACGGCCCGAGAGTTCTTCCTGGGCCAGATAGACGCGTCCCATGCCGCCGCGGCCGAGTTCCTTGAAGATGACCCATTTGCCGAGACGTTCGCCGATCATGGATTCGGAACCCGAGGAGAGAGAGGACGACACCGCTATGGTACGCCACGCCACGATTCTCAGTACGCTGCGCAAGCAAGTGTTCGCAAGTTCCCGCAGACCGTTGTGGCACGGTCGGAGAACATGCCGCAACGGTGGAGCGTGAGGACAACTCTCCTCGTCGCATCAACAAGCCTCTCCGCGCACCATTCGTCGAACCCATGGAGTCTCGTCATGAAACGCCTGACATTTGCTCTCGCCGCTACGTTGCTCGCATCCCCTCTCGTTGTCGCCCAGGACAAGACGCCTGACGATCGAGCGGCCCGTCGATGCGGCCGGCAGGCCTTTGTCGGCGGAAGAAGCGAGCGCGTTGTACGAACCGCTGAAGAATCGCGGGCTCAAGCTGACGCTGCAGTGAGCGAGAGCAGTCTTCACCTTCGCGCGAGGTCTACCGCGTCTGCTTGACGCGTCTGCTTGACGCGTCTGCTTGACGCGTCTGCTTGACGCGTCTGCTTGGCGCGTCTGCTTGGCGCGCACCCCGGACGCGACGCATGCTTGATCGCATACGTATTTATGCTTGCATTCCGCTAAAACTCGCTACGTGCCGTCGCTGGACGGCTCGCGACCCGTGGGAACAAGTTTATTCACTTGTTCGAATTGGCTTCGGACGCCTTGGTCTCCCGGCAAAACACCGTTTGGTGACGGTCGCGCAGCGATAGTTTCGGCTTTTGCAGCCATTTCCGACAAGTTAATAAACTTGTCGCCACGAAAGGCAGTCAGCGGCGGTGCAAGGGCAGACCGCCGTGGAAACAAGTTAATAAACTTGTCGCCACGAAAGGCGGCCATTGGCGATGCGAGGTCAGACCGCCGTGGAAACAAGTTTATTGACTTGTTTGAAATCGCTTCGAAAATCAATCCGAACAAGTTAATAAACTTGTCGCCACGAAAGGCAGCCAGCGGCGATGCGAGGTCAGACCGCCGTGGAAACAAGTTTATTAACTTGTTTGAAATCGCTTCGAAAACCAATCCGAACAAGTTTATAAACTTGTCGCCACGAAAGGCAGCCAGCGGCGATGCGAGGTCAATCCGCCGTGGAAACAAGTTTATTAACTTGTTTGAAATCGCTTCGAAAACCAATCCGACAAGTTAATAAACTTGTCGCCACGAAAGGCATAAGAGTGGTCCTCACGCTCCGGGAGGGGGTGAGGACGCCTTTCTTCGCCCAACGCCCCGTTGCACGCCCTCGCTCCCGGCCCCTCTCCCGGAGGGAGAGGGGATAAATGCCGGCGCTGCTCGCCTTCGCAATCGGCGGATTAACCCGTGATACGCCGCATGATGCGGATTCGCAAACGTGCCCCCGCTATTTTCTCCAGGCGGCGGGATTCGCGAGGCTGGGCATGGGGAAGACGTCCGACAGCAGGGCCGAGAGCATCGGCTCCGTCAGCTTGCCCGCCTTGATCCGATCGAAATCGTCGAACGCTTTGGTTGCTGCCCGATTCCACTCGTCGTGGGACACTTTCCCATCCTTGTCCGCATCCGCTCGGCGGACGATGCAACGAGCAATGAAGTCCGCGGTCTTGAAGGCCGGCAATGTCGCTCCGATCGCTTTGCTCAAGGGCGGCTTCGGCAGAATCTTGGACAGGGCCCTAGCAAGCGACGACTCGTCGATCCGCTGCATGGTGTCGTGTTCGCATCCGTCGAAAAGTTTCTTCGTTGCCGCGACCCATTCGTCTTTGGAAAGGTGGCCGTCGCGTTCGACGTCGATGCGCACGAACAGCGGGCGAGCCATGGCATCGCCGGCTTTGATGGCCGCGGGGCGAAATCCACCGCTCGAAATATGCCCGATCGAAGCGCCGGCGAGTTGGGCTGCCAGCGATTCGCTTCGTTTGGCGAGAAAGAGCCGCAATCCCGGCGGGATGCCGAAAAACGGCGGCGGAGCATAAGGTTGCTCCTTGCGCTCCACGATCGCCTGTGCATCCCGACCCTTGAGTTCCTCGATCGTTTTTTCGAGTGTGTCGAGTTGCTTCTCAAGCCGATCCTTGCGAAAGGCCTCGGCCGACAATTCGCGGAGCAGCGCTTGGTAGCGTTCGATGACTTCAGGGATCGCCAGCAATCGCTCCGTCAGCCGGTGCTCGCCGCCATAGGGGCGAGTGAAGCTGAGATCCATCGTTTGCTCGTTGGAGCCCAAGATCGGGAAATTCACGAAGGAGCGATCGAGATCCCAGGGAGCGAAATGCAATCGGCCCGTTTTGGGGTGCAGGTAGAGGAAATAGTTATGGCTGGTGACGAAGAAGCAATCGGCGTTGGCGATGAACGACGTCGCGGCCAGGAAACGCAGGTAGCCTTCGATATCGAGGTGCGAGTCGATCTCCTTGCGGAACTTCCCGTCGTCCGGTTGTTGGACCAGTTTGCAGAAGGCGAGGATGCGCTTCACCTCGTCGGCAGTCGGCTCGCGCTTGGGCTGATACCCGCCTTTGTAGATGTTCCAGTCGTCCCCTTTGTAGCTGAAATCACGCACCCCCTCCGGCTTCATGAGCAAGCCTTTGTCGCTCCCGAAATGATCGCGAAGGAATCGCTTATCGACATGCTCGACGACGGTGTACAGCCCGAGGAAATGGTCGTCGAACTTGCCGGGGACGTTGAGGCGGACTTCCGCGAACGCGGTTCGGGGGGCAGGCACGCCGGCGGCACGATAAATCCCGTAGCCCAGCGTTTCGCGAAGGCGGGAGGGATCGGACACTTCGCAATGCAGGTTGATGGTCTTTCGCTGCCGATAGGTTTCGGTTTCGCCGAAGTAATCGAGATCGATCTTGAACGATTTCTTGGCCGTCTTGGCGGCATCGCCGATGGTGCCGTTCCCCTTGTAGCGAATGCCGACCTTCTTGAAGTTGCGGTCGCCTAAGGTCACCGAACCGGTCGCCCACGGCAGATCGACGCCGAAATTATTGCGATGGATTTCCCGGCCCTCCTTCTTGTCCGCCGCCGGCTTCGGGGTGGCGCCGATGCCCAGGATGCCGCGATTTCGCGGCTGCATCGCCTCGTATTCCTCGGCAGAAAGATGGATGCGAACCTGCCAAATCTCCGTGGCCTTGAATGCATCATCGCTCCGCTTCGTCTCCTGGGCCTGCAGCGGAGCGATCGCGGCGAGAAGAAGCAATGCGGGAGGAACGAAGCGACGAGCGCCGGTGGGCGACATAATCAGGACAGCCTTTCGCCAAGTGTGAGGGCGGGTCGAATCAACTACTCGCACATGGTGAGGATGTTTCGAAAACCGCTACCCGTTGCCGTATGCGGATCATTGAATTGCGCGTGGGCGACCACTGAGTTCATCCACATCATCCTCGGCGAGGGGGTTTAACTTCAAAGCGGCTTCCTGCTTGCCTACGTATTGTTCCAGCCCAAGTCTTGCCTCCTCGGTGACGTTCCGGCCTGTTTTCCCTGCAAGTCTCGCCAAACGCGCATAGAGTGTGGGGCTCACTCGAAGCAACTTGTGAAAAGCGTGACGGTCCTTGGATCGCAAACGTTTTGGGGCAGATGGCATCATTTCCTCCGAAAAGGATTGACGGTGGTATACCACTCATGCTAGACTTCATGTTCGTCTGCAATCCGGAACTATTCTCGTTGCTGAACGAACGCTCACACGGTAGAACCGACATTGCTTCTAGAGTCTGTTTGCCCGACTCGGGGTAACTCGATGAATTTGGCCGTGAAGAAACTACCGACGCCACTTGATGGGCTCCATGGACGGTTCGGCGCCATTCTCGTTGATCCGCCATGGCGATTCCAGAACCGAACCGGAAAAATGGCGCCCGAACACAAGCGACTCATGCGTTACGAAACAATGACGTTCGACGATATCGCAGCGTTACCCGTAGAAAGCTTTGCGCTTCCCCAAAGTCACCTCTATCTGTGGACTCCCAATGCATTGATCAAAGAAGCCCTGGAGATAATGGAAGCATGGGGATTCACATATAAGACGAACCTCGTCTGGCTTAAGGTTCGCAAAGACGGCGAGCCGGACGGAAGAGGCGTTGGATTCTATTTTCGCAACGTAACTGAGCTTATTCTCTTCGGAGTCAAAGGCCGTCTTCGCACAAAGCAAGCTGGACGATCTCAAGTAAATGCAATCGTCTCCCGAAAAGAAGAGCACTCGCGAAAGCCTGATGAACAATATGGGCTGATTGAAGCCTGCAGCCCCGGTCCGTATCTGGAACTATTCGCGAGGAAAAAGATCCCAGGATGGACATCGTGGGGCAACCAAGCCGAATCGTATGAAGAGCGTCGACCTGTCGTTCGCGGCTACAACAATCATGCGATGCCTGCCGCTAAGAGGAAACGGAAGACGGATCAGGCAGAACTGTTTCCCTCAGATTTATAGCCTAGGAGTTCTCGTCGTAGCAAGCGAGCCCCATCCCGATGATAAGCAATGGGCATCCGCCAGCTGCGCCGCTGTCTACTTTAGGAATGAGCTTTTCGAGGTGCGTTGTTGAGTTGCCGTAGGATTTTCCTTTTCCAAGCTTATTGAAGAGCGATTGCAGTTCGGTGCATCGAGTCACGATGACGCCGACAGAGAGTACTCCCATAGCTCTCAGCAAACGAAAGTTGTTGAGGTCTCGATCGAAGAATGGATCTTTGTTGTTCCATTCTACCTCAAGCCCTATTCCTCGCAGTTCGCCTTCAATCCGCTTGTAGTTATCGATCTTGTGTGTGGGAACTGGAATCGGATCGTCTGCCTTATCGATGAAAATGTCGATGTCGAATTTCTTTTCTTTCCAGCCTCGTCCAGCGGGATCTCCAATTGGCGGAATTGGAGGTCGAATCGGCCCTTTCTTCTTGCTTCGAGAGAGGAGTTTTTCAGATGGCTCCTCGCTCTCGTCATTCTTGCCTTGCTCCAATTGCCGCAACACTGAGTCCGTGCCTTGAAGAAATCCATCAATGGCGATGGATACTGGCGATTTAGAACCGCCTTTTTCGACGATATAGCTCTTCTTGAGCGCGAAAGCTTCGAGGCAATCGAGAATATCCTGAAATTGCACCGGAAAATCAGCGGCAAGTATCGCCGTAGCGTTCTCACGCTCGTCGATCGAGTATTTGCTCCTCAGTTTTGCCGGGATCTGATCAAGCCCCATAGGTCAGTCCCCACGGCATAATTGCGCGTCTCCATATACGACGCTTGCGGACAAGAATGACATTGGAAAGCTTTGAGGTCTACGCAAGGCAGGAACAACGTACTCACGCCGATTCGGTTATCTGCGGTGTGCCGTGGCCTTCTTGATCCTTCTGCTCCTCCGCGGCAGCTTCGCCGTCGGCGGACGTGTCGGCGTGTTCCACCGCCATATCGCCCGTCGTTTCCTCGACCGGCGTTTCGCCATCCGCAGGCGTTTCGCCCTCGACGCCTTCGGCCGGGGCCTCGCCTTCCGCACCGGTTTCGCCTTCTTCGGTCGCTTCCCCGTCGGCGGCCGCTTCGCCCTGGGCTGCCGCGCCTCTGCCCCCGCGGCGAGCGCCTGGGTCGCCGAAGCGTTCGATCTTGAGGGCCATCTCTTCGGCGTATTCGATCACGCCGGCGCAGGTGTCCTCATCCAGCCCCGTCATCTCCGCCATCTCGGCCGGTTCGATGAAGGTCAGGTCGTCGAACGAGAGGAAGCCTTCTTCGATGTAGCGTTCGACGGCTTCGTCCGGCATGCCGGGAATGCCCTTGAACCAGCGGTCGGCCCGTTCGACGCTCTCATTAAGTTCGTCGATCGTCATGATTTCGATGTCCCAACCCACGAGCTTGCTCGCGAGGCGGACATTCTGGCCGCGCCGGCCGATCGCCAGCGAAAGCTGATCTTCCTTCACCAACACGATGGCACGGCCCAGTCGGCCGTAGAGGAAAACCTCATCGACGCCGGCGGGCTGCAAAGCGTTGGGGATCATGACCTGCAACGAATCGTTCCAGCGGACGATGTCGATGCGTTCGCCGCCGAGTTCGTCGACGACGTTCTTGATGCGCGAGCCGCGGACGCCGACGCAGGCGCCGACGCAATCGACCTTGAGGTCGATGCTGCTGACGGCGATCTTGCAGCGATAACCCGCTTCGCGAGCCACCGCGCGGATTTCGATCGTGCGGTCCTGGATTTCGGGGATTTCGTTTTCGAAAAGCCGGCGAACGAACTCGGGATGCGTGCGCGAAAGGATGATCTTCACGCGGGTGCCGGCCTTCTTCACATCCAGCACGACCGCCTTGACGCGTTCGCCGACGTGGTGGCTTTCGCCCGGGATCTGCTCGCTGCGGGGCAGGATCGCTTCGGTCTTGCCGAGGGTCACGATGCCGGCTCCGCCTTCATGGCGAACGATCGGGCCGGTGACGAGATCCCCCTTTTGGCCGACGTATTCCTCGTAGACCGCATTGCACTCGGCTTCGCGGATTTTCTGGATCATGACCTGCTTGGCGCTCTGAGCCGAGATGCGGCCCAGGAGCGCGGGGTCGATGTCTTCCTCGCCGCGGCGGACATGGAGATCGCCGGTGTCGCGGTCGATCTTGACCACGACGCCCGATTCCTCGCCGAACTTCTTTTCGGAGGCGAGCTGCAAGGCAGCCTCGATGCCCGAGAAGATGATCTCGCGATCAATGTTCTTCTCATGATGCATCTGATCCACGATCCGCAAAACGTCGTTGCCCTTCATAGGGAAAACCTCGAAAGCCGGGCGCCAACGAAAAAAGCGGGCTGCTGACCCACTTTGCTTTCTCCGGACCTGCCCGGAGGGAGCATGCGATCGGTCGAACGAGTCGCCCGAGCGCTGGTTAAGACCGGTCGCCCGATCCTTGCGGCTATTATGGCGCCCTCACGCGGGATTGACTAGCGGGCAAAACGGAACGTCCCAAAGGAGCCCGCTCCAGATTACCCCGCGCAACTGCGCGCCGGCCTGAGGGGCCGGTGCCAAATGAACTAACCACAGAGGCACAGAGAGCACAGAGAGCACAGAGAAAACAAGATTGGAGAAAGATGTTCGGAGATCGGAGATCGGAGATTGAAGAGTGAAGAGTGAAGGGGATCGCTGCCTTCATTTTTACTTCCTCATTCTCCGACCTCCGATCTCCGATGCTTCCGCCTTTCTCTGTGTCCTCTGTGACTCTGTGGTTAGCAAGCTTCTTGGTCTGGGACCAGATCCGATGCGAACACGTATAATGCAAAGTTCCCCCGAACGTCGTCTTGAGTGCCGTCATGTCCGAGTTGCCGCAGATTCGTTTGAAGATCGATCGCCGATCCTCCCACCCTTGGGTCTTTCAGAAGATGACGGAAAAGCCGTCCCTTCGCGTGCCCAACGGCTGCGTCGTGGACATCATCGAACGCGGCGGCAACTGGGTGGGGCGGGGCCTGTGGAACGGCCATTCGCGCATTTCGCTCCGCGTCCTCACCAGCGATCGCAATGAAGCCATCGACGAGGCCTTTTTCGAGCGCAAGCTGACGCAGGCGATCCAGTGGCGCCGCGACATGCTGAAGCTGGATGCCGTGACGGATGCGTATCGAGTCGTGCATTCCGAAGGGGATGGGCTCAGCGGGCTGATCGTCGATCGCTTCGGCAAGACGATCGTCCTGGAGTTTTTCTCCTGCGGCATGTATCGCTTTCGCGAGACGATTCAGAACGTGCTCGCTCGGCACTATCCCGATTCCAACTTCTACTGGTTCGCCGAAGAGCACGTGCAGAAGCAGGAATCGTTCGACTGCCGAACGCCGGAACCGCCGGCCCCGAGCGTGATCACGGAGCATGGATTGCGGTTCCGCGTGGCCCCGGGCAGCAAGCACAAGACCGGCTTCTTCGTGGACCAGCGCGACAATCGGCGTTGGCTCGCGGACTTCTGCGAGGGGAAACGCGTCCTCGATCTTTGCTGCAACACCGGCGGCTTCGCAGTCTATGCCCAGGCTCTTGGCAAGGCCGAAGAAACGGTGGGCGTCGACCTCGACGAATCGGTAATCGCCCTGGCGAAGCAAAACGCGAATCTGAATCAGGCCCGCGTCCGTTTCGTGCAAGCCGACATTTTCGCCTGGCTTCGCGACATCGTCCCCACGGGGCAGCGATTCGATGTGGTGGTGCTCGATCCCGCCAAGCAGACGCGCGACCGCGACGAGATCGACTACGCACTCAAACGCTACTTCGACATGAACAAACTCGCGCTCGGAGCCGTGGCTCCTGGCGGCTTGTTATTGACCTGCTCATGCACGGGGTTGGTCAAAGAAGAGATGTTTCTCGAAACGCTTCGCCGAGCAGCGTGGCAGGCGGGGCGAACGATTCAGGTGGGGAACGTCTCCGGCGCGGGGCCCGATCATCCGTTCATGGTGCATGTGCAGGAAGGGCGCTATCTGAAGGCGATCTGGTGCCGGGTGCTGTAGAAATCGAGGTAGTTATGCGAACGTCGCCTACGGCTCCTCGCTGAACAGCGCGGCTGACCTGCATCGAAACAGAAGCGGGAAGCGAAGACAACGCCCTCGCTCCCCGCGTTTTAGTGTAGGAAAAATCGAGGTAGCGGCTCCCAGCGCGAGGCGGAGACCCAACGCGAGTTCCGCCCAGCCACTACCTCGATCAGTTGCAGCCGTGGCGGCAACGAAAGAAAAGTACCCCACGTCGGAATAGCGAGCAAAGTTTCTGCAGCTTTTCCAGGCGGCAAAGTTTCTTTATCCTTCCAAACGCATCGACTCTGCCGATTGTGCCGAATCTGCGGACGGTGCAGCCGCCGTTCATGCGTACAGCCCGAACCGACAACCCGGAACGGGCGTCTATGCCCCCGCACATCGCCGTCTTACAATGACGCCTTTCGCAGGCCGCGTGGTGGAATGGCAGACACTGGGGACTTAAAATCCCCTGGGGGGTAACCCTCGTGCGGGTTCGAGTCCCGCTGCGGCCAAATCAAGGTTGGATTCGGATGCTCGCCGCCGTTTTGCATCGCCTGGGCGAACCGCTATCCATCGAGGAAAGGCCGCTTCCGCAACCGGGTAGCGGACAAGTGCGCGTCCGGGTCGAGGCGTGCGGCGTTTGCCATACCGATCTTCACGCCATACGCGGCGATTGGCACGCGAAACCGCGACTGCCCTGCACGCCTGGCCACGAAATCTGCGGCATTGTCGATGCGATCGGACCGGACGTGGCTGCCTCACGCCTTGGCGAGCGCGTCGGCGTCTTTTGGCTTAATCGCACCTGCGGCCAATGCGAATGGTGCGGCGTCGGCTGGGAGACGCTGTGTCCGAATCAGATCAACACGGGCTTCGGCGTGCCTGGCGGTTTCGCGGAAGCGCTGGTCGTCGATGCCGACTTCGCCATCCCCATTCCGCAGACGCTAATTCCGCTCGAAGCGGCTCCCATTCTTTGTGCCGGCGTTTCTTCCTATAAGGGCATTCGCGAGACGGAGGCGAAGCCGGGCGACTGGATCGCCATCGTCGGCGTCGGCGGCGTCGGCCATCTGGCGATCCAATACGCCCGAGCGCTGGGTCTGCGGCCACTCGCCATCGATGTTTCGGACGACGCGCTGGCCCTCGCGAAGTCGCTCGGCGTGGAACGAACGCTCAACGCTCGAACCGATGCCGTCGCTCGCACTCTTCGCAAGGATCTGGGCGGCGTGCCGGCGGTTCTGATGACGGCATCCTCGGCCGAAGCAATCCGCCTGGGTTGCGAACTTTTGCGCCGCCGCGGAACGATGGCGATCGTCGGCATTCCGCCGGGCGATTTCCAAGTCCCCACGTTCGACATCGTCGTCAAGCGATTCACGATACGCGGCTCCATCGGCGGCACCCGGCAAGACGTTCGCGACGCCCTCGATCTGGCCGCACTTCATGGCATCCGAGCGAAGGTCGAAACGCAACCGCTCGTCGCGGTGAACGACGCATTCGCACGAATGGAAGCCGGATCGGTGGCGGGGCGTATCGTACTGCGGCCGAACGCATCCGCGCCCGCGTAGAATTGCGACATGCCCGAACTCCCCGAAGTCGAAACCGTCGTCCGCGATTTGCGCCCCTTGCTGGTCGGCCGTCGTCTCACTCGGCTCGAAAAATCCGCGCTCGCGATGCGGCGAAACTGGGACGATCGCTGGAAGAAACGGCTGGTCTCCCGAACCGTGCGAGCCGTCGAGCGGCGCGGCAAGTGGATTCTGCTCGACCTCGAAGGTCCGTGGATGCTCGTGCATCTTGGCATGACGGGACAGTTCACCGTCGCCTCCTCCAAGGCGCCGCGCGAGAACCATACCCACTTCATCTTTCGGCTCGATGACGGCGATGCAGAGTTGCGCTTTCGCGACATTCGCCGTTTCGGCAGCCTGACCGTGTTCGACGATCGGCCCACGCTCGATTCATTCTTCATCGCGTCGAAACTCGGGCCGGAGCCCTTCGGCGTCGATGCCAAGTATTGGCTTGATGCGTTGCGATCCACGCGCCGCAATCTGAAGGCGACGCTGCTCGATCAGACCATTGTTGCCGGCGTGGGCAATATCTACGCGGACGAGTCGCTCCACCTCGCGAAACTGCATCCCGGCCGGCTTGCCAACAGCTTGACGGCAGCGGAAGCGGAACGCTTGCGGCTCGCGGTGGAGAACGTGCTGACTCAGGCCATTGCACACCGCGGAAGCACGATCCGCGATTACGTCGGCGGATCCGGCTTGATGGGCGGCTTTCAGGACGAGTTCGGTGTCTACGGCCGCACCGGCGAACCATGCCGCGGCTGTCGATCCGAAATCACCCGCATCGTGCTCGCGGGCCGTTCGACCCATTTCTGCGCGCGATGCCAGAAGCAAAGAGGATGAATGCGGCTTCAGCCGTACGGCGAGCGGCGATTGCATTTCTCCCCTCTCCCTCCGGGAGAGTCCGGGAGAGGGGCTGGGGTGAGGGCGTGCGACGTCGCGTCCCGCGATCGAGCGTGACGAGAACGGCGCGATTGCCGCCTTCCGTTTCGAGCATCAACGCCTTCGCATAGAGTTCCGTCGATTTGCCTTCGGCCGGTTTGGTGCGAGCGCCGTAGCCCGACATCCACATGGGCCGATCCGGCGTGATGACGACCTTGCCCGCCCCCGCTTTCCACGGCGCATCCGCGTTCGCCCAAGGTGCGGCAACCAGCAGCAACGCGAGTATCACCAGCCGAACGGTCATGGCAAGCTCCAGGAAAGTGCGCCTCGGAGCATACTTGGGCGACGGGCCGGGAGCAACCTTGCACCATGCGGATCGTCATGGTGCAATGGATCGCATTGCAACCTCCGAAGGACGAACCCCATGCTCCGCTTCCTCGCTTTGTCCGCACTTCTGCTCTCCCCGTTAGCCGCTTCTGCCGACGACAAGGCGAAAACGCCAGCTGCGGACAAAGCGGGTTGGAAGGCGCTATTTGACGGCAAATCGCTCGATCGCTGGACGCCGAGCAAATTCTTCAATCCCGGCAAAGCCGAAGTCAAAGATGGCCTGCTGATCCTCGGCAAAGGCAACCCGATGACCGGCGTCACCTACACTGCCGGCGATTTCCCCAAGCTGGATTACGAGGTCTCTCTCGAAGCGAAGAAGATGGAAGGAAACGACTTCTTCGCCACCACGACCTTCCCCGTCGGCAAATCGCACTGCTCGCTCGTCGTCGGCGGTTGGGGCGGCCGGCTTGTGGGCCTCTCCAGCATCAACGGCGCGGATGCCTCAGAGAACGAAACGGGCCGCGACAAGGAACTGAAAGCGGATCAGTGGTATCGCATTCGCATCCGCGTGACCAAGGACCGCATCGTGGCATGGATGGACAAGGAAAAAGTCGTCGATCTGGAGGCGGAGGGCCGACAGATTTCGACCCGCATCGAATGCGTCGTCTGCCACCCCTTCGGCCTCGCGTCCTATCGCACCACTAGCGCCATCCGCGACGTCAAAGTGCGGGCGTTGACGGAAGCAGAGAAGAAATCGCCCGCAAAAGAGAAGTAAGCGGAAAAACATGATCGCTTGTAGGGAACGCCCTCCGTGGCGTTCCGCATAACTGGACGCGTCCGATTGTTCTTAACCCAATTTGCAATCGCCTCCCCCGCTTGCGACTTAGAGGTGATTTCAAAACCCGGCCGAGGCTTGGGACGGCGAGGCTCCTGCCGAGCCGCGGGTACGACACCCCTGTCTCAAACGTCGATCTTTTCGCTGGTTTTCCGCAACACCGGCTCGGCAGGAGCTTCGCCCGCCTCTCCCTCCCAAGCCTCGGCCCCTTCCGATATCGGTTTCGAAACCAGTTCTTAGCGATCGGACGGCCGCGGATCGCTAGTAGGCCGCAAGCGGGGATCGCGGATTGCGGACGCCAGGGCGGCTGCTTTTCATCCTTGATCGCAAAGCATGGCGAACCCCAATGCGCGGGCCTCGGCTCGCTTGGCTTCATCCGTCAAATAATCGACCGGGCTTGTCCCCTCCAACCGCGTCAGAATGCACGCTCCCCAATGAGCCGTCGTCCGCCGTTCAAGGTCGGGGCAGTCGGTCGTCCTCTCCGCTTGATATGCATCGAGAAAACGGCGGCTGGTTTCCTGCAACGCGTTCGCATGGTCCGCATCGCGCATTTCTTTCAGCGTCAGATGCGCCAGGCAAAGTCCCAGGTCAAATGTCGGATCGCCCAGGCAGGCGGTTTCGTAGTCCACCAGCGTGAAACCGGTCGCATGCACCAGCATGTTCTTCGGCGTGTAATCTCCGTGGCAAAGACCGTCGTCGCGCTCGTTGAATTCGGCGATCAAGCCGTCCAGATGTGTTGCGACCTCGGGCAGCCTCAGCTTCAATCGCCGATAGAACGGATCGATGCGAAGCTGATCGAAGACGCGCCGATCGCGAAAACCTTCGAAAGCCGCCCGATGCTGGACTGACGCGTCATGCATTCGGCCCAACACCCGCCCCGCTGATGCCCCCATCTCGGCATCGACGGTGCCCGCGAGCAGCAGTTCTTTCCACGGGCGTGCTTCCCGCGGAGCGTGGTCCATCGCGAACGCGAAGTTGTCGCGATCGACGAAACGGACCTTGGGAACAATGTCAGGCAAATGCGGTTGCAGCGCCTGCATCACTTCGATCTCGCGATAGATGCGATCGACGTCGCTGAACCAGGCATCCCGCGTCCGCAGTTGAGGACATGACTGCTTCAGCACGAAGCGATCCGTCGGCGTTTCGATGCGAAGGACGACATTGCTCACGCCGCCGGAAAGCCAGGCGGCGCGCACCGATTCGCCCTTCGCCCAACCCTGCCGACGCACGTAATCGACGGCGTTTTCCGCGGTCAGCGCAAGCATGCGACTCTCCGGCAACAGTGGGTCGCCTACGGCTCCCCGCTAAACGTGATCGGGCTACTTCCGGCTTATTGATTCGATCGGTATAACGTCCCTTTCACCTTATTCCGGGACGCATCCATGACCGAGCGCAGCGACCTGAAGATCATTCGCGAACCGTCCGTCTACGTCGTCGGCAAGCAAGAGACCAACGAGGCGGAGATCGATCGCTTCCTCGCCGAGCATGGCGTCTCCTGGCAGACCGACACGGAGGTTGCCGGCGAACACCTCGTCGAGGCCGCGGGGCGCGTTTGCTACATGTCGTTCGCGAAGCCGCGGCCCGGCGGAAACAAAGCGTATATCGGGCATATTCTTGAGGTCGGTCATGGCTCCGTACTCGAGCATGCGGTGTGGAACCTGCTCGTCACCGGCGTCAGCCGATCGCTCACGCATGAATTGATCCGCCATCGTGCCGGCTTCGGCTACTCGCAGCTTTCGCAGCGGTATGTAGACGAATCGATTGCCGAGTATGTGGAACCCGATCCCATCGCGGACAACCCGGCCGCCCATGCGATCTGGCTGGAAGCGGTGCGGAACTGCCATCAGGCTTATGTTCGGCTCACCGAACAGCTCAACGAAGTGTTCAAAGACGAGCCGGACAAGACGCTTCGCCGCAAGCTCGCGCGACAGGCGGCCCGCAGCATTTTGCCGAACGCGACGGAGACGAAGATTTTCGTGACCGGGAACGCCCGCGCCCTACGTCACTTCATCGAACTCCGCGGCAACCGTCATGCCGAGACGGAAATCCGCAAACTCGCGATCGCCGTCCTTCGGCTCATGCAGCACGAGGCGCCGAATCTGTTCAACGACTACACGCTCGAACCCCTCGCCGACGGCACGTTCGAAGCGAGCACGCCGTATCGCAAGGTTTGAGACGCAACCCGTTGCAGCACGGCCGGGGCGCCGGCCTTATAGGGGCAGGGAAGGCCGATTGAGTTCGGCCTCCCCTCCCTTCGAACCGGACGGGCGCTTGCAGGCGCACTGCGGCACGGTCTCCGACCGTTCCACACGGCCCGACCGCGGGTCTCCATGAAGCGCCAGGGATATTGGCCTCAAACCGGAAGAACATCTACCACGGATCACACGGATGAAGACCGTCTGATCCGTGTCATTCGCGATATCCGTGGTTGCGGTCGATTTGAGTTTTCGACCACGGATGCGGCATGACGCCTTCTGGCGCGTCCTGGAAACCTTCGGTCGGGCCGTTGCGGCACGGTCGGAGACCGTGCCGCAACGGGGCCGGCGAGCAGCCGCTGTTCGGCGGCTGGTAGAGCGTCGGCACAAGTCTCTTGATGCGCAGACCGTTTTGAACTCATACCTGTCCGTGAATCAAGAGACTTCTACGGACGCTGTACCAGCCGCCGAACAGCGGCTGCTCGCCGCACCAGGGGCTGCAAAGTTTCCGGAAAATGTTCTGGAAACCACCGACTTGATGCGGTTCCCTAGATGAACGCGCGTTGGACGGCGAAAAAACCCGTTTGCTATCGGTGCGGAAGGCTTGAATACTGAACCAAGCCGCATGGTCCCAGGAAGCCACTCTAAACGGAAATGCAGCGAAGTGCAAAGTCGGTGATTGAGCAATGCTAAGCTTGACTTTCTGGGGTAACGCGAGCCGGGAACCGCCTTTCGCCCCTGATCTCGTGTAAGACTCCGCCCCCTCGCCTGTATCATCTTCCCAGGACGGCCCGCGAACCGACATCGGCTTTCGCGTGTCGTCCGTTCGCCACGACACGCACGCCTTGGGGAGCCACTCGGGTGACGAATCATCGGCGGCAGGGTTTTCTTTACGGCATCGGGGCTTACGGCTTGTGGGGATTGGTCCCCCTCTACTTCGCCCTCCTGCGCAACGACGTTCCCCCTTTCGAGGTGCTCGCCCATCGCATCGTCTGGTCCGTGCTCTTTCTCGCGCCCATCCTGTTCTTCGCCAACCGGTTCGCCGATCTTCGCAAGACCCTGATGAACTGGGACTTGGTCCGCCCGCTGCTGCTGTCCGGGCTGCTGGTCGCGTCCAACTGGTACTTCTACATCCTCAGCGTCAGCACTCAGAAGATCTCGCACGCCAGCCTCGGCTACTTCATCACGCCTCTCGTGAGCGTGATGCTCGGCATGATCGTCCTCAAGGAACGCTTACGGCCCTTGCAGAAGGTCGCCATCGTCGTGGCAGGCATCGGCGTGGCGTACATGATCCTCCAGGAAGGCGAGATTCCATGGACGGGTTTCATCCTCGCGGGCACCTTTAGCCTCTATGGGCTCATCCGCAAGCGAGTTCCCGTCGATGGGCTGATCGGCCTTTCGGTCGAAACGCTGTTCCTGGTCCCCATCGCGTTCGCGTTTTTGACGATCTGGAACTTCCAGGGCCAACTCGCCTTCGGCAACACCGCCCCCTGGCGCGTCGATGTCTTTATCGCTCTCAGCGGCATCGTGACCGCGATTCCGCTCCTGTGCTTCGGCCAGGCTGCACGGCGGCTGCCGTTGTCGCAGCTCGGTTTCTTGCAGTACCTCTCGCCGACGATCCAATTCGGCCTCGCGGTGCTGTTCCTGGGCGAACGGCTCACCGAAGCGAAGATGGTCGGGTTCCCCATCATCTGGGTCGCGCTCGTCTTCTTCACGCTCGATACCCTTCAAGCCGCCCCGGCTCCCCTCGCCCCCACCCCCGCTCCCGATTCATAAGTTGATGGATGGCCGTTTGCGGAGAGATGAATCCACAGAGAACGCGAAGAAAACAGGGACGGTACCAAGCCCAGGGGCGAGCGTAGCGAGCTCCTGGGATCCAGACCGTGAACATGTTGCTCTGCCGACGCTTCGATCCCAGGAACTCGCTACGCTCGCCCCTGGGCTTGGCGTTTTCTGCTCTGTGTGTAGTTCATTTCTCCCACCATCAACACCGGGAGACGCCCAATGAAAGCCGCCCTTGCCTGGCTCCAGGAACATGACGCCGAACTCATCGCCGACCTGGGGAAACTCGTCGCCATCCCCAGCATCAGCACCGATGGCCAGCACGCCGCGGAAATCGTTCAGACGGCCGAAGTCACCTGCGAACTGATGCGCAAAGCCGGCTTGCAGAATGTGACGACGCTGAAGTCCGGCGAATCCGCCCCCTATGCCTACGGCGAATGGCTCGGCGCTCCCGGCAAGCCGACCGTCTTCCTCTATGCCCACCACGATGTGCAGCCGGTGAACTACGAGGCCGACTGGCAGTCGCCCCCCTGGCAGCTTACCGAACGCGAGGGTCGACTTTATGGCCGCGGCGCCGCGGACGACAAGGGCGCCATCGTCGCCCAGCTCGGTGCGGTCGCCGCATGGCTGCAGGCGACCGGCTCGCTCCCTTGCAACGTCAAGATGCTGGTCGAAGGCGAGGAAGAAACCGGCTCGACGAACCTGCAAGGCTTTTTCCACGAACATCGCGAACGGCTGCTGTCGGATGTGATCGTCGTCTGCGATACGAGCAACATCGACACCGGATTGCCCTCCATCACCTATTCGCTCCGCGGCGTGTTCGGCGCCCATGTCGAAGTGCGCTCGGCGAAGATGCCGGTCCACAGCGGAACCGCCGGCGGTTTGCTCGCCGATGCGGCCCTTGCGCTCAACGGCATCCTCGCTCGGTTGCTGCCCAAGGGGGGCAAGGTTCAGATTCCGGGCTTCTACGACAAGGTTCGCAAGCTTACGACGGCGGAAAAGCGGACCTTAAAGAAACTGCCCGGCGACGAAGCGAAGTGGCGCGAGGAGTTCGGCGTGGCGCCGAGCGTCCAGTTCCCGCTGCCTCGCAATGTGCATGGCTATGAGCAAACCTGGCGTCAGCCGGCCGTGACGGTCATCGCTCAGGAAGCAAGTTCGATCAAAGGCGCCTCAAATCAGGTGCTGCCCTCGGCTCAGGCGATCGTGAGTTGCCGAATTGTGCCGGACATGGATCCGAACGAAGCGTTCGAGCAGCTCAAGGCCGTGCTGACGAAGGATCCCCCCTTCGGCGTCGAGGTGACGGTGAAGCCGACGGGAGCCGCCAAATGGTGGATCACCGATCCCGACGGCCCCGCCTTCGAAGCCGCGCTGTCGGCATTGAAGAAGGGCTACGGCGCGAAGGCCTCCGCCATCGGAGCCGGCGGCAGCATCGGCTTCGTCGGCCCGCTCGTGGACCTCTTCGGCGGAGCCCCGGCTCTGTTGCTCGGCATCGAGGATCCCAAGAGCAATGCCCACGCGCCCAACGAAAGCCTCGACCTCGGCGACTTCCGCAAGCTGACCGCTTCGCTCACCCATCTCTTCGCCAACATCGGCAACCTGCCCGACGGCAAGGTGAAGGCGGACCCGAAAGCGGCGGCGGCGGAGAGTGGTCCTCACGCTCCGCGTGAGGTCAGCGGCGATGCAAAGTCAGACGACCGTGGAAACAAGTTTATCTAACTTGTTTGATATCC
Source organism: Gemmataceae bacterium (assembly GCA_019748295.1). Classification (GTDB taxonomy): domain Bacteria; phylum Planctomycetota; class Planctomycetia; order Gemmatales; family Gemmataceae; genus JAIEPT01. The sequence goes on along the minus strand of JAIEPT010000124.1, from coordinate 1,408 downwards.
CTCCGAAAACCAAACCGACAAGTTAGATAAACTTGTCGCCACGAAAGCCAATCGGTCTGACCTTGCATCGCCGCTGACCTCACGCGGAGCGTGAGGACCACTCTGGAGTAAGCCATGCGCACGACGTGGACGTTCCATTCCGCGGGGCAAATCCTCTTTGGCCGACATGCCGTCCGCCAGGTGGGCGAGGTCGTGCAACGGCTGCAGGGCAAACGCGTCTTCATCGTTGCCGATCCGATACTCATTCGCCTCGGCATGCTCGATCAGGTCAGCGAGCCGTTGAAGGCGGCGGACTTGACGATCGAGGCGTTCACGGAAGGGGAGCCCGAACCCGCCATCCCAACGACGATGAAATGCGTCGGCCAAGCCCGTGCCTTCCGCCCCGATGTCCTCATTGGACTGGGCGGCGGCAGCAATATGGATCTCGCCAAGATCGCCGCCACGCTGCTCGCTCATTCGATCCCGTTTCGAAACATCTGGGGCGACGATCGCATCCCAGGGCCCATCCTTCCCCTCATCTGCATCCCCACCACCGCGGGCACCGGCTCCGAAGTTTCCGGCGCCGCCGTCGTGACCGATTCCGACAACCACATCAAGGTCGGCATCCTCAGCAATTGGCTCCGCCCCCGTGTCGCCCTCGTCGATCCCATGCTGACCGTGTCGAGCCCGCCCAAGGTCACGGCCGACAGCGGCATCGATGCCCTCACGCATGCCATCGAAGGCCATACCGCCGTCGATAACGAATCGTTTCCCCTCCCGGTGGGCGAACGGAGCATCTACCAGGGGAAACATCCGATGGGGGACCTGGTCGCCGAGAAGGCGATCTCGCTCATCGGCAAATATCTCGTGCGGGCAGTGAAGGACGGCAGCGATCTGGAAGCCCGCGAAGGGATGGCGCTTGGCGCCCTGCTCGGCGGGCTCGCTTTCTCCAACGTCGGCGTCGCCCTGGTGCATGCGCTGGAGTACCCTGTTGGCGGAGCCGTGCATATCTCGCATGGAGCGGGGAATGGGCTGCTGTTGCCGTATGTCATGCGTTTCAATCTGCCGACGCGCCCTCGCGAGTTCGCCGCCATTGCGAAGCTGCTCGGCGAAGACGTGTCCGGCCTATCGCCGACGCACGCCGCCGAGCGTGCGATCGACGCCGTGGTGAAGCTGCGGGCCGCGATCGGCATCCCCAATCGCCTCCGGGAGATTGGCGTCCGCGGCGATCAACTCGACGGCTTCGCCGCGAAGACGTTCGCCATCAAACGGCTGCTTCGCGTGAACCCACGTTCAGCAACACAAGAAGATCTGCGGCGAATTTTGGAAGAAGCGTACTAACGGATGTCGGTTTTATTCTTCACGCGGCCAAGAATGAGGTCGGGTCGAAGGTTTGGAAATTATGGGTCATCAACGAAGCGAGACTCTT
>JAIEPT010000144.1 GCA_019748295.1 Gemmataceae bacterium | reverse complement strand
ACGCCACTATCCCGATCTTCGACGCCCCAGCGACATTTCGCCGCCAGTCTCCAATCACAGTGAAATATCCGGGCTAGAAGTTAGGCGTAGGCTAAATTTGGAGTATCAAAGGTCGCAAGGAAAAATTGGAATCGTGAAGGCGGAAATGCTCGACGATGCGAAATTGCCCGGAATACTCGAACCGCCGTCGCGCTGCATCGGTTTTGTACAAAAGGCAACGCAACTCCGCCGCTTGCGGCTTGGCGATCTGGGTTGTACACGCGGAACGCTCTAAGCCGCAAGCGGGGATTGCGGATTGTTCGACATGGGGATGTGGTGCTCATTCAAGCGGAACGCCACGGAGGGCGTTCCCTACAGGCCGGTTATGATCGGCGGTCAGCGGCGTCTTTCGCTTGCGGATCCAGACGGGGCCCTTCTCCTGGTATTCCTTCAGGTGGCCGGCCAGGGCGGCCTCCACTCTCGGCCCGACCACGGCCCATGCCGGCTCGCCAAGCACGTCCCGCATGCGCCCTCCATCCCCGACCGGGGTTGGCCGAACCACTGCTCGTAGGCCCGGTTGTTGAGCGGGTAGCGGCCCTCCATGTCGGCGTAGGCGATCAGGGCCGGGACCGTGTCCGTGATCGAGCGGAGCATTTCTCGGCCCTTCGACGCTCCGTCACGTCGAGAATGACCGCCAGGAACCCTTGCACGGTTCCCGAGTCCGAGCGTTGGGGCAGATAGGTGTAGCCCCGCCAACGGCTGCTCGGCCCCCATTCCATTCCTCCGTCCGAAGCGCGACCCTCGCTTCGAGGTCGGCTTGCAACGCCCGGAGGTCGCTCTCGGCCCGTTGCCGTTCGGCGATCTCTCGATTCAGTTCCTCACAGACAAGAGCTAGATGAGCAGGTGCATGCCGCAGGATAGTGTGCGCTGCAAGCGGCGGACTGGGTATTCCGGTCAGGCGGAGGCGATGGTTTGGGGGGCAACGAGTTGCTGAAGCTTCGCGAGGCCCGTACGGACGCACCAGTCGCCGAAGGACTCCTTCCGCTTGCGGGACGCTTTGAACTGCTCGAGGAGAACCGCCAGCATCGGGACGATCTCGCTGGTCGGAACCAGGTCGCGCAGTTCGAAGTTGAGGCGATCGCCGACGAGGTTGCCGCCGACGTAGACGGTGTACTTGTCGCCGCTGCGTCCCACCAGGCCGATCTCGCTTTGGTAGGGGCGAGCGCAGCCGTTGGGGCAGCCGGTCATGCGGAGCGTGAGCTTTTCGCTTTCCAATCCAAGCCTGCGAATCTCGGCATCAAGCTGATCGATGATCCCGGGAAGGGCTCGTTCCGATTCGCTGAGGGCGAGGCCGCAGGTCGGCAGCGCGGGGCAGGAAATGCTGTGTTGCTGAAGCAGGGAAATGCGTTCCGGCGGCATCACGCCGTGATCGAGCAGGATCGCGTCGATTTCCGGCTTCGCGGTTGCAGGCAGGTCGGCCAGCAGGATGTCCTGCATCGGCGTAAGGCGAATCCGAGCGGGGCGGAACTTTTCGACGATCTTCCGCAAGGCGGTTCGCAGGCGGAAGGTTCCCTCGTCCTTGATGCGGCCGCTCTCGACCGAGATGCCGTAGAAGAATTTGCCGTCCCCCTGGTCGTGCCAGCCGGTCCAGAGGGGCATGTCGGTGGTTTGGATTTCATGAGGCAGTTCGAGGGGGAACGGCAAATACGTCTGCAGCACCTCGCGGAACTTTTCGACGCCCCAATTGTGGACGACATACTTGATGCGGGCCAACTTGCGATCGCCGCGGTTGCCGTGATCGCGGAACAGCTTGACGACCGCCTCGGATGCGGCCACCAGTTGGTCGCGCTGGATGTAGCAGATGCGCTTGCCGAGATAGGGAAACGTCTTGTCGTTGCCGTGCGACATGCCCATGCCGCCGCCGACGAGGAGATCGTAGCCGACGACTTCCTTGCCACGCACTTCGGCGATGAAGCCGAGATCGTTTGCGAAGACGTCGACGAGATTATCCTTGGGGAGCGCGAACCCGATCTTGAACTTGCGAGGCAGATACACCTTGCCGTAGATCGGTTCGACGTTGCCTTCGGGTTCGGGCGCCTTCTCGCCGTCGATCCAGATTTCCGCATAGGCGCCGCTGCGCGGAGCGAGATGGGCGGCCAATGTGTCGGCATCTTGCTGAATCTGCGTGTAGCTCGGCTCGGCGAACGGAGCGGGGCAGGCAAGGACATTGCGATTGACGTCGCCGCAGGCGCCAAGGGTCGAGAGCATGGCGCGATTGATGCCGCCGATGAGCGACTTCAGATCGTCCTTGACGACGCCATGAAACTGGAAGCTTTGCCGGGTGGTGATGCGAAGCGTTTCATTCGCGAACCGGCCGCAAAGGTCGTCGAGGGCCAGGTACTTGTCCGCGTCGATTTTGCCGCCCGGGATCTTGCAGCGGACCATGAACATGTAGAACTTGTTCGGCCCGCCCGGCTTGCGGCTTTTGCGGGCGTCGCGGTCGTCTTGCTGATAGAAGCCGTGGAACTTGGTGAGCTGCTTGTCCGATTCGCTGAAGTGATCGGACTCGGCGGCGAGTTCTTCGGCGATGCCCCCTCGCAGATAGCGGCTCGCTTCCTTGATGGCTTCGACCGGGGAAAGCTTGGGCGCGGTAGGTTCGGTGGACATCGCGAACGATCCTATGACGGCGGAATCGCGTCTCATCCCTGAGCCGCGGAAGAGATTCGGCGGGCACTTGTCATTCTATGCCCCCAGCAAACGCTGGCGAGCGACAACAACATCCCCCAAGCCCAGGGGCGAGCGCAGCGAGTTCCTGGGTTCCAGACCGAAGACGTGGTTCTCTTCCGACGCAGCGAACCCAGGAGTTCGCTGCGCTCGCCCCTGGGCTTGGAATCGCTGTAACGTTTGTCCCTTCTCATCGGCCATTCGACATGCATCGTTGACCCGAAGTTCGCACGATCGTGCTAACACGCGGCTGAATCGGGCTTTTTGGTTTTACCAGATGCGCAATTTCAGCTAAGATTTAGCTACACGCCCGCTCGCTTCCTACCTTGAGGCCCACCCATGCGCTCGCTGCCGAAACTTGCCCGACGGGATTTCCTTGCCGCCGGCGTGCTTGGGCTCGGCGGCATGTCGCTTTCGGAACTGCTCCGCGCCCGTGCGGCCGCCCAGGCGAACGGCTCGCGAGTCGATGAGGAAACGTCGGTCATCTTCGTCTGGCTGCCCGGCGGTCCGCCCCATATCGACATGTACGACATGAAGCCCGAAGCGCCGGAGGAATTCCGCGGCGCCTTTCGGCCTATCCGCTCCAACGTCCCCGGCATCGACGTTTGCGAACTGATGCCCCGGCATGCGACCATCGCCGACAAGTATGCGGTGATCCGCTCGGTGTCCCACAGCTTCGCCGACCACGGCGGCGGACACAAACGCATGATGACGGGCCGCATCCCGGCCACGCCGGTCGATACGGTCAATGACGCGCCGGCCACGACCACGATCGTGGCGAAGTGCCGCGAGCATCTCGATCGCGGGTTGCCGAACACGGTTTCGCTGAACCCCGGCGGCCGCATCGGCGACACGTTCGCCCAGGGCGCCGCCTACCTCGGTTCCTCCTACACGCCCCTCTATGTGCAGGGCGATCCGGCTGCCGCCAACTTCGCTCTGCCGGCATTGACGCCTCATCCGCAGATGTCGGCCAACAACGCCGAACGCCAGCAATTGCTTCGCTCGTTCGACACCATCAATCGGAAGATCGACGCTTCCGGGCAGATGGATTCGATGGACCGCTTCCTGCAACGCAGCGTCTCGCTGCTGACGAGCGACCGGGCGCGCCGTGCGTTCGACCTCTCGAGCGAGAGCAATGCGGTTCGCGATCGGTACGGCCGACACTGCTGGGGCCAGCGAGCACTGATGGCTCGCCGGCTTGTGGAAGCGGGCGTGAGCTTCGTCACGGTGGTGATGGAGAACCCGTATCAGTCCGGCGTGCCGAGCCTGAAACAGGGCACGTACAACTGGGATTCCCATGCGGTGAATTGCCACATCTGGGACGACCTCGAAGTCCGGTTGCCGATCTACGATCAGGCAGTCACCGCTCTCATCGAAGACGTCTATCAGCGCGGCATGGACAAGAAGACCCTGATCGTCGTGACCGGAGAGTTCGGCCGAACGCCGCGCATGGAGCGATCGGTCGGCACGCAGACGGGCGTGATGCAGCCGGGCCGCGATCATTGGCCGCAAGCGATGTCGATGATCCTGGCCGGCGGAGGCATCCGCACGGGCCAAGTCATCGGATCGACGAACTCGCGCGGCGAGCACCCCAAAGACCGCCCGCTGAAGCCGGAACATCTTTGGGCCACCGTCTACCGCCACCTCGGCATCGACCCGAACATCTCGTTCCTGGACACCCAGGGCCGTCCCATGCCGATCTTGACCGACGGCGAACCCATTGCCGAACTGCTGTAATCGTGCGGTCATGCCGACGGAGCAAACCATCCCCTCTCCCCCGCAGGGATCAAGTGGACTCCTGCAATCGAGTCACCGCGGGGAGAGGGCGCCCGAAGGGCGGGTGAGGGGAGCTTCAGCGAACCTGGACCCGCGGTTAAACGCAGCGTTGCCCGAAAGTAAGGCCCACCCGCAAATCCGGCCTTGTCAATTCAACGGTTTATGGACTTGGCCTTCGGAAGCACCCCTCACCCGCCCTTCGGGCGTCCTCTCCCCCTCGGTCGATTCGAGCGGCGGAGCGACGCTCCTCCGTCACACTGCCACTTCCGCTTTCGCTCGGTGGCTGGCGTCCAAGTGACGGCGGATGGCGGCGAGCAGGTCCTTCTTTTTCTTGCCGCTGATCGCGAGTCGCGATTCCTCCACCACGGACTTCAATGTGGGTTCCGTCAGTTTCTCGAAGGTCGCGAGTTCGGCATCGATTTGAGCGAGCGAAAGGCGTTCGGGATCGACGGAGAACTCGGATAGTTCGCGAAGCCGTGCGGCATGGGCGCGGATCGTTTCCGGATCCGGCGCCGCTTTCGACTTAGATGGCTTCACAGGTGCGGGCAGCGGGATGCCGGAGAGATGGATGACGATCATGGTAAGCGGATCCGCTTTGGCGCGGAGCGTGACCCCGAATCGTTGAGCCAGGGCCTTCCAGCCCGCCGCGTCGAGCAGCGATCGCACTGTTGAGAATGCGGCTACGATGTCGCTGTCCGCGTAGTCTTCGGGCGCCAAGACTCGCGCGGCAAGCGTGCGGATGTCCTGTTCGATGGTTGCGAGCTTTCGGTCGAGCCGGATCTTCGCTTGCAGCTTGGCGTCCGCCTTCGCGGTCACCTTGATGCCGAACCCGGCGCCCAATGCGGCAAGCGCGTCGGCCCATGCTTTTTCCGCAGGCCCGAGATCATCGCCGTCGCTTGCTTGGGCCAGCGATTGGGCCAGCGATTGGGTCGCGCGAGCCACGGATTCGAAGGCCGGGTTCGGTATCGCCACCGTTCCCTCGCGGCGGTAGTTTTCCGCAGCTTGGAGAAACGACGCGAATTCCGCGATCGGCAGATCGGCAAACGGCTGAAGCGCCGTGCGAACGCCCCCCAGCTTGGGGTCGCCGCCGACCGACTGCACCGGTTCGCTCAACGCGTCAAGAAACTGCAACAGCGTGCGTACGTTCATGGCTTTCCATCGCCTCGGTTACTTCCCGCGCCAGTTCCGCGAACCAGCGGCCGACTTCCGTTTCTCGCATGGCCAACGATCGATCGTTGGCACATGCTCCGAATACGTTACTGCGGAACAACACCGTGTCGAAGAACCGCAATCCTATCCCCAGATACTTGCGTTTCAAATCCTCGAACACGTCTCGCTGCTCCCGAATCGGCGCCCCGTTTCGCGGCGTCGCCTGATTGGCGATCACGCCAAGGACGCGCAGATGCTCGAAGACATGCTTGTTGCTCACGGTGAGCGATTTCAGCAAGTTGCCCAGCGAATTCGCCGATAGCGCGTCGAGCCCGATGGGCGCGACGACGAAGTCGCTCGCCGCCAGGCCGTTGACGCATGCGGTCGTGAGGCGCGGCGGACAGTCCAGGATGACGACGTCGAACTTGTCGGCAATCTCCGGGCTGTGCAGCGCCTCGCGGAGCAGATAGCGGATGTCCTTGCGGTCGGGGCGCAGCATCCATTCGATCATGAGGCGCATTTCGCTCTCTTCGAGGCTGTCGTCGCGATCGCCGCTGCCGAGCCGATCGCTGTTGGGCACGAGCCAGCCGTTTTCGAGCGCGTTGCCGATCTCGCCGGGGAAATCAACGAAACGGCCGCCGGAATGATCGCTGCCGCCGAGGAAATGCTGAAGGCTCTTCTCTTCGAGATGCCGCATCTTTCGTTGATCGTCGTCCAGCAGCAGTTGCGACAGCGATCGTTGATAATCGAGATCGACCAGCAGGACGCGCCGTCCCATGTCGGCGAACGAGCCGGCGAGATTGGCGGCAATCGTCGTCTTCCCCACGCCCCCTTTCAGGTTCAGCACCGAAAGGATGGGAACCTTCCGCTCCGCCAATGGGCGAAACGCGGGGATGCGGCCCGTAGCCGGGCGATCCCACAGTCGGCCTTCGTCCCGGAGCAAATCCTGAAGCTTCGATTGCAACGAGGCGAATTCGGATCGGAGTTCCGTGATCGCTTCCTCACGGGCCGCCCGCTCGTCGCCGAGTTCCGCACACGTGCGTTCGAGTTCCTGAACGCGCGATTCCGTATCCGCAATGTGCAGACGCAGCGATTGCAGCGCCACATCCTTCTCGCGCAGTTCCGCCAGCCGGTTTTCGGCGAGAGCGTTGATGCGGTCGCGTTCGTCGCGGAAAAGATCGAGGCTCGTGCTGAGCGACCCATGCGACGCGGTATGGCGTGCAAGTTGCTGATGCAGTTGCGCGAGGGCCTCATTCTTCTGCCGAAAGGCCCCCGCCACTCGGCGAACCGCGTCGTTGCGATTGTCGACGAGACGTTTCTCCGCGAGTCGAGCCCGCTCCTGCATTGCCGTGAGGCGTTCCTTGAGGCCATCGGAAGCATCATTGCGGATGCGTTCACGTTCGCGCGCGTCGGCTTCCTTGTGCCGTTCAAGTTCCTCGTGCGCTCGTTGGCGTTGCTGGTGCAGACGTTCTTCGGCGACGTGTGCGTCCTTCGTCTTTTGATCGAGGTCAGCTTGCAGGCGGTTCTTGTCCCAGATCAGCTTGATGATGAACGTCAAAAACGAAACGAGGACCGCGAATCCGATCGGAATCACGATCTTGACGACAATCTCGACCCAATCCATAACCAAGTCTCCTTGGGCGAGCGGCGCCCGCATTGCTCCCTTTCCCTCCGAGAGAGTCCGAGAGAGGGGCCGGGGTGAGGGCGTTCCGCATTGCTCCCCTCTCCCTCCGGGAGAGGGGCCGGGGGTGAGGGTCTGCGACATGGCGTTGCGCAAGCGTCAGAGCCTGAGCGCCAGCCAGCGAGGGTTTGGCATAGACGCCGGATGAGGCTTCACGCGTCTCCCGCGTCTCTGCGAAACCCTCGCTGGCGCTCAGGCTCTGACGCTTGCGGAAAAAAAGGCGCCCTCACCCCGCCTCTCCCGGAGGGAGAGGAGGTAGGCTATCTCCTGCCGCTGGCCTCAGCGCGGAGACGTCGTCATTATCGGAATCAGCGACTTTGGGTACAACAACATTCCCCGCGCCGAAGTGTTCCGAATGGGGCAATTTTTTCGGTCGGACAGACCAGACCGCGAACGCCAAGGGCGTTTCACAGCAAAGCCCAGGCGAAGTCCGCATCGACGGGTTGCGATACGCAACCGCCGCGAACGCTGAAAGCGATCCCCAGCAAAGCACAGGGTGGGCGACCAAAGGGAGCCAACCCTGGGTTAACCGAGACGCCCGCGGACGGGAACTCTGAAAGAGCTCGCCAGGACGCCTCGTGCTATCGGAAGCTTCGCCCTTGGGCCGAGCGTCCTGGGGGAACTCTTTCGGAGTTCCTTGGCAAGCGGGGCCTCAACCCAGGGTTGGCTCCCTTTGGTCGCCAACCCTGGGCTTTGCTGGGGAACGCTTTCAGCGTTCGCGGTCCGTCCGCGCGGAAACGGGCGGCGCCTAGTTGATTCGAGACCCTTGATCGTGTCGCCCCTCATCACCACTGCGAAGACCAGCGAATGGACCGCCGCCTTCGAACTGGCGTTCCAGCGCTGCTCGGAGACCGAACGGCCGAACCGCGTTGTTGAGGCGCTCTCGTTGGCAGCTGCGGGCGAACTCGATCCGCAGGGCATCTTCGTCGCCCGCGGCGGGGACAACATCATTGGGGTCGAAGTCGCCATGCCGCTCGCGGGGGCCTCCGGCATGCTGTGGATGCCGGAGACGACCGATGATGCACCTGATTCCTTGTCCCTTGATCTGGTGCGACATGCCCTCGCCTATTTCGAGCGCCAAGGAACCAAGATTGCGGAGGCGATCGTTCCCCCGTCGGACCTGTCCCGCACAAAGCCGTTTTTGGAAGCCGGAATGCGGCATGTCGGCCGGGTGCATTACCTTCGTCACGACCTGATCCTCTTGCCCGAGATGCCCGCTTCGCCTCAGCTGCATCTTGCGTCCTCGCGCGACGTCTCGCCGCAGCTGTTCGCCGCAACGTTGGCCCGCACCTATCGGGGGACGCTCGACTTCCCGGAACTGAACGAAGTCCGCACCATCGATGAGATTCTCGAAGGCCATCGCCGCGCCGGCGTGCATCGGCCCGAGAACTGGTTGCTCGCCTCCATCCATGGAGAACCCGCCGGCGTCGTCCTTCTTACCGAAGTACCGGGCGAAGCGTGGGACCTGTCGTACCTGGGCGTGGCTCCGGAGCATCGGCGCCGCGGCGTCGGGCGACGGCTCGCGCATGCGGCGTTACGTCTTGCGCAGCTTGCCGGATGCTTGGAATTGTCCGTGGCCGCGGACGAGCGAAATGCGCCGGCGCTTCAGCTGTATCGTTCGCTGGGGTTCGAGGAGGGCCCCGTTCGTGAAGTTTTCCTGATGTTTCTCGGAGAAAACGCGCATCGCAACGTTGTCCAGTAAACGCGGCACGACTCTTTCGCTTCCGCACTCCATCCACACGTTTTGCACCATGCGAGCGGACCACTTTCCCGAAGGCGAAAATATCCCGCAGCGCGAACCATCAGCAATTCCCGCGGTTGCGTACCTCTTCTTCGATTTCGACACGCGGGAGGCCTGGGAAAGTCGTTGGCAGGCTTTCCAGGGCAACCTAGAATGTCGTCTCTCTTGAGCGAAAAAAGAACGCTGAGCCTGGGTCCTTTCCCGCCCCGGGCGACATCAGCATTCGATCTCTCTGCAAGGAAATCACTGCGCGAAACGAGTCGCGCAGGGAGAGGTTGATTTTGAGGACGCTTACCCACGATCACGTGGCCGCGTTGGCACGGATGCTGTGTCAACGGATTGGGGCGCCACGATACGATCTCTGGTTCAAGGACAAGACCAAGTTCGTCTGCGGCAACGACCGACTGACCGTCGGCGTGCCGAACGTCTTTTACCAAGATTGGTTGCAAAAGACGTTCGTCGAGGACATCCGGGCAGTTGCCCTGGAGGTGCTCGGCCGCAAGATGAATGTGGTCTTCGTCATCGACCCGGAACTCTTCCAGGCCGCGCGCCAGCAGCAGGAACGGAGCAAATCCGCCCCGGCGAGCAAGAAGGCGAGCGCGGACTCCGCGAAGCCGGAGAAGGGGACCGGGGCGAAGGCTGGGCCTTCGCGTTTGCGGCGCTGGCGCCGGCTCGACGACTTCGTCGTCGGGGCCTGCAATCGCGTCGCTCACGCCTCGGCTCTCGCGGTCGTCGAGGATCCCTCGCAGGTGGCCTATCCGCTAGTCTTCCATGGACCTTGCGGGATCGGCAAAACGCACCTGCTCGAAGGGTTGTGCGTCGCGCTGCGCGAAGCCCATCCCGACGCGCGCATCGTGTATCTGACGGCCGAGGAATTCACGAACAAGTTCCTCACGGCCATGCAGACGGGGAAGCTCTCCACCTTCCGCAAGCAGTTCCGCGATGCGGACGTGCTGATCGTGGACGACCTGCAGTTCCTGGCCCGCAAGGCGGCCACGCAGGAAGAGTTTCTCCATACGCTCGAAGCACTGCAGCGAGCCGATCGCCCGGTGATCGTCTCCTGCGACTGCCATCCGCGGCTTGCCGATCAGCTCTTGCCGGAGCTGACCGACCGGCTCAACGGCGGTTCCGTGTGGGGCATCAACCTGCCCGACAAGGCGACGCGCGGCGAACTCGTTCGCCGCAAGGCGCTTCGTCCGCATGTGCCCGCCCTCACGAAGGACGTGGTCGAATTGCTCGCGCAGCAATTGCGCGGCAACGTCCGCGAGATCGAAGGGGCCGTCAACAGCCTCGTGCACATGGCCCGCGTCAGCGCCAAGCCGATCGACCTTCGGCTCGCCAAGGAAGCGCTCGGCGATGTGATGCGGCACAGCGTTCGGCTGGTGCAGATCAGCGATGTGGAACAGGCCGTTTGCCGGGTGATGAACCTTGCGAAAGACGACCTGAAATCGAAGAAACGGAGTTGGGCGGTCAGCCATCCGCGCATGCTGGCGATGTATTTGGCCCGCAAGCATGCCGGGTCCACGTACTCCGAAGTGGGCCAGCATTTCGGCAAACGCAACCACAGCACCGCCGTCGCCGCGGAGAAAAAGGTGCGGCAATGGCTCAAGGACGACGCGTCGCTTCGCCTGGGATCGCGCGAGTTGCCTGTCCGCGATTTAGTCGAGCGGATCGAGATGGAGTTGTTGAAGTAGGCCCAAGCCCAGGGGCGAGCGCAGCGAGCTCCTGGGTTCCAGACCGAAGACGTAAATGGTTGGCATCTTCGGTCTGGAACCCAGGAGCTCGCTAAGCTCGCTCCTGGGCTTGGGGCCGGTGGTTCTTGACATGCCGCGCGCGGCGGTGTAGGACAGAGGGCGGTCCGACGTCCCTTGAATCACCGTGAGGAGTCCCCGCATGAGGAAGTTGCTGGTTCCCGCTGCTCTTTTGGCTTGCCTGGCGCTGATGCCGTTCGCCGGCGCTCAGGACAAGAAGGACAACAAGGAAGAACCCAAGTACGCGAATCTTACCTACGTCCCTACGGCGGACGAAGTGATCGACAAGATGTTCGAGATGGCCAAGGTCGGCAAGGACGACGTCATCTTCGATCTGGGTTGCGGCGATGCCCGCATCCTCTATAAGGCCGCCAAGAAGTACGGCACCCGCGGCGTCGGCCTCGACATCAACGGCGAACGCATCAAGGAAGCGATGGACCAGGCCGCCAAGTACAACGTCGGCACCCTCGTCGAAGTCCGCCACGGCGACGCGTTGAAGCCGAAGGACGTCAGCGACGCGACCGTCGTCGCTCTCTACATGTTCCCCGAGTTCATGAACCTGTGGCTGCCGATCGCCAAGGAAAAGCTGAAGCCCGGCACCCGCATCGTGTCGCACGATTACTCCTTCAGCGATTGGACCCCCGATCAGAGCGTGACCGTGAAGAGCGCCACCCGCGAACACAAGGTCCACCTCTGGATCGTCAAGGGCGACAAGAAGTGAGCGATTGCGTTCAAGCCAAGAAAAGACCAGGGCCAATGTCCCTGGTCTTTCTTTCTTGGCGAGCGGCCGGCGTTAGCCGGCTGGTACAGTGTCCGTACAAGTCTCGTATCCCAACTGCGAAGACGATTGGTTCGGCATCACGCAACGAGACTTGCAACGATGCTCAACCAGCCGGCTAACGCCGGCCGCTCGCCGTCACTGCCAAAGGTTCCAGCATGGCAACTCCGGGAAAAACGCCAAAGCATCCGACGATCACGTTGCTCAAGAAAGCGACGCGCGGCCTTGTCTACATGAGCGAAAAGGACGCGCCCTTCAAAACGGTCATTCTCGGCAAGGAACCGGTCGATCCGAAGAACATCGCGGTGCTGCTTCAGCAACCCGCCGATGCCGCCGTCGAGGAGCTGAACTTCGACAAGGTCTTCGGCGAACTCACGAAGCCTGAGAAATGGCATGGCGAAGACGAACTCGCCTACCTCAAGAAGTACAAGCACCTCGCCGAGATGCTTCGCGAACATCTGAGCGATCTGAAGGTTTTCAAGGTCGGCGAACGCATCCTGAAAGTCGCGATCGTCGGCAAGGCGACCGACGGGCAATGGCTGGCCCTGACGACGGAAGCTCTGGAGACGTAAGATGGATGGGGTCCGCTCGACGGACCCGCCCACGACATTGAAGTCGCCAGGAGTTTTCCATGTCCAACGGATCGTTTCCGCACTCGCGGGCCGAACTCCTGGTCTGTTTCTGCCGCCTGCAGTTCCCATTGATCGGCCTTCCGCCGGGGAAGGGCGAGCATCATCTGTTGCGTACCTTCGATCTCCACCGGGCGAAGGCCGATCCGAACATCGACTGGGACCGCTACCTCGATCGCCTTTACCCGCTCGATTGGTTCGTCGCTTCCGCGTGCCTCGAAGGGGATGTGCGCGCGTGGGATGTGCTGTTCGCATCTCGCGCCGGTCGAACCGATGTGATGCTGCTCGATGCCTTGCGAGCACGAGCCGTCCGCCTTTATCCGCGCGACGACGAACGGCAGGACGAAGCGGTGCAAGAGTTCTGGGGGATGCTGTTCGCGGCCGAGCGTCCCGGTTCGCTGCCGATCCTCGCACGCTACGACGGCCAACGTCCGCTCGTTCCCTGGCTGATTCGCGTCTTTCAGAACTGGCATGTCTCGCAGCTTCGCAAGCATTCGGGCACGCACGCCTTGCCGGAAGACGACATCGCCCTCCCTTTGCCGACGCAGCAAACCGACGACCGCTGGCGCGACGTGTTCAGCTCCAGCGTCCGCGAGTGGATCGAGACGCTGACCGAAGACGAGGCCCTTCTCCTCGGCCTTCGCTTGCGCCATCGGCTCAGCCAGCGCGAAGTGGCGACGCTTCTGCAAGTGCACGAAGGCACCATGTCGCGCCGTACCGACCAACTCCGCGAACGTTGCCTCGAACATCTGCAAAAGCGATTGCTCGAAGCAGGTTGGGTGGGGGACGACCTCTTCGAACTGGTCCGCGGCGAAATGCTGCATTTGCTGCTCGACGACCCGCGCCTGTCGGCCGACAACCTCGCCCGGATCCTTTCGAGTCGCGGCAAGCAAATGCCCGCCGCCACGCAAGCCGGTTAGAGCGGTTTGCAGGTAGGTGAAGCGGCGAACGTCGGTTCTGTGGGGAACGCCCTCCGTGGCGTTCCGCCGGACTGGACGCGTCCGATCGTTCGTCATCCATCTCGCAGTCGTCTCCCCCGGTGTCGCTCCAAACCCGCTAAAGCGGGTTACTGCAAGCTCGTAGTGCCCCGCTTCAGCGGGGCATGACTCCAAACTCGTCGTAACAGGTGATGACGGTGACGATTTAATCGTTTGAGCGTCCCTTAAGCGATCCGCGGCGTCCGATTGCTAGTAGGCGGCTGGTACAGCGTCCGCAAGAGTCTCGGGTCGCTCAGACGGCGAAGACAGAATCATTACGTACAGAACCATGGAAGGCTTCCATGAAATGATGAAGAGGAAAGGACAAGGCAGGATAATGAAAAGCAGGATAATGAAAAGAAGAACGGTCAAACCGAACAAGAATCGAACTCAGACCAAGCGGCACGACTTCAGGAGACACGCCCTCATTATCCTGCTTCTTATTATCCTGCCTCGCTTTCCTCCCTGCCTTTCATCCTTTTGCCCCCATCATTTTGTTCACGTCTTCCATGATTCCGTACGTAATGATTCTGTCTTCGCGGTCTGAGCAACAGGAGACTTCCGCGTGCGGCATACCAGCCGCCTAACAGCGGCTGCTCGCCTTGCCGTCCATCCCGTCTTGTGCGGGGCGAAAGCAAAAGCTATAAGGCGGGCAAGCCTGGACGGTGTTTTCGACAGGGAGGTCGGTCATGACGCGGCGTGCAATCTCTTTCGCAGCTTTGATTTTCGGCGTGGCGACAGTCGGCGCGCTGCGTCTGTCGGCCCAGCAAAACGATGGTCCCGCCGCTCGCGTGAACGGCGAAGCGATTCTTCAGTCGGAAATCAAAGCGATCCTCGACCAGCGTCCTCCCTCGCCGACGCCGTTGCCTGCCAACGTCGAGCGCAGCGTCCGGCTTGAAGTCCTCGACATGCTCGTGGACGACATGCTCATGCGGCAATTCCTTCGCCAAAACGCCCCTGCCGCTCAGCAGCCGGAAGTGCAGAAGGAAGTGGCGGAGCTGAAGGACGCCCTGAAGAAGCAAAATCTCGCCTACGAAAAATGGCTCGTCGACAACAAGATGACCGAACAGCGCATGATGCAGGACGTGGCCGCTCACATCCAGTGGAAGCATTACCTCGCCACGCGGATCAGCGATGCCGAGGTGAAGAACTATTATTTCGCGAACAAGCCTTTCTTCGACAAGATTTACGTGAAGGCGAGCCACATCCTTCTCAAGACGTCGTCGAACTACACGGCCGGCGAACATGAAACGCTGAAGCAGAAACTCGCCCAGGTGCGGCAGGAAATCACGTCGGGCCGAACGACGTTCGAGCAAGCCGCCCGCACCTACTCGGAGTGCCCGAGCAAGGACAAGGGGGGCGATATCGGCATGTTCCCGTACAAGTTCGTCGTGGTGGAACCGTTCGCGCGAGCAGCGTTTACCACGAAGGTGGGCGACATCACGGACGTGGTGCGGACCGATTTCGGCTACCACCTGATCAAAGTCGTGGACCGCACGCCGGGCGAAACCTCGAAGTTGGACGACATGAAGGACACGGTGCGCAAGGTGATCGCCCAGGACATGGAGCTTTACCCGAAGATCCTCGCCGAACAGCGCCGCATCGCGAAGATCGAGAATTTGCTGCAGTAAGAATCGCTTCCATAATCGGCGTTTCGAAACCGTCCGTTCAGGTTTTCCGCTTGCGGCTTAGCGAGTTCAGGGCTTTTCCGAACGCTAAGCCGAAAGCGGAAGACCGAGGTTTCGAAACAACTTCTTAGCGAACCAGCCTGTATTTTCTCCCCCCCTCCCTCCGGGAGAACTCTCCGGAGGAGGAAAATCCACCGCTACGGAGCAAGCGACGCCTCGCTCGCTGGCAGGTCTACGGTCGGGGCCGTCGAATCGTCCGAAGCGGGCGTCGTCGTCGTTGCGTGAGCTTCCCACCACTGGGCGGCAAGATCGCAATTCCATTCATCGGCAGCCGGGCATGCGGCGAGGGCGTGTTCCAACTCAATGACGCTCGCAAACCGCTCGTCCGGCTTCTTGCGAAGGCAACGCATCACCACCCGTTCCACTGCTTCCGGCGCCGTGGATTCCAATCGGCGGATCGGCGCCGGGTCTTCGTGAATGTGCGCCACCAGAAGTTCCATGGTGGATTCCCGCTCGAAAGGCGGATGGCCCGTCAGCAGGAAATACGCCAGGCCGCCCAGAGCGTAGATATCGGTGCGGGCGTCCACTTCGTTTTTGCCGATCGCCTGTTCGGGCGAGATGAACGGGGGCGAGCCGAGAATCGAGCCTTGCATCGTCAGCTTGCCGTCTTGCGGATTGACCGCCAAATCCTGCACGAGGCCGAAATCGAGCAGCTTGGCGACGTCTTCGATGCCGCCGCGTTTGCAGACGATGACGTTGCTCGGCTTGATGTCGCGATGAATCAGGCCGATGCCATGGGCCTCACGCAGCGCGCCGCATAGTTGCCGCAGGAAATAGATCGCACGGGAGGCGGGCAGGGGGCCGTGGCGGTCCACCATATCCTGCAAGCTGATGCCCGGGAGATACTCCATCACGTAGTAGAACGTCCCTTCCGGATCATGGCCGTAATCGTAGACTTCGACGGTGTTCCAATGCGTGAGCGTCGCCATGGCTTGCACTTCGCGCTCGAAACGGGAAACGGCCGTGGCATCGCTGGATTGCTCATGGCGGATGACTTTGATCGCACACTGTCGGCGAAGCAGCATGTGTTCGCCGAGATACACTTCGCCCATCCCGCCCGCTCCAAGCCGTCGCAGGAGGCGATATTGGCCGAGTTTGCGTGCGGCGCGGGCCGCGTCTTGCAAGGTGTTGATCTTGTAGGAGCCGAAGAGTGCGATCGCGGCGCCGAGCGAGAGCATGGCCGCTTCGTCGAACGTCGCATGTCCCCAGTGATGGCCCATCACGGGGCAGGGGAAGCAGATGACGAACGTCATCGCCAACGGCGTGGCCGCGATGGCGGAGATGACCATCACGCAGCGTTGCCAGGTGTTGGGAATAAACATGCCGTAAAGCACGATCAGCGTGAACCATCGAAATGTGTTGGCGTTGACCGCGAGGCTCATCACCTCTTCTTCATGACCGCGGGTCGCCCATTCCAAGAAATGTCCATCGGCAAAGATGCGATATTGCAGATACGCGAAAAAGAGGGCCATGGAGCCGAAGAGAACAGCTTCGAGAGTCCGCAGGCAGGAGATCCGCAGCGACAGGCGACTGAACAGAATGAGGCAGCACAAGGCCTGCAGGCCGACGATGGCGCCGTGGAGGATCAGGTCCATGACCGTCTGATCGGGATACGGCGCCACCAATCCTTTGACGAAAAACGCAAAGAATCCCGCCAATGCGATAACGCAGGCAACACGGAGGCGTGTGCGGAGCATCCCCGGGATTTCGCCCGATTGCTGCGAGCCGGAGTCGAAATTGGGCACAAGCGCCATGCACTGGCGCGGCACGGAGCGATCAATGTGTTGGGGGGATCGAAGCGTCGGACGAAAGCTCATGGAGTCGCTCTCCGGGAGGGGCCCAGGGAACACGACTATTCTACCCGCCAGGTCTTCGATGTGCGAATGAATTTACGTAAACGGCAAGCAAGAAAAGTCTTGCGTTTGCACAATCATGCGTCGGGCAACTTCGGTCCCGGCGTCTCGGTTCGCTTGATCGACTTGATGCGGTTCGTGGCGTCGACGAAGACAAGCCGCGGAGCGAAGTTCGCCAGTTCCGCATCTTCGACGCTGGTGAAGCTGGCGATAATCACCAGATCGCCTGGTTCCACAAGCAAAGCCGCCGCGCCATTGGCGCAGCAGACGCCGGAGTCGCGATCGCCTTCCATCGCATAAGTGCGGAAACGGGTTCCTCGGGTCACGTTCCAGACGTGCACTTCTTCGAACGGAATGATGTCGGACGCATCCAGCAAGTTGCGGTCGAGCGTGAGGCTGCCTTCGTAATGGACATCCGCCTGCGTGATGGTGGCTCGGTGAATCTTCGACTTCAGCATGATGCGTCGCATATCGACTTTTTATCGGAATTGCCGACGAAAATCGACCTGACCTTCGAGCTCGAAGCGACCAGCTCAGCCTCCCTTGCGGAGCGAAATTCTCGGGTTCGCGTCCGGCATCAGGCGCACGCTTTGCGGAGCTTCCGCAAGGAATAAGAAGCGAGGCTCCCATGGCGAACCAAAACGCGGACCTTCACGGCAACGCTCCGGACAAATCGAAGTTGGCGATCGCGTTGATCGACGTGATCAACGATTTGGAGTTTCCCGAAGGGGATCAACTGCTGCGGTTCGCGTTGCCCATGGCCCATCGCATCAGGGCGCTATGCGAGCGAGCCCGCCAAGCCGACATTCCCGTCATTTTCGTCAACGACAACTTCGGCCGTTGGCGATCCGACTTTAATGCTCAGGTGGATCACTGCCTCCACGACGACGTCCGCGGAAAGGTTCTTGCGGAGATTTTGCAGCCGGAGAAGGACGACTACTTCGTGCTGAAGCCGAAGCACTCAGGATTCTTTTCGACAAGCCTCGACATTCTCCTCAACTACTTGGGCGTGCGAACCTTGGTGCTGACGGGCGTGGCCGCAAACATCTGCGTGCTCTTCACCGCCAACGACGCTTACATGCGGGATCTGCAACTGATCGTCCCTGCCGATTGCGTCGCCTCGAACACCCAGGAACTGAACGACTACGCGCTCGCCCAAATGCGGCAGCTATTGAAAGCCGACACCCGCCCCTCGCCCGAACTGCAATTCGAATGACGAAGTCAAGCTCTATCGAGCCGAAAGCAAATACGCAATCAGGTCGGACATGTCGTTCGGCGAGATCTGCTTCTCGAACCCTTCCGGCATGAACGACAAGCCGGTGCTGCGCAGCGATTCGAGATTGGCGCGAAGGATGGTTTCGCTCGTGCCGTCCGGACGGCGCAATGTGACGCTAGTGGCGGTCTCAGACTGGATCATGCCGCTGATGGTGCGCCCCGCATCCGTCACGGCTTGATAGGCGACGAACTTCGGCAGCACCTCGCGATTGGGATCGAGGATGTTGAGCAACAGAAACTCGGCCCCACGATCCTGAATGCCGGTTAGCTCCGCGCCGATCTGCTCGCCGACGCCTTCAAGGCGATGGCAGGCGACGCAGTGCTTGCGGAAAGCCTCGCGCCCTTTGGCAATATCCCCCTTGCGGTCGAGTGCGGGCTTGTACGCCGCGATGACGTCGACTCGCTTGGAAAGCGCATTGCCTGCGAAAAGTTTTTCGATGCGCGTTTTCGCCGCGTCATCGCCGGTTTGCCGAAGCAGCGTCACGCGAGCGGGATCGACTTCGCTCGTCTTGATGCGGCCTTTTTCCAAGGCGTCGAGCCAGGCGCCGATCCATGCGGGCCGCGACAGCAAGGTCTCGGCGGCGGCCGCGCGAACTTTGGGACTAAGCCCGCTCCATGCGTCAAGAATGACGATCGCCGCATCGGCGTCATTACTGCTGCCGATCGCATCAAGGGCCGCCTTCTGCACTTCCTCCGGATGGCGCGGATCGAGCAGTTGCACGAACAAGGGCTTCGCGCTGGCGAAGGATTCGAGCCGAAGATTGCGCGCCGCCGCGGCGCGATCCGCGGGGGATCGCTTCGCATCGAGGACCACGCGCTTCGCGTCCGCCGTCATCTTCTTCAGCACAGCTTGCACCGATGCGGACTGCAGTTTCGTTCGGGCAGCCGGAGGAGATTTCGCAATGAGCATCGCCAACAAATCGCGATGCTGCGGCTGATCCTTCGGCAATTCCTCGACGGCTTCCAGAAACAAGGACGTTTGGTCGTCTTGTCCCGCCAGCCCGACCATCGCAGCCAAATCCAGCAGTAGTTTGTTTCCCGAATCCGTGATGCGAAAGGTCCGTCGCCGCAACAACGATTGGGCAAGCGAGCCGGGCCGAGTTTTCGCAGACGTGAGAATCGCGAATCGGATCGCGGGGTCGTCCCACGGCTTTGCCGCGATCATCCCC
The DNA here is from genome assembly GCA_019748295.1 of Gemmataceae bacterium. Lineage (GTDB taxonomy): Bacteria > Planctomycetota > Planctomycetia > Gemmatales > Gemmataceae > JAIEPT01. Next base: position 6,063 of record JAIEPT010000144.1, on the reverse strand, counting down.
AGGTTCTCGAGCGAGTCCGGCGTATCGCTTTGCCCAAGCGTCCAAATCCCTTGGCGAATGATGCGGGACTCGATTGCCGGCGCCTGGATCACTCGCTTTGCAAGAGCATAAAACAAAGCCGGGTGATCGGTCAGCTTTTCGCATAATTGAATCGCGTGTTCCACGACACGAGGATGCGGGTCGCCCAGAGCGGTCATGAGCGCTTCCGCCTTTAGGCCGGCAAGCCCCTCCAGCGAACGCAATGCATGCATTCTTCCTTGAGGCGTGCTTGCTTCCTTCGCAAGTTTCGCAAGCAGCGGAATTGCGATGCGATCTTGCCGCTGATAAAGGAGACGCGAGGCCGTATCGCGATGCCAGCCGTTGGGATGGTCGAGCAACGCCACCAATTCCGCCGTCGTTGCTTTGCTCAGCTGCGGCAACGGGCGACGCTTGTGCCCCTCGGGAACGATCCGCCAGATGCGGCCGCGGTCCACGCCGGATTCGGGATGCAGATGCTTCAGGATCTCGGGCGGGATCGATACGATGGTCTCGATCAACTCGCGATACATATCGACGACATAGAGACACCCATCCGGCCCATTCGCGAATTGGCAGGGGCGAAACCAGTTGTCGCTGGAGGCCAAAAACTCGCGACCGGCATCCGCTCGTGAGGCGACGAAGCTTGTTCCCTTCGGCTTCAGGTTCATCCGGTGCACGAGGTTGTTCGATACTTCGCCGACGAATGCCTGCCCGCGGCATTCCTCGGGAAACGCATCGCCGCGATAAATCGTAACGCCCGTCGCCCCGGTGAAATGCCCGCCGACTCGGCCCCCCTCGGTCGGGCCTTTCACCTGGCCCGCCATGCGAAGCCGAGTGCGGACGACGCGCCAGGGCTCGAAATCGCTCGTTCGCGCCAGCTTCGGCTCGCTCGCCTGATCGTGAATGTTTGCCGCAACGGGTGGCGCGGCGAGATACGGGTTGCGGGCGGCGTATCGGCCGTCGTAGAGAATATGATGGATCGGGTTGCTGTTGTCGCAGACGAACTTCTCGCCCCAGTCGTCCATCGACATGCCGTGCTGCCCGGCTCCCGTCGTCGTCTCGAACTTCCGCGTTCGCGGATCCAAAATCAAAAATCGGCTTCGCACCGAAGTCGGCTCTTCCTTGGGATGATTGCTGGGCCGAACCGATCCGCCCGCGAGGCTGGTCGAAATGTGGATGCGGTTATCGAGCCCCCAGCGAAACGAATTGAGCATCGCTTCGCCCGCCTTGTCGCGCTCGAAGCCGGTCAGCACCGTCTCGCGGATGTCGGCCTTGCCGTCGCCATCGGTGTCCTTGCAGTAGAGAAGATTCGGCACCGAGCCGACGAAAACGCCTCCGTCCCAACAGCCGACCGCGGTCGGGGCGGGGAGGTTATCGACGTAGGTCGTCGCCTTGTCGAAGACGCCGTCGCCGTCGGCGTCTTCGAGCCGTTTGATGCAGCCTTTTTCTTTGAATGTCGGATCGTCGTGCAGGTTGTATTCGGGGAACTCGGCGACATAGAGCCGGCCGTCCTCGTCGAAATCGATCGCGACCGGGGAGCGGATCAGCGGTTCGCATGCGACCAGCTCGATGCGGAAACCGGGCGCGATCGTAAACGTCTTGACCGCGTCCTTCGGCTCCTTCGGCGCAATCCGCGGCAACTCCTTGCCGAGATCGATCGCCGCCTTCGGCTGCGCGATGCCCTTCGCGAGAAAGCCTGCGAATGCGGCAAACAGCAGGATGACGGCACTTGCTCGCATGGATCCCTCAACATCATGAAACGCATCAAGCCCCAGGGTAAGCGCAGCGCACCCTGGGGATCCAGACCCGCGACAAGATGCGTCGGCGATGCACGCTGTCGGCGGTCTGATCCCCAGGGTGCGCTAGCGCTTACCTTGGGGCTTGGGGGCCAATTTCGTTTGTCCGCGCGATAGCCTACTGAATGAGGATGAACTCCTTCGTGTTCACCAGCGCCCACAAGACGTCGGCATACGCCTGACGCTTATCGGAAGCATTCGCCTCGATGTGCCTGAGCGCGGATTGCCGTTGGTCGGCGGTCGGAAGTCGGCCGAGCGCCCACAGGAACGCTTCGTCGATCTTGTCCCCATCCGCTCGCTTGTCCTTCGACAGGCGATCCGCACGGCCGCTGGGGCGAGCGGTTTTGTCCTGCACTTCTTTCGAGTTCAAAAGGTGCAAGGCCTGGGCGAGGTTGGCGTCGCCGACGCGTTCGCATTCGCAAGCGCTGATGCGCTGCGGCCGGCCGAACACGTCGAGGAAGTACGACGCAATGCCTTCGTCCGGCAACATGATCGCCCGTGTCGGCGCGTGCTTGTCGCTGGGCAAACCGGGGAACGCGGCCGGGCTGTCGGTCGCTTGCGATACCGCGTCGTACAGCACTTCAGCCGTCATGCGGCGCGGGTAGAACCGGGCGAAGCTCTTCTTGTCGTTCTTGTTGAACTCGTTCGGCATCGCGCTGAGCTGATACGTTCGGCTCTTGGCGATCGTCCGCGCCAGGTGCTTCAGGCTGAAACCATGGTCGACGAAGTCCTTTGCCAAAGCGTCGAGCAACTCCGGGTTCGAAGGCGGATTCGTCACCCGCATGTCGTCCACGGGATCGACGATGCCTTTGCCGAAGAAATGCGCCCAGTAGCGATTGGCCACGGCGCGGGCGAAGAACGGGTTCTCTTTCGCGGTCATCCAATCGACCAGATGCAGCCGCGGATCGTCGCCGGGAGCCACCTTGATTTCCGGACCGTCGAGGGCACGGATCGGAGCGGCCTTGCCGGTCCGCGTGTTGATGACGTTGCCGGTCCCCTTGTTGAAGATGACCGGCCGATTCTGATTGGCGTTCTGCACCATGAGGCCCGGAGTCGGCGTCAGCTTACGGCCCACTTGGCCGAAGAACGCGGCCATGCCCCAGTAATCGTCCTGGCTCCACTTCTCGTACGGATGGTGGTGGCATTGAGCGCACGCCATGCGGACGCCGAGGAAAAGCTGGCACGCATCATCGACGAACTGCTCCGGCTTCTGCAGATCGCGATACCACATCGTGGGCGGGCTTTTCGTCTCGTCGCCGAGGGCGGCTACGATTTCGCGGACGAACTGGTCGTACGGCTTGTCGCGGGCAATGCTGTCGCGGATCCACGTATGGAACGCGAAGGTGCCGTAGGCCCGCGTGTTGTTCTGATCCTTGCCGCGGCGAACGCGGAGGACGTCGGCCCAACGATTGGCGAAGTAGTACGCGTATTCCTGGCTGTCGGTCAGCTCATCGATCAGCGCGTCGCGCTTGCTGGGGTTCTTGTCCGCCTGATACGCCTTGATGCGGTCCGGCGTCGGCAGTGTGCCCGTCAGGTCGAGGAAGACGCGACGAAGGAAGATTTCATCCGAAGCCAGGTCGGACGGAACGATGCCGAGTTCCTTCCATTTGCGCTGCGTGTGTTCGTCCACCAGCGTCTTCTTCTCGAACGCGAATTCCGGAGTCTTGACGCCGAGCGGCACCGTGGCGCGGAAGGTGGCGACATGTCCCTGGTAGCGGGCCATGATCGCGGCTTCGCCGGAAACTTCAAGCGAGCGGACGAGGGCGGCTCCATCCACCATGGCGATATCGGTGTCGTTGCTCTCGTACTGGGCGCGCTGCGTCACATCGAAGACGCGGCCATCGCTGTAATGGGCGAAGACGGCGAACTGCTGGCGATTGCTGCGATGCACGATCCGCTGTTCGGGATAAATGCTGATCTTGGCAACAACGGGATCCTGCTCGCTGCCCAGGGGCATGCCGGCGGCGATCCAGCGACGCACGATCTTGTGCTCATCGGACCCCGCTTCCATGCGTCGGCCGCCCGCATGGGCCATGATGCCGAGCGACTTCAGGACCAGCATGCTGCTGTCGGGTGCGGACGGGAAAACACGGCGGCCGCGGTTTTCCTTGGTCAACGTCTGGTAATCGAGTTCCGGTACGAAGCCGAGCAGCGAGAGGGCGAAGCCGTTCTGCCCGCCGGATTTGCCGTGGCATCCGCCGCTGTTGCAGCCGAGCTTGGTGAAGATCGGAACAATGTGATTCGCGAAGTTGATCGGCAACGCGACGTCCATCGATTCCGCTTCGACATCAAGGGTAGCGGCCTTGTCGCCATAGCGAGCGGTGATGGTCGTCTTGCCGTTCGCCAGCGGCAGGATGCGGCCGCCTTGCGTGATGCGGGCGATCTTGGCGTCGGCGATTTCGTACTTCACATCGCCGGAGAGGTCCTGCGATCCGCCTGCGGAAAGCTGACCCGTGATGATGAGTTGAGCCGAATCGTCGGAGCCGATGAGCTTGATCGACTTGGGATACGTTTCGAGCGCCATGACGGCGGAAGGGGCGGGCAGGGCGATCGTATCGGAAGGGACGGCCTTTTTGGCCGGCTCCTCAGCGCGGGCGACAACCGGCGCGAGGGCGACGAGCACGCAGCAAAGCCAACGTGCGTTCATGGCGAATCTCCGAGAAGAGCGGCGCGAAACGAATTTCAGGTGGGGCAAGCAAGCCCCAGGGTAAGCGGTAGCGCACCCTGGGGATCAGACAGCGGGTTGGATCCCCAGGGTGCGCTGCGCTTACCCCGGGGCTTGGCGGCTGGTTCTTACAGCAGTTCGCGAACGGGTTCGCGGTCGTCGAGGATGTAGACCGGGCGTCCGGTTTGGTTGGGGAACGTATTGGCGGGGTCGATGCCGACGGCGCGGTAGAGCGTCGAAAGCACCTGGGCCACGCGGTACGGGCGGTCTTGCGGGCGTTCGCCGCGCGGCGTGCTCGCTCCGATCGCCTGTCCCATTTTCATGCCGCCGCCGGCCACCATGGCCGACATCACGGGCGCCCAGTGATCGCGGCCCGCATTGCCGTTCACGCGCGGCGTACGGCCGAACTCGCCCCACATGACGACGGCGACGTCGTCGGAGAGTCCGCGATCATGCAGGTCTTGCACGAGCATGGCCACGCCTTTGTCGACTTGCGGCAGCTGCCGACGCAGGGTCTGGAAGTTTTGGCCGTGCGTATCCCATCCGCCGATCGACAGCGTCACGCAACCCACGCCCGCTTCAACCAGTCGGCGAGCGGTGAGGAACTGCTCGACGCCCTGATAACGGCTGCGGATGGCCTGGTGCTCGTTGGTCAAGTCGAGCGCCGCGCGAACGCCGCCCGAAGAGATCATGTCGAACGCGCGAGCGGTGAACGCATCGAGACCCGCGACGTTGTTGTCGAGTTCGCGATGTATTCCGTCAAACGTCTCGATCATCGATCGGCGATGTTGCAAACGATCCGCCGACATGCCGCTGGGCATCCGCAGATTCTCGATTCCCGGACCGCTGGGGCTGAAGGGCCGGTGCGAGATGCCGAGGAAGCCCGGTTCGGTCCCGCGTGTCGAACCGCGAAGGCTGACGAAGGGGGGCACATTGGCCTGATCGCCGCGAACACGGGAAACCACCGACCCGAACGACGGGTGGTTGGCGGTCATATTCTCGCGTTGGCTCTTGCCCGTCATCACGGCGGAATCGGAGTGTTCATCGACCGAGATGATGGAGCGGATGCACGAGAGCTTGTCCCACATGCGGGCCTGGAGCGGGAAGTGCTCGCAGATCTGCACGCCGGGAACATTCGTTTGGATTGGATTGAATTCGCCGCGGAATTCGGCTGGCGCGTCGGGCTTGAGGTCGTACATATCCATGTGCGACGGACCGCCCGGCAGGTAGATCATGATCGCCGACTTCGCCCGCGTGGGCCGGCCGACTGCTGCGGCATTGGCCTTGGCGCGGAGCATGTCGGCCAAGGTGAGGCCGGCGCCGAACGCGCCGACTTGCAGAAAGTTGCGTCGCGAGAGCCCGTCGCAATACGACTGGGCTTTGTCCCAAAAGGTAAACATCAGAAATCCCCCCTGGATAATCCGATTCGGAACGAATCGAATCACCTTGGATCATAACGCGGGGGCAATCTCCATGCAACTTCCCCGCCGCTTTCGCGTTTCGCGCGTGTGCGGCAATAAGTTCGTGCGGACGGACCGCGAACGCTGAAAGCGTTCTCCAGCAAAGCCCAGGGTTGGCGACCAT